>JBEKBK010000364.1:0-8885 GCA_050015435.1 Bryobacteraceae bacterium
CGCGAATGGTGTTGAGCCAGCTCGCGACGCTTCCCTTCTGTATCGCGGGACTATCGATTCTGATCGGTTTCCCCGGAGGCCTCTACTGGATAGCGCCAGGATTCATCTTCTCACTCGTGGCGGGAGTATCCAGCGCCTGGGTGCTGCTCGGCGAGATCCTTCGCTGAGCTAGTGGCCCAACACGCTTTCGATAAAAGGATCGATTCCCTTGTCCCGAACATCAACAGGAATCTGATGGCCGTAGGTGGGATAAATCTGTCGCGCCGGTCCGGGAATACGGCATCCCGGGCGATGGCGGCGATAACCCCGGCGACCGCCATCGTGGTTGAAATGAGGATCTGCCTTATGCGCCCATTGACTGAGTTGAGCGTCGAGCCGAACCAGATAAGAAACACGAGGTTTGCTATAAACGCGATGAACACAATTAGATCGCTCATGGGTGCGAGCCTAACACCACGCGTCCTCTCCCGAGGGTGGCCGCCTGGATGAGAAAGTAATTGGGGACAACGATTCTCTCAAAGGGTTTCCCGTGACAGAGAGAAGGGTGACTTTTATAGGGCATCGTGCTGACCGCTGCCTTCCAGATTCGAAGTTGCAAGTCCCAATATTCGGTCTGTTGTTTTTCAGATATGGCTGATGTACTGAGAATCGTGAGCGGAGGTGGCTCCTCCTCTACTCTCAGCCAAAACGTCCCGCCTTCCGCCATTCGGTAGCCGAAGGGAAATCCCCTCGCAAGCGAGGATGGGACGTTCTGACGCTTGATGTACTGGGAAGACGGGCAGTTCTGGCGGATGATGTAACGAGTCGTGGGCAATTCATCGCACGGAAACCAGTCGTATGTATCGCAGGTGATGCACCTCAAAACGAGGAAGTACTTCTCCTTTTTGGTCCTCGATAAGCCGTCTTTGTCACGAGCCAAAATCCGCAAGTCGCAGTTGTATTTGCGGCTCTTCGCCGTGTCAGCCAAAACGAGCAAGTCGCAGTCGTACCATTCGGTGAAGCGAACGTATTTGGTCAGGTTCATTTCTTCACCGAACCCCTTGACCTCAATGTATAGAGGACGTTTGGAATCGGGAATCGAAAGTCCTGCGACCCTGAAGTCGGGGCAGTACGAAAAATGTTCCGGACCCATGTCGAATTTAAGGGGTTCGTACTCCCATTGAAGGCCAAGTTGATCGAAGGTCTTGGCCCATTCGACCTCGACCTTGGACCGAAACTTCTCCCTGAATCGAAGTGCGAGATCGCCGTTGGTATCCCGAGCGGAGCCGTACCCATACGGGTAGGTGTCCCTTGTCGTCGCAGATCCGAACTCCTCCCACTCCTCTTGCTGTTTCTTTTCATTTCAACCCACTCGTTGTTTTTTCTCTCAGGCTTGAACGGTTCGAATGAGGGGACAAATGCTGTCGGGCAGACGTTTGCTGAGCGAGCCCGAGCAATTGGCACAACGGGCTTACCAGACGCCGCCGGTCCCACATCCGTTCGCCGGAGCCTCCTGCGGGTCGGGACGCCCAAAGCGCGCCGGAACAAATCCGCATTAAAGACCAAAAACAGAAGAAGGATAAGTCCAAGGATTGCGTGTAGCATTATCGCCCTGTTAATCCGATCAGTACTGACAGGATACCGAAGTTGCCGAAATTTGCTGCCGGGCGCCTCGGCGCTTCGCGAGGCTCAGTTGAAGATACTTAAGGCTCTGCAGTTCGCGACCCATTCCGAGACGGCATCGTGCGTTCAGTAGTTGCATCGTCTGCCAGAGACATGGAATGCACAAGCGGTGGCCATGGCGGCACCGGAAAGACCTGAAGTCAGCATTGTAAACCGCCCGGCTGTCTCGTCGAATGACACGAGCTGGCCAATCGCCCCGATGCGCCAGTGGTGCCATTC
This sequence comes from Bryobacteraceae bacterium, assembly GCA_050015435.1. Classification (GTDB taxonomy): domain Bacteria; phylum Acidobacteriota; class Terriglobia; order Bryobacterales; family Bryobacteraceae; genus Palsa-187. The sequence goes on from JBEKBK010000364.1 coordinate 1,882, forward strand.
CGAAAAAGGGGCCGTATGCTTGCCGCAGGAGATCCTGCCCGCCAACGTCGCGCAGTATCTCTGACTCGCTCTCTCCATACCAATTCTTCCAATATGGATCAGCGGGCAGGACGTTTCCCGCCGCCCGCGATACCTTTGCTTGCCTAGTAAGAAAACGGTTGCCAAAGCGCCGGAGGCCAACCCATACGCTGCGCTCGACTTGAGGGTCAATCGATCGCCCACTAGCCCGATGCTCCTGGATCTGTCGCCAATCGTGCACAAAGGCGAAAGAGCGCCAGAGGAGAGGCCGTTGTCTTGGCCGTTTCGCTGCCCAGAGCATTTGGGATAGGCCTTCCAGCATCGTCCTCGCAATAAGCATAGTATCGGGGCTCGAACCGAGCTTTAGGAGCGAATTGGCGTGCTCGTTCTGCTTAATGGCAAAGGCAGCCAACATGAAGCGCAGATGACTGCTCCTTCGAATAGTGAGGGGGTACGCCCGCTGCGAAAGTGCAACAACGGCACGAAGGTTTTTCTGGAGATCGACGAGATCCCTCTGCGCTCGATTCTCTGGGTTCATACCGCAATCTAACTCAAATGCGGCTCAACATGCACCCTCAAAGCGCAATCCTCTCCACCTCGCCGAGGCTCACGTCATCCCCGCGCCGCTCGTAAAGCCCGGTGGTTCGTAATGACCCATGCCCGGCCATTTGCTGCGCGACTTCCAACCGGCCGCCGTTCTTCAAGTAAGGCGGCCATGCCGGTTGCACGAAACGTGTGACAGCCAGTCCTGATTCCGGCGACCGTCGCGTGTCTGCGGATCATCGGGTGTACGTCCTGCTGGCTCATGGGCCCGTCGCTCAAGGCGATTGTCGTTCTTGCTAGCGGCTACTCGGAAAAGCCAGATCTCTGATCACTCCGAGCGTCAAATCAAATTGCTGGCGTCGATAGCGAATGAGCTGGATCAGGGAACTCCTGATCTCCCCAGGCCGCCAAGGCGATCTGATCGGGACGCAAGGTGGTGCTCACGTAGGGCGGAATGATGTAGATCGCCACGACAAAACTGAACGCGGCCAACAGCGCGCCGAACTGTCCCAGCAGCCTTTGAACATCACCGCCCGCGGCGAGCACTTCCACATCGACCATGCGCAAGAGGAAGTCACGGTAGAGCACCCGAAATTGTTGCCTCGGATCGAGCATAACGCTACAGCTCCATTAACTCGACGATCTGCCGGGTGATGCCTGCGGTGTCCTGCTCGATCGCAAGCTGGGAGAAAATCTCTTCGAGCGTAGGAAGTGCCATGAGCGTGCGCAGATGTTCAACGGAATCGTTGGCGACTACGCGGCCTTTGTGCAGAATGATGACGTGAGAAGAAATACGCTCCACGATCTCGAGCTCATGACTGCTGAACAGAATCACTTTGCCGCGCGCGGCCAACTCGCCAAGCAGGCTGCGCATTACCAGAGCCGAATTGACGTCCAGGCCGGAAAAGGGTTCGTCGAGCAGAATAATTTCGGGATTGTGAAGTAGTGCTGCGGCCAGCAGGACTTTCTGGCGCATGCCTTTGGAATAGGAGGAAATGGCTACGTAACGGTCCTCGTGAAGGGAAAACAGGCCCAACAGACCATCGATCCTCTCGGCAAGCGGCTTCGCCGGCAGCCCTCGGAGCTGGCCCACCATTTCGAGGTACTCGGCCCCTGTCAAGTGCGCATAGAGATGAGGTTCTTCGGGCACGTAACCCAGGCGTTGTTTATAGGCGATGAGATCGCGATGTATCGGCTGGCCACAGTAGAGGATCTCGCCGTCACTCGGCTCGATCAAGCCGGTGATCATTTTGAGAGTCGTGGATTTGCCGGAGCCGTTCGGACCCAGGTATCCCGTGACCTCGCCCGCGGGCGCGATGAAGCTGACGTCGTTCACCACCGGGATCCCGGTGTAGCGTTTACTGACGTGTCTCAGTTCAAGCATCTCGTCCGTGTTATCTGTTAACGGCGGCGCTGGACGAATCGGAACCAGCTCACGGCGAAAATGAGGCCCAGTGATACGGTAACCAGCGGAGCCAATACCGCGACCAGGAAGAAATCCGGCGCGGAGAGTACGCTGGCTTTGTTCAAAGTGCCGTAAGTTCGAGGCAGGATACCCAAGCAGACGAAAGGCAACACGGCCCCTAACGCGATTACCGGCGCTTTCCAAACGGTTGGATTCATCGCCCACTGCCGGCCAAGCGACGCCAACGCGTCCACTAGAAAAGCCGTTGAGCCCATCTCCTTGGCGGCTTCCTCGTAGATCCACAGCATCTCGTCCCCGAACCGACGCCGGAATGCGGGAGGGTGCAGCCAGATCACGCACCGGTACAGTAGGCGGGTCATCAGGCTTTCCTCGGCTTCAAATGGACCTTCGCCCTGCGCACCAAGCCTTCCAGCCGCGAGACTTCGGCCGATAGCACGCGACGCCCCAGGGAACTGAGGCGGTAATAGCGACGCCGCGGATCGCCACCGGCGGGCGACCGTTGCACCTCATCCACAATTGCGTGATCCAGGAGTTTCTGGAGGTTGTCATACAGCGTGCCCGGCCCCAATTTGTACCGGCCTTCCGACTGGCGGTCGACCTCCTTCATGATTCCGTAGCCGTGCCGGTCTTCTTCCGCAAGAGCCAGCAGTATATGTAAAGTTGCCGGGGACAACGGCAGAAACGGACTCAAATCGTCAAGCATAGTCGGAGTCCGTTATATCGACTTTCGACAGAGTTGTCAAGCGCATTGGCGCGACGTGCATTTGATAGGATTACGGCATGCGACGTCTTAGTTTGGTTTTGATCCTGTGTCTTTATCCGCTCGCGGCGCAGGATGCCGGCCTGGTTCTGCGAACGTCCGTGACTTATACGACCCAGCGAAATTCGCTGTCGCTCACGGACGAGCAAAAGAAGGAAGCAGACCGCCTGAGCCAGGAAGCTCGCGAGCAAAGCGGGAACGGCAATTATGCCGAGGCCATGCGCCGGTATCAGGATGGCATGGCAGTCATGCGTGGCGTGGAGTGGACCCCGGCCGTCGAGCTGATCTCCTCCCTTCAGGGCCACCTTGATCATGCGATGCTAGATCCGGGAAAGCAGGTCGCGGTGTCGCTCACACCTTTGTATCCGAGTGAACGGGCGGCCGGCGAAAACGTTTTCGCGAGTGTGTTCCTCGTCCCGGTAGCGAAAGAAGGCCCGGAGGAGCGAATTCTTGGCGCGAAAGTCGCGGCTGACCCGACACATCTTCCATTCAAGACGAGCGTCACGCTGCCAGAGACGCCGAACGGTGACTACAACCTGGAAGTGCGCATGACGTTGGCCGACGGAACGTCGCCGCAGAACTTGCGCACTGCGTTCGTCAAGACTCTGCCGATCCATATTGAGTCGCTATCGGCGCAGGCGGAACGACTGAAGGAACGGCTGGCAAAAGTCACCAAGCGGGACGCGGCCTCTCTGCCGACGGCGCAATACGTCCTTGCACGATACGAACAAACCGATCATGGCAACGCTAGTCCGCTGCACTACAATTTCCAGGGCGAGTTTGCCACGGCTAACGCGATCCTTGACGCGCTGGAGGCAGGACGCGATCCATTCGCCGGAAAACAGGGAGATCTTCGGAAGGCGTATCTCTCAAAGGTCGACCAGACTCTCCAACCTTACCGCGTGTTCATTCCCACTCAATATGACGGAACGAAGCCGACTCCACTCGTTGTGGCTCTCCACGGTATGGGCGGCGATGAGAATTCGATGTTTGACGGCTATGGCGAACAGCTCAAGGTGGAGGCTCAGCGTCTAGGGTTCCTGGTCGCATGCCCTAAAGGCAGAGATACGGCGTCGATGTACCGAGGCTCGGCCGAGCAGGATGTGATGGACGTTCTGGCGGAGGTCCGGCGCGACTACAAAGTGGATTCTTCGCGCATCTATCTCATGGGCCACTCGATGGGCGGATACGGCACGTGGAGTGTCGCGATTGCGCACCCGGATGTTTTCGCCGCGCTCGGACCCATCTCGGGCGGAGGCAACGCCGCCGCGATGGAAAAGATCAAGAACCTTCCCGAATACGTGATCCACGGAGATCATGATCCAACCGTGAATGTGAATCAGTCACGCACGATGGTCGCTGCGGGAAAGAAAGTCGGCGCGCCGATCGTCTATAACGAGGTACCCGGAGGAACGCATATCAGCGTTGCCCAACCGGCCTTCGCGCCTATGTTCGACTTCTTCGCCAAGCAGTCGAAACCGGCCGCGGTGTCAACTCAGTAATCCTATAAACTCGACGACCCGCGGCAGGACTGCTTCTGGCTGATCCAGGTGAGGCGAGTGCCCGCAGTGCGGCAGCATCAGGACCTGCGCCGAAGGAATACGCGCCTGAATCGCGTCCAGTTGGCGAGCGGTTCCGTACTCATCGTCCTCGCCCTGGACCAGCAACACCGGGCATTGAATCGACGACAGATACGACTCGATGTTCCATTCGCTGAAGCTCGGATCAAGCCAGATATCGCTCCAACCCCGAAACAGTTCATCGGGATGTTCGTGATACCGGCCGAGCCGGCTCGACAAGTCCGTGGTGGCATATCGAGCCTTCGTCTTCTCGATCCCCCGAAGAGCCCTTTCTTCGACGAACACGTGTGGAGCTTCGAGGATGAGCCCGCGCGGGGCGTGCGGAAATCGGCCGGCGTAAATCAGCGCGATGGAAGCCCCGTCGCTATGGCCCATCAGGACCGGCTTAGTGATGTTCATCTGGTTGAGTAGAGCCGGCAAGACCACCTCGGCTTCGCGGTGCATGTAATCGACGGCACGATTCTCGGCAAGGCATTCGGACCTGCCATGGCCGTAACGCGAGTATACGAGCACTCCGCAGCTCGTTCGCTCCGCGAGGAGCTGCGGGAAATTTTTCCAGAGCGCGATGGAGCCGAGACCCTCATGAAGCAGGACGATCGCCGGCTTGTCCGGGAGGCTCGGTGGCAGCCACAGGGTCTCCAGCCGCTTTCCGTCAACATTAAGATGCAATGAAAGATGGGTCGGTTCCGAAGACATAGTGTTTAGATGAGTAGGAGAGAAGGCAATGAAAACCAAATTGCTGACTGTTTTACTACTGGCTGGAAGCACATTGTTCGCGCAGGGACCCGTCTATTACGCTGCACCCCCGCGCCCTCTGGTCGTCGCCGTGGGACCGCGCTACGCTTGGCGCCCCGGTTACTGGGCTCATCCGGCCTATTCAGGCCCGTACTGGGGACCTCGTTATTACGGTCGCCCCTACTATCACGGCTACTGGCGGCGTTGGTAGGGCGGACTACAAAAAGTAGTCCTTCACCTTGTCGAAGATGCCCTTCTCGGTGGGCTCATTTTCGACTGGCAGCAGGTCGCGGAGCTGCTCCATCAACTTCCGCTGCTCACGGGTCAGTTTTTGCGGCATGCGGACGTCGAGGTGAACGTACAGGTCGCCTCGTCCGCCCGCATTTAGGTGCGGGACGCCCAGACCCTTCAGCCGAAGACGCGTTCCCGGCTGAGAGCCCTCGGGAATCTTGATCGTTTGCAGCCCATCGAAAGTCAGCACATCTACCGATGCACCCAGCGCAGCCTGTGCGACGTTAATCGGTACCGTGCAATGCAGGTCGGCTTCATGGCGCTCAAAGATCGGATGCCCGACCACCTTCAGCACCACGTACAGATCCCCCGGCGGCCCGCCGTTCGCACCCGGCTGTCCCTCCTGGGAAAGCCTGAGTTGTGTTCCCGTGTCGACACCGGCCGGGATATTCACCTTCAATTTGCGTTCCCGCCGAAGATAGCCCTCGCCGCGGCATTCCTTGCAAGGCCGGCGGATAATCTGGCCCCGCCCCCCGCATTGCGTGCAGGTCCGCCGCACGGACAGGAACGCCTGCTGGTAAATCACTTCGCCTCGGCCCCTGCAGACCGGGCAGGTAGTGAATCCGTCGTCAGGCTCTGCGCCTTTTCCGTGGCAGCGCGCGCACTCCTCGAGCCGCGGCACCTGGATATCTACGGAAAGACCCTTCATCGAGTCCTCGAATCCGATTTCGAGATCGTAGCGAACGTCGTCGCCGCGCTGGGCGCGATTGCGCCGCTGGCGCGAGCCGCCGAACATATCGGAGAACCCGAACACGTCGCTCAGGATGTCGCCCAGATCCGGGAAACCTGCGCCATCGAACCCTGGCCCGCCGGCTGACGCGACGCCTTGATGGCCGAAGCGGTCATACGCGGCGCGCTTCTGCCCATCGCTCAGGACGCTGTACGCTTCCGCCGCTTCTTTGAACTTCTCTTCCGCGGCGTGGTCGCCCGGGTTCCGGTCCGGATGGAACTGCAGCGCGAGCTTGCGGTACGCCCCTTTCAGCGCCTGCTCATCGCAGTCCCGGCCCACGCCGAGAATCTCATAGTAGTCTCGCTTAGTCACGCTCATTTGGGCTGGACAGCCACTTTGACCATGGCCGGGCGCAGCAAACGACCCTTGAAATTGTATCCACGCTGAAATTCGTCAAGCACGGTGTGGTCGGGGGCCTCGTTGGTTTCCACCATTTCGATCGCGTGATGAATTTGCGGGTCGAAAGGTTTTCCTTGAGAAATAATCGGCTCCAGGCCGAGTTTCTTGAGGGCCTCATACAGGCGCTGATAAATCAGCTCGATGCCGTCCGCGTAGACCTTGTCGGAGCTTTCCACCTTAAGGGCGCGCTCAAAATCGTCGATCACAGGCAGCAGACTTCGCACCGCTTCGGTGCTGGCATATTCAAAGAGCTCAACGCGTTCGCGCTCCACTCGCTTGCGGAAATTTTGAAATTCCGCCTGGCCGCGCATGTAGCGATCCTGCAAATCGGCCTTTTCGGCGGCCAATTGGTCGCGCTCGGCAGTGATCGCCGCGAGGACGGACGCGGGGTCGGCACACACGGTTGAGTCGGCGTTTGCAGGGATAGGGTCCTGACTACTCATTTCCTCTCTCCAACGTCTTAGGGAAGCATTTGCCCGGCGAAGCGAGGCCGGACTGCTCTACCCCTAGATTAACATTGGC
>JBEKBK010000365.1:0-8832 GCA_050015435.1 Bryobacteraceae bacterium
GTGGCCAATAGTGTGGTATCAATAAAGGCCATGGCATCGGACGACGAATTGAAAGCGGAAATCGAGCGGTTGCGGGCTGAGAACGAAGCCTTGAAGAAGCCATCCCGCGGACAAATGTCCCTCAAGGTGAGCGAAAAGGGAGCTCTGTCGGTCTACGGGCTCGGGCGGTTTCCTGTCACGCTCTATCGGGAACAGTGGGAGAAGCTCCTCGGCATGGCGGCCGAGATCCAGAGCTTCATTCAGGAAAACGACGCGCGCCTGAAGAAAAAAGAGTAAATAATAACGGGGTACTGAAGGGTACTATAAGCGGAACAGTACCATTGACTCAGTGTCTCCTCACATGTCAATTTGGGACTTCTCTAGTACGCATTTTCGGAGGTGCGGATGGAAGAAGTATTTCCCAAGCTCCGCAGCCAATCAATCCGTAGGCAAGCAAGGGGTAGCACGAAGCCCTGGCAATCGCGGTTGGTTCTCTGCGGCGCATTGGCGCTCAGCTTTTTTTTAGAGGCGCCGGTCAAGGCCGGATCCTTTACGGGCAGTTATGATCTCTCGAACTGGACCTTGATCGATACCAACGCAGACGGCTTCGCGATGACGCCGGACGCGGGTCTCACGCTGATCCTCACCGGCGGCAATAACGGCAGCGGATCGCCCGGAATCACCGATTTTGTGATAAACGCCCCTGCCGCGGGTCTGGTTCAATTTAACTGGTCTTATACATCTGTGGATGCAACGTCACCCGTCTGCGGGCCGCTTGGCAACCTTCCTTGTGACGACGGCGGGTACTTGTTGGGTGGCGCCTATACCGAACTCGCGGACGACACCACCTGGATGACTACGGGTTCCGGGATGGTTAGCTTCGCAGTGACCAGCGGCCAGTCCTTTGGTTTTCAGGTTGACACCGCCGACAACGGAGGTGAGCCGGGAATCCTCACGCTCACTGACTTTAGCGGACCTGTCGGCACCGATGCACCCGAGCCGGGCACCGTATCCGTAGTGCTTGGCCTGGGCGCGACCATGGCCTTAGCTCGCCGGCGAAAGCGGCGAAGCGGCCCTCTGAGGTAGGTTAAATAATGGCTCTGAAGAAATCCGTACGGGCAATTCTTGCCTTGTTAGCTGTGGCGTCGGTTTCCGCCGCGGCGGACTTTGCGCGCGAAGGTCTGCGCTGGTGGTCGCATATTCAGGTTCTGGCCGACGACAACATGGAGGGCCGGAACACGGGCAGCGAAGGTCATCGCAAAGCCGCGCAATACGTCGCAGGGGAATTCGAGCGCTCCGGATTGAAGCCGGGCGGCACTTCAGGTTACCTCCAATCCGTAAAGCTCGAAATGCGGCAGCTCGATGAAGCCGCGTCCAGCCTCGCATTGGTGAGGAAGGGAAACGTGATTGCGCCACTGACGCTCGGCGACGATGCCACCATCGGGTTCCGGGGTGATCTCGCGCCGGCGATCGAAGCGCCCGCGGTCTTCGTTGGGAATGGGCTGGTTATCCCAGAGCGGGATATTGACGATCTGGCAGGGCTTGACCTTAAGGGCAAGATCGCCGTTTATCTCAACGGCGGTCCGTCCTCCGTGCCCAGCGCGCTCAAGGCCCACTACTCTTCGCGCGGCGAGCGCTGGAAAGCTCTTCAGAAGGCGGGCGCGGTGGGGATGGCGGCGATTGCGAACCCGAAGTCGATGGACATTCCTTGGTCGCGCTCGACCTTGGCGCGGCTCAATCCAACGATGACCCCGGCCGATCCGAAATTGCTCGACGTTCGCGGGATGCCGTTCAGCATTTCGATCAACCCGGATCGCGCCGAGGCAATCTTTTCCGACTCCGGCCACACGTTTGCCGAAATTCTCGCGCTAGCGAATGCTGACAAGCCGCTGCCTACGTTCCCGTTGAATTTGAGCTTCCGCGCCCGTGTCAAAATCACCCATTCCGAGATAGAGTCGCCAAACGTTATCGGGATCCTGCCGGGAACAGATCCGAAGCTCAAGGATGAATATGTCGTGTTCAGCGCGCATCTCGATCATCTGGGAGTCGGCCAGCCGATCAAAGGAGACAAAATCTACAACGGCGCGATGGATGATGCTTCCGGCGTCGCCAGCTTGATCGAGATCGCGACGTTTTTGCACGACGAGAAAATCAAGCTCAAACGCAGCGTGCTGTTCGTGGCGGTGACCGGCGAAGAGAAAGGCGAGTTAGGATCCATGTATTTTGCCGCGAACCCAACGGTGCCGCGCAGGAGCATCGTCGCGGACATCAATATGGACATGTTCCTGCCGCTCTTCCCGTTAAAGTATCTGGAGGTGCAGGGCCTCGATGAATCCACGCTCGGCGAAGACATCCGGGCGGCTTGCAAGAGCGCCGGCGTGATGGTGCAGGCCGATAAAGAGCCGGACCGCAATCTCTTCATCCGTAGCGATCAATACAGCTTCGTCCAGAGAGGCGTTCCCGCGTTGGCGTTCAAGTTCGGGTACGAGCCCGGCTCGCCGGAAGAAAAGATCGCGAAGACCTGGCTGACGGAACGCTATCACGCGCCGTCGGACGATTTGAACCAGCCCGTCGACAAAACCGCCGCGGCACAGTTCAACCGCATTCTGCTCGACCTAGGCGAGCGCGTGGCCAACGCCAAGGATCGCCCGCACTGGAACCCGGATAGTTTCTTCCGCCGGTTCGCGACGGAGTAGCCTGGTCGTTTAGGCGGCAAGTTCCGTGACGACCTCGCCGCGCTGGCCCCATGGCACCGGCTGTATATGATAGTTGCGCAATGCGTCAATGACACCGCCCGAAATCGGCTGCTCGGCGTCATTCAAGACCGCATATGCTTTGGACTCTGACGGCCTTGTCGGGCGAGTGTCGTTCCATGCGTGGATAAATAACGTCGCCTTCTCCTTCGTCGGTGTAGTGATCGCTTGGATGATACGCTCCGGCTGCTTGCGCGATTTGGGGATAACGAAATCAAACAACTGATCATAGCCGCTGATGCCGGGAAACTTCACCTTGGGCGTATAGCGGATATCATTGGCGTCCAGCCATGCAATCACGTCCTCGAAAAACAGGTTTTCAACAACCGGCCTTGCCAGATAGAAAAGATCATTTACCGCTAACATGGCCTGAATGAGGTTGTGTTTGCGCTGCGGAAAATTTTGGGCGGTTGCATGCACTTCCAACGCCTCGTTGTTAAGCTTCACGCCGAAACCGTTCAACGTCATTTTCAGAAGGTCTTGGCGCTTCCCCTTGGTTAGGCTGCACCCCGAAGCTTCGAGGTCCTGAATGATATGGCTGTCGTCGGTCAATACAAAATCGCCATCGGCGCGTCGCGCATAAATTTGCAGCGCGTCGTTGTGCCGGTCAAGGTACGGTGTCGTGATTTCGACCCACTCGCCGTTGATCTCCCGTAGTGTCGTCTTGTCTTTCAGCCAATTCCGGTAGTCGTTCAAAAGCTTTTCGATTTCGATCACACCAGGATTCATCAGAACAGCACCATGTCAATTGCCGGCGGGTTCGTTATGTTGCAGTGTCGCATGAACGCAAAAAGGGCGGAAAGCAGGTCTTCCACATTCGGGTATCGGTCAACCGGGGCTGGGATTGCCCATTTGCTGCCGTAGCCTTCAACGTAGATGTGCAGATGCGGACAGGAAATCGTTTGCCCTGCCCATGCTGCCAGCCGCCACGCTTGGTCGGCCGGCGGATCTGCGGGATTGTTATGCGGCGGACCATCGAGGTCAAGCCGCATGAGGACGATAGTTGAAAAAACCGAGCAAAACAATCTTGAGCCACAGATGGACACGGATGAACACTGATAAAACAATTCTTTTCAATCTGTGTGCATCAGTGTTCATCTGTGGCAGGCGATGTGCTGAATAGTCCGTCCTCGCGAACAGACTGCACGCCGCGTATCCGATTCAGGGAACACGTTCGAGCGTCAGACGGCGGGTCAGCATCTCCGAGCCCATGCGGATGGTGTTTGGCCCCGGGCCGAAAATCAATTTGCCGTTCTCGAAGCTGAAGACCCGCTTCTGATCCGTGCCCACGTAATCCGGGCGCCAGCCTGCATCGACCTTGATACTGAGCTTGCCTTCCTTCTCGTCGTAGGTGCAGGCGCCGGAATACGCGATGTACGAGCTCAACAGCGTTGCCTTCATCTGATCGCGCACGGGCTGATCCGCGGCGAAGGCCGGGACCTCGGTTGCCATAATCTGCAAATAGCAGGCGCCGCCTTGCACCACGATGGAGCCGATCGGGTGCGCTCCCCAGGGCAGTCGTCCTACTTCTCCGTTGGCCTTGACGTCCTGCGCGGTGAGCAATTTCCAGCGGCCTTCCAAACTTTGCGCGAGCGCCGGGGTGATTGACGCGATGAAGAACGCCGTCAGAAGCGTGATGCGGGTGGTGAAAGACATGGCTCCCATTATCGATCTACGCGCGCAGAGATGCGAGCCGCCGCCCGGCCGAACCGGCCACTCCCAGCAGGCGTTCGCGATGGTCCTTGTCAATGCAGGTGAAGAAAGCGATCAGGCCGTAGAGGATGCTGATCAGGGCGGCGGCTGTAAATAACTCCAGCCAGGTGGCGCCGGGCAACCAGGCGGCCTTCATGAAGTATGCGGCGACCCCCACTGGAATCGCGGTCGCGAGCGGGGCCACGAACACCGACGCGAGATAAGACACCGGGCTGTAATCCAGCGCGCGGCTGATCGGCACCGCGACATAGATTCCACGGACCAGAGTCATGGGCACCGCGATGGCCCAAGCCGCGCCCAAAAGGCCAAAATGCGGCATGAGAGCCACCAAGCCTGCGAGTTGGAGCACCGCCTCCACGATCAGCGCACGCGCATACAGGTGATGCTTTTTGACGCTGAACAGCAAGGCGCTCGAATTGAATTGCCCGGCAAACCCAATCCACATCGCCACCGTGAGGATGGGGAGCAGCGGCGCGCTGTTCGTGACGTATTCGGCGCTCACCCAGCGCCGGATCAGCGGCGTACCGTAAACGATCAGGAAGATCGCCACGGGAGCGTACAGCGCGCAACAGTAGCGATTTGAGAGGATTCCCAGGCGAAGCACCGACTCGGTCTTGCCGTGCGTTGATAATTCGGTGCCTTTCGACGAACTTACTGTGCCTACCCGGGCGATGATGTCCGAGCTCTGTTGCAGCAGCCGCAGGGGCAGGTTGAGATAGCCGGCCACGACCGGAGACTGCATCCAGCCCGCAATCAGGCCGGCTCCATTGGTCAGGAATTGCATGCCTATGTACGCAATGAAGGTGTGGACGCCATAACTCAACATGGTCTTGAGCATCGGCATTTGAATATGCCGCTTGGACAGCTCCAGCTCGGGAAAGCATTTCCGCACCGCGAGGTACGAAGCGACGGAGGAAATGAGTTGGATCGCCAGATAATTTACGGTTAAGGCGATGAGACCAAATCCCATCCACAGGATTGTCAGGGAGCTTACGGCCCGCATGGCGGAGGTAAGAATATAGATCCGGCTCGACAGGTCGAAACGCTGAAATCCCTCGAGCGTGGCGCTAAAGACGGGCTGACTGACCAGCCAGCTCACGCTGGTGACGATCAGCAACACCGGTAGCTCCGCCCGGCGTTCCGGTGATACATCCAAAGAGCGGGCGAACGGCCGCGCGGCGACCAGGGATACGGCAATGATGACCAGCGACATCAGGCTGTAGAAAAATCCGATACTGCTGATCACCTGATTGATCTTTTCCAGCTCTTTGCGGGCCCGATACTGCGCCGAATAATAGACCACTGCGGAACGCATGCCGAGGTCGAGGAGGCCGTAGTAACTGATAAGAGAGAACAGGAGGGTCCAAATTCCGTAGCCTTCCGAACCCAGCTTGCGGATCACGTACGGGGTGAGGACAAACCCGATGATCAGGTTGGCGACGACAGCCAGCCAACTCCACAAGACGTTGTGCAGGAAGTGCCATCGCGGCTGCGGCGTTGGCGAATCCAGCGGCGGGGAGTCTGATCCCAAGACTCGATTATAGCGGCGTAGTTGGACCTGAGCCCATGTGGGCCCATGTGGGAAATGTTAAACTTGCTCTTGCCGACCGGTTTGCGCGATGCATCGCAATCTCGCCAGCGTCGGGCGATTCTTGCCGTCGACCTGATTCTGATTGCCATCGCATACAGTCTGGGTCAAGCGGTGGTCAGCGGCGAGGAGTTCTGGATCTCCGCGCGGGTCGAGCCCCTGCCGTTTGTAAGTTCGCTTTCCGTGGTCGTCCTGGCGGTTCTTGCGGGGCTTTGGCTGGACACCGGTTCCCCGAGCCTGGGCACCTCGTTTACCCAAATTTCCCGCGCGCTCGGCATTGCCTTTCTGCTCGAAGCGTTGCTGTCTTACGGACGCGTTTCGTGGCTCCTTCCGCCCTCCGCCATGTTGGTTGGAAGCGCGTTCTGCGGTCTTTTCCTGGTGGCATGGCGGGAACTTTGTCCAGCGATTTTTCCCGGTCTTCGCGAGGCCCGGCGTATTCTCTTCGTGGGCGCGGGCGAAATCAATTCCGAGCTACTTCGTTACTTTGGCGCCAGACCGAAAGCCTTTAAGGTTCTCGGGCCGCTGGACGGTGCTCCCGCCAGCCGTGAGGCGATCGAGCGGTATCAACCCCATCGCGTGGTGGTCGAATGGAATGCCGGATCCCCGCCGCTGTCCCCGCGTGAAATGCTCGAGTTGCGTCAAGCGGGGATCGAGTTAGACGGAGCCGTGGCCGCCTATGAGTCCACTTTTCACCGCGTGTGCACCGCACGGCTGGATCCCTCTCGAATGGTGTTCCGAAAGCTGGAGCCGCGTAAACGTAATCTCGCCTGGCAAGCCATTTATTCGAATCTGGCTGGACTTGTGCTCCTGATAGGTTTGTTTCCGCTGCTGGTGCTGATCTGGCTCTCCCTGAAACTGACGGCGCCGCGGGAACCGGCCATCGAGAGCTGCGATTGCGCCGGGTTTAGTCACATCCCGTTTGTCCGCCTCCGGTTTCAGGCTCGTTCGCCGCTGGGGCGCTTGATCCGGCGCGCCGGCCTCGGTGGATTGCCGCAATTGTTCAACGTGGTCCGCGGCGAGATGGCCCTGGTGGGACCCGAACCGGACCGAAGGGAGTTCGCGGCGCTGTTAGCCGAGCGGATTCCTTACTACGCTCACCGTCTTTCCGCGAAACCCGGTCTCACGGGCTGGGCCCAGATCCACCGGCCTGGGTTGGATGTGCTCCTCCGGTTGGAATTCGATCTGTACTACATTCGCGAGGTTTCGCCCGGTTTCGACCTGGAAGTTCTTGCCCGAACTCTGTTTGGCGGAATCTAAACGACACGGACGCCGGCCACCCGCCGCTCGAAATACTGGGGATCGAGACCGGGTTCGGCGCCGATTCTCTTCAATTCGTAAGGCGATGTGTCGAGCCGGTTCACGCCTGGCTCGGAAGTGACCGCCGTGCGAAATCCGGCCTGGCGGACTTGCTCGATGACTCCGGCGAAATCGGCTCGCGATCCGTTGGGATAGCAGAAGTGAAGCACTTCCGTGTTCAGTTCTTCCTCGACGCGATGCTTCGAGCCTTCGATTTCATCGAGCACATCGTTTGGGCCAGCCAACTTCGAGAGGATCGGATGCGTCCGCGTGTGGGCTCCGAATTCGATTCCGTGCGATGCCATCTCACGGACTTCATCCCAGGTTACCGGCGCCCATTCCTCCGGCAGAAAGTCGGGCAGATCGACCTTCAGCAGTCCCGGAAGTTGCTCGATGAGCTTGATCCGATCCTCGTGCGTCATCCGCAGAGCGGCCTGTTTGCAAGCTTCCGCGTCTTCCATTCCCGGTAGGGCCTGTTTCGTGTGTTCAAACAGGAAGTCGATCAGGTCGAACCACAGCCAGCAGCGGCCGTCCAGGTAATCGGTAGTGACGTAGACGGTCACCGGCAGGCCATAGCGCTGGAAAACGGGGTACGCGCCCGTGTAGAAGTCCCGGTGGCCGTCGTCCACCGTGAGCACGACCGCATTCAGGGGGAACGGGTCCCGATTAACGAGCAGTTTTGACGCCTCCCTCATCGAGAGGACCCGGTAATTTTCCTTGAGATGGATACATTGCCGCGCCAACTGCTTCTCCAGGGCGCTTTCGCCACCCGGAAACCGATGATACATCAGGATCCGCAGCCCGTGGCGGTAGCGAAACCGGACAGCGCTAAGGCCGCCTGCCGAATGGAACAGGCGCAGAGCTGCCCGCTTAAGCGCAAAGGGTGCGGCGCGCACCTCCAATCCGGACAGGGTACGGATCGCGCCGCACTCCGTCTTCCGCGAGTTCCTCAAAGGAAACGCCATCCTAACGACAAATTATAAGTCAACCGATTGGATATTATTGATAAGAGTGCCAATCACAGCCGCCGCCTCGGTCGAGGCGCGCCCTGCCCGGGGGGCGGCCGGGGCTCCTTCCACCCGCCTTTTGAGAATCGGGGAAGGGTGTGGCTGGCTGGCGCTATTTTGGTCCGTAGCCATTATTTTCCAAATACTTAGCGGGGCGTATCACAGTGAGATGAATGGTTACCCGGATGAGCCCGCGCATTACATTACCTCGCTCATGCTTCGTGACTATCTGACCAGCGCTCAGTGGGCGCACCCGATGAGGTTTGCCGAAGATTACTATCTGCACTACCCCAAGGTGACTTTCGGGATCTGGGGGCCCGGTTTTCAAATCTTGAGCGCGATCTGGATGCTGATTTTTTCACATTCCCGGACGTCTATTTTGCTGCTCATGGCGCTGATTACCGCAGCCATCGCGACCGCCCTGTTCTACGTTGGGAGACCTCGATTTTCCCTGCCGGGAGCGGTCGCCCTGAGCATTGGCCTGATCGCCCTGCCG
>JBEKBK010000366.1:0-8820 GCA_050015435.1 Bryobacteraceae bacterium
GTCGCGTATCACAAGGCCGACAAGGCTATCCAGAATATCGTTGCCCTGCTTGCTGCGGCGTGATGTTAGCTGCCAGAATGTTGAAGCATTCTTGTTTACAATCTCTGACCTAAGAATCTACACTGGTCGATCCGGACCAGTTTGACCGATACGATGATCCAGCTCGCGGCCTATACACACGACGAGGACGGTTGGGGCCGTCAATCGCGCGGTTTCGCGGAAGCGCTGAATTGCTATGAACGGACCAAGCTTGTGAAGTTGGGGAGAAGAGCCGGCGTGGCCCGATCGCTTTGGGAGCGGGCGCGTCCATCCTGGACGGATTCAGTTGGGATAACGTTGGGATTGGTTGAGTACACGCGGGTCTTGGGGACCCGGTATCGTGTGCCCTATTACATAGGAGAAACAACGCGGATCCCGCGGCATCGGGCTTATTTTCTTCGGCGGGCGGAGATGGTCTGGGCGGCATCGCAGTGGGGCCGGCGGGTACTGGAAGCGAACGGTGTGGCTGCCGACAAAATTCGGGTCGTTCCAGAGGGAGTCGATACACGGATCTTCGCGCCGCCGCCGGCGGGACAGCGAGACACGGAGGTGTTCCGTTTTCTGTGCGTTGGGAAGTGGGAGGAACGCAAGGGTACGGCTGACTTGATTCGAGCTTTCTTACAGACGTTCCACCGGGACGAACCCGTGGAATTAGTCATGCACTGCGGGGGGACCGCCCCGATGCACGAAATAAAACGCAAAATCGCGGAATGTTCCGGAACCGGCGGCCCACGTGTCGTGGCCAGCGAGCCGGTCAGTCTGCCAAAGCTGGTTGAGCTCATGCAACGTTGCAACGCTTTCGTGCTCCCGACCAGAGGAGAAGGATGGGGCCTTCCGATCCTGGAAGCGATGGCTTCTGAATTGCCTTGCATCGTGACCGACTACAGCGGGCTTAAAGAGTTTGCCAACGAAGACAACTGTTTTCTGGTCCGGGTTGAATCCATGGTCCCGGTGAACGACCCCAAGCAATACGAGGTCCGATTCGAATGGGGAGAGTGGGCCCAACCGGATCTGGCTCACTTACGGAGCTTGATGCGTTTCGTTTATGAGAATAGAGGGATTGCGCTGAACAAAGCCAAACGCGCCCGGGAAGAGGCCGTGCGGCTGTGGAGTTGGGATCGCGCGGCGCAGACAGCCATGGCCCATATAAGGGAACTGCGAGCGGGTGGCCGGCGATGAATATTCTTCCACCCAACCGGCTTCTGCTGTTCTATAACCGCTTCTGGGACGCGGATCCCGCAGCCAATCCTCCGTCTGAGTGCACGGGCAACTGGGAAATTACCTCTGATCCCAGCCGCTTTGAGCAGGCCAGTGCCGTTGTATTCCACATCCCTTCGATGCCGACCTGGTCGACGGTGAAGAAGCTCTCTCATCAAAAATGGGTTGCCTGGTCGTCTGAGAGCGATGTTTACTACGCTCACCTGCGTGACAGCAAGTTCATGGCTAGATTTGACTTGACCATGACGTACTGGCTGAATTCGGATGTGCCGGTACTGTACGTCGATCCGACGGTATCGGAGCAATTGCGGAAGCCGCCGATCGCCAAGACCACGGATGCGGTGGCCGCTCTCTTTGCCTCCAATGCGCGAGAGCGGAGTGGATGGTCCGGGTACATCTCTGAGCTGATGAGCTACATCCGCGTCGATTCCTATGGGAAATGGCGGCCCAATCGCGTGCTCGCGAACGATTCCGGCCGTGAAACCAAGTTGGATACGATTGCGCGGTATAAGTTCACACTCGCCTTCGAGAACTCGCTTTCCAAAGACTACGTGAGCGAGAAAATCTTCGATCCTCTGATCGCCGGCTCCGTTCCCGTTTACAAGGGGGCTCCGAACATTGTGGATTTTGTGCCTGCGGACCACTGTTTCATCAATGTTGACGATTTTCGCGGTCCCCGCGAGTTGGCTGACTATTTGCGAATGCTCGATGACGATCCGGTCAAGTACGAAGCTTACTTGACCTGGAAAACCCAGCCCTTCCGCCGGAGCTTTGTAGACCTGGTGGAGACGCAACGCATGGACTATCGATGCCGCCTCTGCCGCCGATTGGAAGGCATGAGGTGGTAAGGACGCCTCAAATAGGTTGTGCAAGTAAAAGTTCGAACGGCGACGGAAAATTGAAGCCCTTAGCTCGCTTGTACCCGCCGCCGCAGCGCGAGCACGGTGATGTCGTCGGCGCGCGGAGCTCCGGCTTCGAACTTCTCGACCTCGGCGTGCAGACCGCGTACCAGCTCGTCGACCGGTCGCGCGCCATGCGCCGCCAGGTATGCCTCCAGACGCGATTCCTCGAAAAACTCGCCCTTCTTATTGCGAGCCTCCGTGACGCCGTCGGTGAACACCAACACCCCTTCGCCAAAACCTATTTCGGTACTTCGCGAAGGATATTGAAAGCCCGCGAAGACACCCAGCATGGGGCCGCCGCGCTCCTTCAACGCACGCATTTCCCCGCCGGGCGAAAATGCGTAGGGCGCATTGTGGCCCGCGTTGGAGTACTCGAGCAGACCGGTACGCGTGTTGAGAATCCCATAAAACAAAGTGACAAACATCCCTGAGGCCTGCTGCTCCACCAGGGATTGATTCATGTAAGTCAGGCACGCGCCCGGCGACGCCTCGTGATGCGCGGCGGCCCGCAGCAGTGTGCGCGCGATGGCCATGAACAACGCCGCGGGGACGCCTTTGCCGCTGACGTCGCCCAGCACGAAGCCGATACGATCGGGGCCGAGCAGGAAGAAATCGAACAAGTCGCCGCCCACTTCCTTGGCCGGGACCATGGCGGCATGCAACTCGAAATCGGTGCGGTCCGGGAACGGCGGAAACTGGCTGGGCAGCATGGAGCGCTGGATCATTGCGGCATGTTCCAGCTCGCGCGCGCGCAGGCGCTCGGCCTGCTCGACCTCGGCCAGGCGCGCATTTTCGATGCGTACCGCCGCCATGTTGGCCATCACCGTGAGTAGACTCAGATCCTGTTTGGTGAACTCTTTGACAAATTGCGAGGAATCCAGATAGATCAACCCGATCACGCGGTCCTCGGTTTGCAGCGGCACGGCCATCATACTGTGGATCTGACTCATCACGATGCTCGCGTGGGCGGCGAGCGCGGAGTCCAACATGGCGTCGCGCACCAGCAGGGAGCGCCTTTCCTGAATCACCAGGTCGCGCACGTGCGAGCTGATCCGCAGTCCCTGGCCCTTCGTCGATCGCACCTGCAATTCGTCGTTTTCGAGCGTCATCAGCACGCCGCGCGCCGCTCCAGACGCCTCCACGGAAAGATCCAGAATCAAATCGAACAGTTTGTCGAGCGGAAGATGCGTGGCCAGCTCGCGTCCGGCGGTGATGAGCGCCTGCATGTGCCGGCTGCCCTGCGCGGTTTCCTCGGCGATCAGTCCCTGCAAGCTCTCCGAAATGGTGGTCGTGCCGGAGGTCGAAGACGGCTGATCGACAAAGACGACAGTGTTGGCCGAAGGTTTGGCCTTCTCGCGATACACCAGAGTCACTTGGCCAGCCATGATGCGGTCGCCCGAACGCAAAATGCGCGGCTCGGAAATGCGTTCTCCGTTGACCAGACTTCCGTTGGTACTGCCCAGATCGCGAGCCACCCAGCGGGTTCCCTTGCGCTCTATCGCCAGGTGCTCGCGCGACAGTCCCATGACGCCGGGAAAAGCGAGTTCGTTCGACACCGCGCGGCCCACGCGATAGCTGTCAGCCGATAGCGGCCGCGCCGACTTTTGGCCGTTGACATCGATCAATAACTCAGCGGGTGTGAGCTCCGGCGCGGCAAGAGCGCCTTCATGAATAGGTTCCGCCATGGCCTTATGTTATCCAATTGAAACAGAGCTGGCGGGGAAGACGGCGAACAAGTAACTCCGGGCGACCACTCGTAAGTGTCACCGCTTCGTAATAACGCCGTGCCAACGGCTCATGTATCCTTGTCTAAGGCTTCCCATGCCAGCCCCGCAGTCACACCGGCTCCTGATCGTCGATGATGACCCATCTATCCATGAACTCGTTCAGGCTATGCTCGCGGGCACGGACTGGAAAGGAGACAGCGCGTCCAACAGCGAGGAAGCGCTCGCGCGATTACAAGCTCGCTCATACGACGTTTTGCTTGCGGACATTCTCATGCCAGGCATGGATGGGCTCGCCCTTCTCGGCCGGCTCCGGATTCAGTATGCTCCCCAGTTATCGGGTCCTGTTAATACCACCCGTTCTCGCTGAACGCACTGAGAGCGTCTAAATGTGAAGAACACCCGATCCTGCAGTGATCCTGCTCCTGCTCATGACGATGTGAGTGTGACTTGCCCTGTAGACTTTCTTCAGACCCGTTATCTAGAAGATAACGTTGTCAAGTAGATAGACGGATTCGATCAACCCGTCTTCTAATGCGTCTCAGTGTACACCTCGCCCTTTGGTAACCAAGAGAAACTCTAGGAACCAGGAGGTAAAACTAAAACCCATGTACTTCTTTCGTCTTTTCTGTTCACTACCCGTTTGCAAATCGTTCTTGTAACATTTGAATCAACCAAAAACGATTTCCAAATGGGTAGCCTTTCCGCTGGTAGGGGTTGTGTAAAGACCCAAACACGGTGAGGACGGTAAGCCCTCAGTCAAGACAACGCCAGCATGGTAGCTGTTTCGCAACACTCTACTTGTCTACCAGGATGCTCACCCGCCAAGGATCGCCGTAAGGGGTCTGGACTGCATTAGTATTTATGACTGGAGATACTTTCGGGCGGGAAACCAACCGGAGAAAACAACCAACACAACTACACGTCTATTTTCCCACGGTTGTGATATTTGTCAACTCGCGGTTATGTGAAGATTTGGTTGACTGAGGACGCATTTGATTTCTCTCTGAAACACTGGGAGGACGGGTATAAGTATCATTCGACGTCACCCAAAGAACTCGAACAAGAAGGTTACGGAAGAGCGGCCGAAGGGGTTGCTGGCGTCGTAAAAAAGCGTCCCCGTGGAATCCGCGTCTCAGCGACATTGGATTTTGATTCGACGCGTCGCTACTTTCGGTTAAGAACGTCCCAATAAGACGCGAGGCAAGTGGAATCATGGGGAAATTGCCTAACCCCAAACTAGGGTGCTACCGTCAGCGTGATACATGGCAACCGAAAACATTCTTTCCCTGATCATCGCGGAGCGAGATAAATTGAATCGAGCGATCGAAGCGCTCGGGTCACCTGTTAAACGTTGGGGCCGTCCACCGAAGAATTCAGCCCCAACCGCCGTCGCTGTGTCACCGATGGTCGCTCCAGCCCCTGTAAGGAAGCGCAAGCGCCGGTCGGCCGCAGCCCGGAAGGCCCACTCGGAGCGTATGCGGGCTTATTGGGCAGCTCGAAGGAAGAAGCAGGCGAAGGGGTAGGCTTTCCAGAACGTCTGTGTTTTAGCGGCTCCACTACGCCGTTCATATGCCAAGGACCGGACAGGGTGACTCGCCAATGATAGAGTAAGCGTTCTGGCGTAGGTGCCCGGCAAGTCCCGAGCCGTTGTGCCGACCGATGACCAATAGATCGGCAGACCACGCGTTGGCGGCACAGGCAACCACTTCGGATACTTTGCCTTGCGTCATATCAACGCTGGCACTGGTGCCAGCCGCGCCCTGGAGTTCGGCGATCCGGGTTCTTGCCTCCGCCGCACGCGAACCGGCGACCTCTCGATCAAGATATTTCCCCAAAAGGGTCGTTTCCACCAGCGGCAACGCGTGCACGATTCTTAGTTCGGCGTCGTGTTCGCGAGCTAGCCAGCCGGCCCATTCCAGAACGGCTCGGCTCCGGTCCCTGAGGTCGAGTGCGCAGAGCACCTTCTTGCAGGGAATCCTCGCAGGAGTTGGCGCCTCTTGCGAGTGAACGTCGGTCCAAACGGGACACTCTACATCATGTAGAACTTTAGCCGTAATCGATCCTAGAAGAAGACGGCGGTACCGACCAAGCCCGTGAGTCGGCATCATGATCAGGTCGGAGCGCCATGAACGCGCCGTCTCTACGATCTCGGTCTCCGTCGTGCCCATGATGCAGTTGCTGAGCGTCGGGAAATCGCGAAACTCCTCGAAGACGAAGGTATCTAAGTCCCTCTGAAGGTGTGGCTGAGCTACCTCTGGGTAATGATAATTGCCGGCGTCGACGACGTGAAGCAGCATGGTCTCCGCCCTGAACTGACCGGCGAAAGCCCTCACGTATCGCGCCGCGTCAATACAGCTCTTTGAGAAATCCACCGGAAATAGGATTTTCTTAACGACGGGCATGAGTATTCCTCATTGTATAAGTTAGGCGCCATGGCAATGTGATGTTTCCGAAGACGCAAAGAAAAGCGGCGATGAAAATGGACGAAATCGCGAACCTCTCTCTTTACAGACTCTCGGAGAGGCAATTCACCTCCGTAGGAATCCGTTCGGCACACCGCAGACGCTATGTTGACGAGATCTTCCTCCGAATTGATCGAGGCGTGGCGTGGAGACGAGGGAAGGAATCGTGGTCGGCGGGCTCATGAGCGTTGAATGATTGCAACGGCATACCTGCGGATTCGACCGCAGCACCAATGCCCGGGTTCCCGTGAAATGCCGAATCACCGAACAGACACGGCGAGCATTGCCTTCCACGCATCCTCATCGTGACTGATGCTCAATCGGTTGGCACCGCGAACGAGGGGCAATCGTAGCAGTTTCGGCTCCCGCTCAATTCGGTCGAACAACTCGGTTTCGGAGAGCTTGAGGTACTTTAGGCCGGCGTCTTCGTAGGCCTTACCCTCGGCGTCGAGTAACCCCGCCAGATCAAATCGCTCCACAAATCTCCGGATCTCGCCGGGAGCCATGGGATTTTGCTTCAAGTCGACCATTTGAATCGTCGCCCGGCGCTCCTTAAAGAACCGCTCCGCGGCGCGGGTCGCCTGCGAGTTCTTCACACCGAAGATCTGAACACTCACCATACAGATTGATTCTGACAGAGAGCTCATTGAGTCGGCACGCAACGGGGGGAGGTGATCGCGGCGGTGGATTCGGCCGCCAATTGCTAACGCGGATGCCCGTCGATTTGACGCTCTTCACTCGGGCGATGCCGGCGGCCAACTCCGGGTCGAGCAGGCCGTTGTCCGCTGCCTCAGCGGCGAGCTTGCGAATAGCCGAGATTCGGATGACAATCGACGACGACCCGAGACGACGTTCTTCAAGCGAAGCCCGCCACGCGCTCACGGTCGCTTTGGTGAAGCCGAGCCGCGGCGCCTCCTGGAACCCGCAGTAGAACTCAAGCTCGATGTTGTGATCCCGTTTCGTGATCGGCGAGGAGACGCTGTCCAGGGACGAGCGCCTTCACTTTCTTGCACGGCCTATCATTTCTAACTCGATCAATTCGGTCATTTTAGGTCCTGTTGTTGGGCAATAGCGGGGCTCATACGGACGCCAACGATGCTGTCAACTAAACCGGCCGCGGTTCGAAAGTGATTTTATGGCTCCCAGAAAACGTGGTTTCCAACCACCTCTCCACTATGTAAATCATTGTTTCTATGGCGCGAAGACTCTCCTTGCCGGGTGCCTCGCCGAGAGCTACATGCAAGAAGAGGTGTAATTCTCTGTACAGCCCGAGACCGCTGCTTTGGATGTTGTTCGGTAAATCCTGGCGTGCTCCTTCAGGGTCAGACAAAGAACGGGTGCCCCTGCAGGCCTAGAGATTTTGCAGCTCTGGGTGCGCCTATGGGCGATTTCGCGACTCATACAGATCGGTTTGGCTAGCTGACCCATGTGCCTACAGCAGTTCCTTGGACGATTTCTTGCCTTAGGCGTTGTTTTCTTTGGGACATCTCCGTGTACCCACCTTTGGAATTCGAAATGCCATGAAGCCGTAGCGACATTCTTGACGATACGGCGACAAATTCGGTTTGGATTCCTGGCGGGACTGACCGTCGCGCTGGGAGTGTCGGTGCTCGCCGTATGGAGTGTCCTGCGCTGGGGCCACGACGTAGAAGGTGTCGCCCACAGTCAAGATGTGCTGGTGCGGCTCGAAAGTGTCCTGTCCGAGATCGAAGCTGCGGAGACCGGGGAACAAGGTTACCTGCTCACGGAGAAGACACCCTATCTTGTCGATTACGAGCAAGGCGTTCAAAGTACAAGAACGGTTCTCGCCGGTTTACGGAGGGCTGCGGGCGAGGAACCAGAGCACACCCCAAACATCGCACTGCTTGAACGACAACTGGACACAAGGTTAAAGCAGCTTGCAGAAACCGTGGAGTTGCGCAAGACCCGCGGCATGGACGCGGTCCAGCAGGTGATTCTGAGCGACCGCGGCAAGGACGCGATGGATAACATCCGCGGTCTGATAGAATCCATGGAGCAAACCGAATACAGGCTTCTTGGAAAACGGCTGGACGTACAGCGCGGAGCGGCGCAGACAGTCCAGTGGTCCTTAGTACTCGGTGGCGCATTAGCTCTAGTTCTCGGGATACTGGCTCTGGCGAACGTCGAGCGTTCAGTGAAAGCAAAGGAAGCCGCCCACGCCCAGCTTGAGCGATCCGAGGGCGAACTTCGAAAAAGCACCCAGCTTCTCCAATTGCAAAATGCAGAAGTAGAGAAAGCATCTCGAATGAAGAGCGAATTCCTCGCCAACATGAGCCACGAGTTGCGCACGCCGCTACACACCATCATTGGGTTTTCCGAGTTGCTGGGCGAGGAGTTGGAAGGGCCGTTGAACGAGAAGCAGCTGCATTGCTTGAATTTGATTCATAAAGATGCGCTGTATCTGTTGCAGCTTATTAATGACGTTCTGGACCTCAGCAAGATTGAAGCTGG
>JBEKBK010000367.1:0-8819 GCA_050015435.1 Bryobacteraceae bacterium
TTCTGCGAAGGGGAAACTTCCCAGAACCTCAGTTTTACCCCATGTTTTCGGGGTCCCCAAATGGTTCACTGCGCTCGTGCCTGCACGAGCAGGCTCAGCGCCGCGCATAAATGAGGTGACACACAGACAGGCCAAAAGCTTAAAACACTGCACTCTGGTTACAAATTTGGAAAGCCATGGGAGAGGGTACAAACGGGAAGAGTCATCGGAAAGTTCCTGAGCGACGATGAAATTCTCTTGAGTCCCGACGAGCATATCGACAGCACTGGCCACAAATCCGGCGACGCTCTTAGGATCATACGAGTCTCGGATGGGCGACTCGTGCGTGAAATACGTCCCGACAATTTTGGACCCCTGGGTGAAGTGATAACTTCTGCGAGCCACGATTGCTTTGCGATACTGAATTGGTATATCAGCCCAGGTATTCTGAAGCGAGACCTAGCGCCCCCCGAAGGATCACGGCCAGAGTTGCTTGTCTTCCGCGATCCAGAAAAAAATCGCAGTTACACGATTTTGAATTTATCGATCGGCGCGCTCGTAACGAACCAATATTTGGGAACAACATACAGCCCGCGGATTTCTAACAATGCCTCGGTCGTCGCGATTGCTCAAGATGAAGGCGTTACCGTCTTTCGGCGGGAATAGGCCCGAACACAAGCAAGACCTTACTGCCGCCATTTTCGGTCTACTCTGGTGGGAAAAAGTTCTGGCGCAGCGATAACGAGGGCTGTCCGCCCCACATGCTAGCGACCTATTGCAACTGAAGCGTGGTGTTGATCTGTGCCTGAAGCTGATGATAGCTCGCTACCCGGAAGAAGGCATGCTGCCCGGACGGCGCTAGAAAACGCGTCCGGCCGAACTCATCCGGCCAAACGGCAATCACATTTCCTGCCAGACCGGTTTGCTCGGCGGAGCGCTGAAGACCGGCGAAAAGGTCGGCGGATGGGCGGTCAGGTACGAAGACTACCACGACGCGCACATCGAGAATATTCAGGTGCGCGACATCGAACGTCACTACATTTTGTAGCGGCCGAGATCCTCATCGTTGAGGTTTTCGAGCCAGCGGCGCAGTTCCTCGTTGTTGCCGACCTCGGCCACCGCGGCCGCAGTCTTCGACGTTTTCAGCACGCTATCCGCGACGTAGATGGGGCAGTCGAGGCGCAGGGCGATCGCCAGAGCGTCGCTCGGGCGCGAGTCCACGGAGATGAGCTCACCATTGCGCTCGAGCCAGATGACGGCGTAGAAAGTGTCTTCCTTGAGATCGCTCACGACCACCTTCTTGACTCCGGCGTCCAGGCCGAACAGAAGGTTGCGGATCAGGTCGTGAGTCATCGGACGCGGCGTGGCTACCTTTTCGATCTCGAGGGCAATCGCGTTGGCTTCCGGAAGGCCCACCCAGATGGGAAGGATCGCGGTGCCACTCACGTCCTTCAGCACCACAATCGGCATGTTGGTCACGGGGTCCATCAAGAGCCCGCGGATCTTCATCTCAACTTCGTGAATCGCGGACTGCGCAGCGTTAGAAGTCACGCTGCTGTTGGCTCGCTCCATACCGTTCTCCCTTGCCCCGCCTAACTAGTTTACACCGCCACCGACTTCGCGCTCGCCAGCTAGTGAGTTTGGACCAGCCCGCGTCACCCTGACGTTCACATAGCTTCCGAGCAGCGCTTCCTCCGCTCCGGCGCGCAAGAAGTTGAGTGTCTTGTTCTGCGAAGTGCGCCCGATCCACTGGCCCGTCGCTTGATTGAAACCCTCCACCAGGCACTCTTCCAGCACTCCTACGTATCCAGCATTGCGCTTAATTTGAATCGCTCTCTGCCGCTCCTGGACAATGGCGAGCCGCCGGCTCTTCTCTTCTTCTGGAATCTGGCCCTCGAGAGCGAGCGCCGCCGTATTGGGACGCCGCGAATATTTGAAGCTGAAGATCGAATCGTATTCCACCTGATCGAGGAGCGCGAGGGTCGCCTCGAAGTCCTCTTCCGTTTCCCCGGGGAACCCCACGATGATGTCCGTGCTGATGGCGATGGAGCGCCGCGCATTCTTCATCCATTCAATGCGGCGCATATACTCATCGCGCGTGTATAAGCGCTGCATCGCGTCCAGCACGCGCGAAGAGCCGGATTGTACCGGCAAGTGAACGTGATTA
Organism: Bryobacteraceae bacterium; assembly: GCA_050015435.1. Classification (GTDB taxonomy): domain Bacteria; phylum Acidobacteriota; class Terriglobia; order Bryobacterales; family Bryobacteraceae; genus Palsa-187. Next base: position 2,147 of record JBEKBK010000367.1, read on the forward strand.
CACAGGGCCGGATGCTCATCGATCGCGTCGATGATATCTTTCACGAAATCGCGGGGGTGGGAGGTGGTGAATCGTACGCGCCGGATACCCGAATCCTGGGCGATATTTCGCAGAAGCGTCGCGAAATCCCACCCGGCCGGGGACGGATCGCGATAACTGTTCACGTTTTGTCCCAGCAACTGAATCTCGGTATAACCGCCGCCCGAAAGCTGGCGCGCTTCAGCCATCACGGAAGCGCTGGTGCGGCTACGCTCCGGTCCGCGCGTGAACGGGACCACGCAATAGGCGCACGACTTGTCGCAGCCCTCGATGATGGTGATATAGGCGCGATGCGGATTGTCGCGGCGGGTATAAGGTGTCTCGAACGCGTCCTCGGTGTCCAGACTCAAACCGGTGACGCGCCGGTTCCCTGCCTCGAGCTGGACCAGCATCTGCGGCAACTGATGGTAACTGGCCGAGCCGCACACCATACTCACGTGCGGCGCCTTCTCGAAAATCTTTGCGCCTTCCTGCTGGGCCACGCAACCCAGGACTGCGAAGGTTTTGCCCTTCCCATTCGCTTTCTTGAATTGCTGAAGACGGTTGAAGACCTTTTGCTCGGCCTTGTCGCGAATGCTGCAAGTGTTGTAGAAGACCAGCTCGGCATCCTCCGGCGTCGCGACCTGCGAATAACCCTGGTTTACCAGCGTTCCGATGACTTTTTCGGAATCGTGCGCGTTCATCTGGCACCCGAAGGTCTCGATGTAGAAGGTCTTCACTTATCGTCCATTGTATCGTGGGGTTGCTTCAATAATCTAAGGCCTTCGCCGTATTGCACGTCCAAGCCTGTTGCGTCTAGCCTGGAATTGTGAAGTATTGCGTTCTGGCATTGGTGGCATCTTTGGGCGCCGGGCAATCGGTCGTGAATACCATCACTACTGACTTGAACGGTCATCAGGTGGTAACGGCGCCGACGGTCAGCACCGATGGGACGCACACGGAAACGAGCCAATCCATCAACGGACGGCGGGTTCCACTCGAACAGACCGAGACTAAAGTTCTGAGCGAGGACGCGAACGGGAAACAGGTAGAGACCATTGTTCGCAAGTACGGCCCCGATGGCCAACTTTCCTCGACTGAACGCGTGCTGACGGACACGGTTAAGACTCCCGACGGTTCGCGGGTGAATTCCACCACGTACCGCAGCGACATCAACGGGAACATGGCGGAAGCCCAGCGGACGATCACAGAATCCCACCAGCAGGGCGCGGTGACGCGGACGGAGACCGTTGTCGAGCGGCCCACATTGAACGCATCGCTTCAAACGGTAGAGAAGCGAAGCGCCGTGACGGAAACCTCGGGCGACAATACGCATCAGGACCTAACTGTGTACCGCCGCTCAGAGAACGGCGGCTTCGATGCGGCCATCCGGGAAGTGACGGATGTAACGAAGGCCGGCGATCAGACGATCGAGAAAACCGCCTTCTATGAGCCGCGCTCCACCGACGCATTGGAGCTTTCCCGCCAGACCTTAAGCACAACCACCAAGCGCAGCGATGGCTCGGAGGTTTCCGAAGTGGACCTTTACAAGGCCTCCGTGCCCGGCGTTGCGCAGACTACGGGGTCGCCCCAGCAGCTCTATGAGCAGCAAATCATCACCCGGGATAAGGGTCCCGGCGATACGGTGAAGGAGACACTGAGCGTGCGGCGTCCGTCGGTCTCCGAACCGAACCACCTGGGCGCCTTGCAGAAGGTCTCAGAGACGGTGTGCCAGGGTAAGTGCACGCCTGACACTCGCTAAAATCTTCCGGCACAATAGCTTATCAAATGCTCGCGACGCACCGGCGAAGCGGCGGAAAAATTTGGTACACTTTAAGTGCCGTTTGATTGCCCCGCTGACTTGGCCAAAATGCTCCTGCCTCGGATCGCCGCTTTCAAATAGTAAGGAGACAAAAACTTTGAAAAACATTTTCGTAGGTAACCTCGATTTTGGAGCTACTGAAGATACCATACGCTCACTCTTCGAAGCATACGGAACGGTGGAGCGCGTCAGCCTGATGACGGACCGTGATACCGGACGATCGCGAGGCTTTGCGTTTGTGGAGATGACTGATGCGGAGGAGGCAGACCGCGCCATCACGGCCTTGAATGGCTCAAACGTAGGCGGCCGCGCCCTCAACGTCAATGAAGCGCGTCCCAAGACGAGCGGTGGCGGCGGTGGACGGCCGGGCGGCGGTGGTTTCCGCGGCGGTGGCGGACGCGACGGCGGCGGACCCAGGCAGCGGCGCGAGCCACGCTGGTAAGTCCGGTAAATCGAGCAGTACCCAGGCGGGGTAGGAGCATTGACCGCCCAGTGAGCGCCCCGCGCTTACCGTTCCATTCCGAATCTGGCTGGACCGGGCAACAATTCAAACGGCAGACAAATTAGAAACGGGAGAATCCTATGGCCTCAAGATCACATACAACTTTTAAAAAACGCCAGAAAGAACTCGCCCGCGTTGAAAAACAGCGCGACAAGGCTGCCAAGCGTGCTCAACGTAAGGAGGGTGAAACCGACCCCGAGCCTGAAATCACGCTCGAGGAAGCCGCCATCCTTCGTTCCGAACATCTTCCCATCGAGATGGATTAGCCGTCTCCGGCAGTTTGCGGTTCTTGCCTGCTTCTTCCGGCCCATTGTAAGCAATCCTGAATATTTCTAGTTGCGGTGAGCCGGGAGAAGCCGGATCTGCGTCAAATCTTCCTGGCAGTCCGACCGTCTTCTCCCCTGGTGTGTTCAGGTTTCGAAATAGCGTGGCCGGTCGAGATCTGGAATCAGCCCAGGCTGCTTCGGCTGCCACCCCAATAGTTCCCTAGTTCGTTGACTCGAGGACGGGCAGTCGATCGCGGCGAACTGCGCGAACCAGCCAAAGTGGTTGGCTGCTTCCTCCGGGGCCTTGCTGACGACCGGCACCTTCAGGCGGCGGCCGATCACTTGAGCGATCTCCCGGAGCGGCACGCCCTCTTCGGCGATCCCGTGATACCGGCTGCATTGACCAATCGAAGCTCCAGCGGAACCCTTCTCCAGCACGAGCCTGTAGAGATGAGCAGCATCGAGCCGGTGCACCGCGGGCCAGCGGTTGAGCCCTTCGCCCACATATGCCGAAGCGCCCTTCTCACGCGCGATGCGGATGAGAGTCGGAACAAAGCCGTGATCCCCGTCACCATGGACCGATGGAGGAAGCCGTACCGCCGACACGCGCACGCCACTAGCCGCCAGCGAGGCTGCTGTCTCTTCCGAAACTCGGGGAAACGAGGCGGAGCCGGAAGCGCGCACATCTTCTTCGGTCGCGAGGCGACCTGGCGCGAGGAGCGCGACCCCGGAGGTGACGATCAAGGGACGGTCTGAGCCGGCGAGCGCGGAGCCGAGAGCCTCGATGGCTTGCCTGTCCATCTCACAGTTAGCCGCAAACTTTGAGAAGTCGTGGTTGAAGGCGGTGTGAATCACGCCATCCGACAAGGCTGCTCCACCGCGCAGGCTTTCCAGGTCTTCCAGATCGCCTCGATGAACCTGGGCGCCAACATCGATGAGAGACTTGGCGCCCGCATCTGAGCGAGCGAAACCGAGCACCTGATGGCCCGCGTTCATTAGCTCCTGAACAATGGCAGAACCGACGAATCCTGTAGCACCGGTAACGAAAACACGCATGAACAATCTCCTTTGATCCTTTCCTTATTTCAGCGGCGTTGCTTACGCCGCGAAGGCGCTCGCGCGGTTGAGATCGGCAATCAGCCCAGGCTGTCCTGTCAAGCGCCATCCCAGCCGTTCCTGCGTTAACGCGCTAGACGCCGGAGCGTCGAAACCCACGAAGAACCCGAGCCAGCCAAAATGGGCGGCTGCGTCCTCGGGGGACTTGGCGACGACCGGCACGTTCAGGACCCGGCCGATTGCGTCAGCGATCTCCCGGAGCCGCACACCCTCTTCGTCGACTGCGTGATACCGGGCTCCGGCAAGTCCCTTTTCAAGCGCCAGCCTGTAGAGGTGGGCAGCATCAAGCAAGTGAACCGCGGGCCAGCGACTAAGCCCGTCGCCGACAAACGCCGAGATACCTTTCTCACGAGCAATGGCGATTGCGTAGCTGACGAGGCCTTGCTTGACGCGGTTGTGGACCTGCGGAAGGCGCACGACCGACACGCGCACGCCCCGTGACGCCATCGCATCCGCCGCCTCTTCCGACGCGCTGCGGGGGATGACGGAGGTGGGAGCCGGCGCATCTTCTTCGGTCGCGAGGCGCCCCGGCGCGAAGGCCACCCCGGTCCCGGAGGTGACGATCAAGGGACGGTCAGAACCGGCGAGCGCGGAGCCGAGAGCCTCAATGGCGAGCCTATCAATCTCGCAGTTCTCCTTGAATTTCGAGAAGTCGTGGATAAAAGCGGTGTGAATCACGCCCTCCGACATGGCTGCTCCACTGCGCAGGCTTGCCAGGTCCTCCAGATCGCCTCGATGCACCTGGGCGCCAGCCTCAATGAGAGCCTTGGCGCCCGCATCTGAGCGAGCGAGACCGAGCACCTGATGGCCCGCGTCGATTAGCTCCCGCACAAGGGTAGAACCGATAAAGCCCGTCGCACCAGTTAAGAAAACACGCATTACGACTTCTCCTTTACTTAATTTCGTGAACCGGGACCGTACTCGCAGCCCCGTTGTTCTCAAGGTAGGTGATTGATGGAATACAATCTATGCTGTAGAGTCCGTATTATCTTCGCAATCGTCCGGTACGACTATGGACCCCCTTTCAGATGTTCTGTCGCTGCTGAACCCGCGCAGATACTCGTCCGGTGGCTTTGATGTGGGTGGAGAATTGTCCCTCCAGTTCCCCCGGCATGAAGGCATCAAATGCTACGCATTGATCTCAGGCAAAGGCTGGCTGTCGGTAGAGGGCGTTCCCGACGCAGTGCGGCTAGAAACCGGGGACTGCTTCCTGCTGCCGAGCGGGCGGCCTTTTCGCCTGGCAACCAATCTGACCTTGACGCCGATTGACGCCCTTACCATTTTTGCGAAGGGGCGGAATGGTAGCATCTACACGTTCAATGGCGGCGGGGATTGCTTTATTGCCGGGGGGCACTTCGCTTTTACCGGCAATCATGCCGGCATCCTGTTGGGAGTGCTGCCTCCCATTGTGCATATCCGGAAAGAATCGGACAAGGCGGCGATGCGCTGGTCTCTGGAGCGGATGAGGGAGGAGCTGCGCGATCCGCAGCCGGGCGGCTTTCTGGTGGCACAACAGCTCGCATACATGATGCTGCTTCAGGCCCTGCGGCTGCATCTGGCTGAAGGGTTGAGAGGTGGCGTTGGGTGGCTCTTCGCCCTGGCAGATAAACAGATGAGCGCGGCGATCAACGCTATGCACGACGATCCGGCGCATGGCTGGACGATACAGAAGCTGGCCGAGCGTGCCGGCATGTCGCGATCCACCTTTGCCCTGAAATTCAAAGAGACGGTTGGGGCGTCACCCATGGAATACCTGACGCGCTGGCGAATGCTGCTGGCCGGGGACAAGCTGGCGAATTCCAGCGATTCCATTTCCGTCATCGCCCTCTCGCTCGGCTACGAATCCGAAAGCGCCTTCAGCACAGCCTTCAAGAGGGTCATGGGCTGTTCGCCACGACAATATAGCCGTGGCCGGAACGTGGCTTCCCGTTCCCGTAGGGACGGGGAGGCTGCCCGCGCCAATCAGCTCGAACCTGTCGCAGGTTGATGCGCGGTCCGATTACTCGATTGGCTGGGCATTTTGCGTCGCCGCCCAGATGTAATTGCCCGCAGAACCATTCGCCAGCCTCAACAATTAGCGAAGCGGGTCGCGCTGATTTGCGCTCCCTTTTCTGCTAATAACGTGAGATACTAGATTCCATTCACGAATCTGGGTGTTGGAAAGGCGAGGGGCCTGGCCGAACTTGGCTGAGGTCGTCCCATGAATCGCAACACTGGTTTGGTCGCGGGGGCACTGGTTATTCTGACCATCCTCGGCGTGTCGAATCTGCCGAACCAGAGTTCCCAAAGCACGGGCGCGGGGGAGACGAAGGAATCTACCGGCCGGTCAACCAAGAAAGCATCCACCTCCGGCCCGAAGGAGTCCTCTCCATGTAAAGAGATCGTGCAGCGATTGCAGCGTTTCGTGAAGGACGCGGCCGGCCCCATTACTCCCCGCGACCTACCGGGCTTCTGCTTTGAACCGGACCCTCGCCGCAAACAAGACCTGGTGAACGACAAACTGGGCGTTCAGTTTGCCATCGCCACCGTTCCCAATCCCGTCTCGACGCACTTGCCACTTATGTTCGATCGAATTGTCGAGACCATTCAGCAGGCTGCACAGGACGACAATTACTCATATGATTCCTCATGGTTTCCGTGGGATGCGACCGGCCCGACTTATCCTCAATTCACAGATCAGCAAGCAGCGGAGGAACAGCAAGACATCCAGGAATTACAGCCTGGCGTAATGGTATTCCGCCGGGCACTGGACACCAGACACCTGTATGGCAACCCTTACGACGACGGGTTGGTCATTTTTCTGGTTGGGGAGCAGCCAACCGTCGGCATCAGCGACGATCAGTTCCAAAATGCGTTGATTTGGATCCATACGTTCAACGGCCTCCGGGACGGCCAGCCGCTGCGCATTCTGGGTCCGACATTCTCCGGATCGCTTCCCTCTCTGCAGCG
>JBEKBK010000368.1:0-8784 GCA_050015435.1 Bryobacteraceae bacterium
TCGCGTATCACAAGGCCGACAAGGCTATCCAGAATATCGTTGCCCTGCTTGCTGCGGCGTGATGTTAGCTGCCAGAATGTTGAAGCATTCTTGTTTACAATCTCTGACCTAAGAATCTAGCGGTGGGCGTGCTCAGTCGGTCAATGTCCCATCCGTACTCGAACCTCGCGCAGGGATAAGGCGAGGCTGCAATCCGGTCAGCGGCGTGCCTCATCACGCGGAGATCCTCAACTGCTTTTCTGGCAACAACCGCGTAGGATGTTGATCAATGCGTCCCAATAGTCGATACGGGAATCGTCTCCGTGCGGCCTGACTTTATTGCGCTTCGGTCCAGGCCCACACTGGCATTCACTGAGAGGCTTCTCGCGCTGATAGGAACGCGGATGACGTGTTCGCCATTTTCCGAGCGTCAATCATCATAAAAGGCGTTCCATGACAAACATAGATCCGGTTAAAGCGGTCTTTTCGTAGTGTCCCGTGCGCATCAGTTCGTCGACGAAAGTTGTGACGCCGGGAAAGTACCCGCCATAATCGTGAAAAGCGGCGAAGCCGCCTCGCATCAGCCAGGGCTCAAACTGACGGAAGTCTCGCGCCACGTTGTCATAGTCGTGTAAGCCGTCGATAAAGAGAAAGCTCACAGGTTTGTTCCAGGCCACTTCCCAGGAGTGGGCTTGGATCACGATGACTTGATCCTCTAGTCCGGCGCGCTGAAGATTTTTTTCGAGCCTCTCGATCGTGGGCTTTTTGACCTCGACCTCCCGGTCTTGTGCGCCAACATGGCCTTGATGGGGATCGATGGCATAAAGTTTCGCCGCTGGCTTCAGGGCCCTAACCACACCTGCAATCGCGCAAGTGGACCTTCCGCAATAGCTGCCAACCTCGATCAAAGCCGCGGAGCCGCTTCCTGCGCGCAGGCCGAGCGCCGCGGTACGCATTAGTAACTCCGCTTCGTCTTCAAAAAGCCAGCCTTCAATCGGATCGATGCACTGCCAGATCAGAGCCCGGAATCGCTGGTGAAGGAGGGATGAGGGGTCGGTCTTTAAAAACAGGTCAACCATTTGTGAATCGAGCATCGGATCTGCTAACCGGAATCGTCTCAATAACGGACCAACAGCAGAGAACGAATGGCGAAACCTGGTATTACAATGCAAACCAAGATACACGGGTTACGATTCCGTCAATTTGGTATCCTCAACCAAACGTAACGAAGATGACACAAGGGTTGCACGATCTCGAGTTTCGGCGCTTTTGGCAGCGCCTTCAGGCGATGGGACTGAACGCGTACGAAGCCCGATCCTATCTAGTGCTGGTAGGACATCCGCGATTCAAGGCCTTGGAATTGGCGGCGCGGGCCCACGTCCCGCGGCAGAAGATCTATGAAGTGCTGGACAGCCTGCTCGAAAAAGGCTTTGCACAGGTGATCCAGGAAAAGACGAAAATGTTTTCCGCCGTCCCGCCGGACCAGGCGATTCCCAGCTACCTGGCCCGGCGTGCGCAGGCACTCGAGGACCAGCTCGCGGAACAGGCCGCGGCGGCCAAGGCGACCGTGGCGGACCTGATGGCCTCTTATTCGGAAGCCCGCGGCGGACGAGGCACGCTCGATTATCTGCGCATCGTGAGCGACCCCGGCCAAACCGGTTCCCAGTTCCGCCGCATGCTGGGCGAAGCACGCACGGAGTACTTCGAATTCTCGCGTCCGCCCTACGCGGTGGACCCGCTCGAAGCCGAACTGGTCATTCAGGCGCAGGCGCGCGGCATCTGCTGCCGTCTGCTGGTGGAGCACGGCACACTCGATTCAGTGCATGAGAAGTTTCTGGCGGACTACCAGGCCGCTGGGGTCGACGTGCGACAAGTGGACAAAGTTCCGCTGAAGATGGCGGTATTCGATGGCCGCCAAGGTCTGATCGCACTGCTGGACCCGGTGCTCACCAAGCCCGCGTGGACTTCCATCGTATTCGACCATGAAGGGATGGCCGAAGCGATGAGAGGACTCTTCGAGGACTATTGGCGGCGCGCCACAGCCGGTGCGGGCAAACCGTAGCGCTCCGGCGTGTCTCTCAGAAAATCTTCCCAGCACGCGAACAGCTCGGCCTGTAGCCCCACGGCGCGCGCTCCATCGACGTTCTCCGGACGGTCGTCCAGGAACAACGCCTGGTTAGCGGGAACGCCAAGACCGCGGATCATGTGCTCGTAAATCGCCGGCGCCGGCTTCACCACTCTTAGTTCGTAAGAAAAGGTGACGTGATCGAAAGGGTCCAGGAATCCGCCGCTCTTGCGGAGATGCTGGCCGAGCGGGCTCGGAAGATTGGACAGAATGCCGGTCTTAAATCCGGAGCTGCGCAGTTCGCGAACCCACTCGATGACGCGCGCGTCATAAACGCTCCAGAAATCGATCTCGCGCTGACGCATGTCGGCGAACAACGCATCGTCGAGCGCAAGGCCCACCTTGTTAGCGATACCTTCCCAATACTCCCGCGGACCTAGCCTGCCGGCATCGTATTCAATCCGGTTCGACCAAAATGCGTTGAGAAACTCGGAAACCGTCAGCCCGCAACGTTCGGCGGCGCTGGCGATCTGGGTATCGGTGGGAGGAAAACAGAGCACTCCGCCGAAGTCGAAAATAACGGCCCGAATCATTTAACGGCTGCCGTGCGCGCCGTCGGCAATTTGAGGCTCGCGCCGTGTACGGATCTCGCGCACCGCGTAGATCCGGCGGCCCTGGCTTTCGAAATACGTCCGCGTCAGCACTTCGCCCAGCAACCCGGTGCAAAACAAAATCACGCCCGTCACCAGCGCCAGCGCGCCCAGCATCATCAATGGCCCATGCTCCTGGATGATGTCCATGCCGGTCCAGATTTTTTCGATCCCCACGAATCCTAGAATCGACCCGCCGATTCCGGCGCTAACCATGCCCCACTTCCCGAAGAAGTGCATCGGGCGCGTGAAGTACTTCAGCAGGAACCAGATGGTAAAGATGTCGAACATCACGCGAAACGTACGGCCCAGGCCGTAGTGAGAACCGCCGTTCTCACGCTGCTGATTGCGAATGGGGACTTCGGCGACGCGGGCGCCGTAAAACGCGGCGAGGGCAGGAATGAACCGGTGCAACTCACCATATAGATTGACATCCTTCAGGATCTCGGCGCGATACGCCTTGAACGTCGTTCCGAAATCGCGAAGCTCCACATGGGACGCCTTGGCCATGAGCCAGTTGGCGATGCGCGATGGAAACTTGCGCGTGACCGCATTGTCGAGGCGATTCTTGCGCCATCCGCTGGCGATGTCGTAACCCTCTTCGATCTTTTCGAGCAGCGCCGGGATGTCTTCGGGGGCGTGCTGCAAATCGCCGTCGAGAGAGATGATGACCTGGCCCTGGGCTTCGTCGAACCCGGCGGCGAGGGCCGCGGTCTGCCCGAAATTCCGCCTCAACCGGATCACTTTCAGCCGCGCATCGGTTTCCACCAGGTTGGCCAGCAGATCGAAGCTGCGGTCAGTCGAGGCATCGTCGATAAAAATGATTTCGTAAGGTTTCCGAACCCGCTCCAGCACGGCGGTGAGGCGGTCATAGAGCGGCAGAATCGACGGCTCTTCATTGTGAATCGGAATGACGACGGTAAGGTTCACAGCCCTACCAGGATATCAAGTCGCCTTCTTGGGATCTTTGCCGGGTAGATTTTCAGGGTTCTCATGGACGCGTGCGCGGAACCCAGCTTTCAAGCCCGCGGCCAGCGACACGGTCTGGTCACCGTATTTGTCGCGAATGCGATCGACCGCACGCAGAGTCTTGCGCCAACGCTCCGTCTTGTCTTCGTCGAGCAGATTGGTCTGGCCTTCCCCACTTTCGAGCTGTTGCGCGTACACACCCAGCAGGCGGATCGCGCGACGTGTCCAGGCTTTGTGAAAGAGCGTCCGCACCGCTTCGGCCAGTTCAGTATCGATCTGGGTCGCGTGATCGAGCGTCCGTGAACGCGTGAATGTCGAGAAATCCGAATAGCGCAGCTTGATCTGAACGGTACGAGCGAACAGACCGTGATCGCGCAGCCGCCGCGCGACCATTTCAGAGAGCCGCACCAGCATCGCATCGAGCATCGAGGCATCAGCGGTGTCCACGCTGAATGTGTGCTCGTGACTGATGGATTTCGGATCGCCGCCCTCGCCCACCTCAGTGTCGAACCAGCCGCCCGCGTCTTCCCCGCGCGCTTTCCCGGCCAGCGCCAGGCCCCACTTCCCGAATCGCTCTTCGAGGAACCCGTCGTCGAGCGACGCCAGGTCGCGCACCCTGCGGATTCCGCAGGCGTGCAAGTTGCCCTCCGTGACCTTGCCGACACCAGGAATCTTGCGCACATCCAAGGGACCGAGAAACTCGGCTTCCTGTCCTGGCAGTATCCACAGAACGCCGTGGGGCTTGGCCTGGACGGACGCGACCTTGGCGACCAGCCGCGAAGCCGCCGCGCCGATGGAGCAGTTGAGATGCGTGGCCTCCTGCATCGCGATTTGCAACGCGTTCGCCGCCGCGAGCGGAGGTCCGTTCAGCCGCTCCGTGCCGGTCAAATCGAGATAGGCTTCGTCGATGGATGCCATCTCCACTTTGGGCGAAAATCGCTGCAACACCTCAAAAACCTTACCGGAATACTCGAGATAGCGATCGCGGTGTCCCTCGACAAAGATCGCGTGCGGGCAAAGTTTATAGGCGGTGCGCAGTGGCATCGCCGAATGCACACCGAACTTCCGCGCTGCATACGAAGCCGCCGATACAACGCCGCGTTCATTGGCTTTGCCCCCCACGACCACAGGTTTGCCCTTAAGCGTAGGATCGAACAGTTCCTCCACGGAAACAAAGAACGCGTCCATGTCGACGTGGAAAAACGTGCGCACGCAGATATAATAACGCCGGAGGGCATTCGGCTATATTGTGGTACGTGCCGCTTCCAGCGAGTTCCTTTCCTGAGCCGGCGGACGTTTATCTCTGCGACAACTGCGGCAGGGACATCACCAGGCATCTACATCCGGCCAAGAGCCACAGTTGGCAAGCGATAGGGCCTCGGAGATACACCTGTCGCTGCGGTAAGAAGTGGTTAACGGGTGCCGCTGAGTGGGACCACTTGGGCGATTGGGAGAGGAAACGCCGATTCCGGGACATTTTCGTATTCAGCGTCTTGGATTCGACAATATCCTCAGTCTTCGCATTAGCGTTGTATATCGCCGCACGGCATTGGAATTGGAGTAGGGTTATGCTACCGGCGGTAATCGTTGCGGTACTGCCGGCTGCACTGATAGTGCTGCCGTTCGCGGCAGAGGTGGGAGCTTCAATGTACAGAACGAGATTTCGTAAGGCCTCATAGCCGCTGCGCCGCGATCACCCTGGGAAGGCCCGCAAGGTCGTGGACCAGAGTGACCTCCCGCCAGCCGCCCATCATTTTCATAACTGCGGCGGCTCCGTTGTAGGCCAGTTCCATGACGAGCCAGCCTGAGGGTCGAAGCAAGCGCTCGGCGTCGGGAATCAAGCGGCGATAAATGTCCAACCCGTCGGCCCCGCCGTAGAGCGCGAGGGCAGGTTCGTAGTCGCGCACCTCTCGTTGGAGACCCGGCGCGTCTCGCTCAGGAACGTACGGCGGATTCGAGACCACCAGATCGAAAGACTGATCCGCCAACGCGTTTCCCAGATCGCAGCATATCAATGAGATGTCAGCGCCCAGATCCCGTGCATTCCCGGCCGTGACGCGAAGCGCGGCAGCCGATATGTCGGTAGCGAAGACCTTCGCTTTGATTTCGAGGGCCAGCGTCACCGCGATAGCGCCAGACCCCGTGCCGATATCCACGATCGATCGTGCATCACGGCATCGTTCAAGCGCGGCTTCGATCACGTGCTCCGTCTCGGGCCGCGGGATCAGAACGTCCGGAGTGACGCGAAACATCCGGCCGTAGAATTCCTGTTTTCCTGTTATGTATTGAGTCGGCGCGCCGTTCAGTCGCTGGTGCAGGTAGCGTCCGTAATGGATCCACCAGACCTCGCGCAGCTCGTCATTCGAGTGCGCATACAGCCAGGAGCGGTCACAACCAATCGCGTGAGCGAGCAGCACCTCGGCAGTCAGCCGCGGCGCAGCGATCTTCGCGTCCTCTAGGAGTCTCTGGCCCTGGAGCAGGGCCGTGTGGAGATCCATGTCCTGCCACTTACGCCGCCTCGCCCCGCTCGCCTTGTTCTTTCAGCTTTTCAGTTTGATAATGCTGGGTGAGCGCGTCGATGATCACTTCGAGCTTCCCGTCCATCACCTGATCGAGCTGATGAATCGTCAGACCGATGCGATGGTCAGTGACGCGATTCTGGGGAAAATTGTACGTCCGGATCTTCTCGCTGCGATCGCCGCTGCCCACCATGGTGCGCCGTTCGGCTCCGATTTTCTCCTGCTGCTTCTCGAGCTCCAGCTCATACAACCGCGATCGCATCACGCGCAGAGCCTTCGCCCGATTCTTGATCTGCGATTTTTCGTCCTGGCAGGAAACGATGGTTCCGGTCGGCAGGTGAGTCATGCGGACCGCCGAGTAAGTCGTGTTGACGCTCTGACCGCCCGGACCGGAGGAGCAAAAAGTATCAATGCGCAGGTCCTTCGGATCGATCACGATTTCGACTTCATCCGCCTCGGGCAACACTGCGACGGTGATCGCTGAAGTGTGGACCCGCCCCTGCTGCTCGGTCTCCGGAACACGCTGAACCCGATGCACGCCGCTTTCGTACTTGAGCTGGCTGAACACTTTGTTTCCGCTGATCAGCGCGATCACTTCCTTGAGCCCGCCGACCGACGATTCGCTCACCGAAGTCACTTCGACATTCCACCGCCGGGTCTCCGCAAAACGTCCATACATCCGGAAAATCTCGGCCGCAAACAGCGTCGCTTCGTCGCCGCCCGTGCCTGCACGAATCTCGAGCACGACGTTCTTTTCGTCGTTAGGATCCTTGGGCAACAGAAGGAACTTCAACTCCTCCTCGAGACGAGCGAGCTGAGGCTCCATTGTGGCGACCTCTTCTTGAGCCATCGCCCGCAATTCGGGATCCGTCTCGCCCAGCATCTGGCGCGCTTCATCGAGGTTGTGCTGGGTCGCTTTCCACTCCCGGAATTTCGAGACAACCTCGGATAACTCGTTCTGCGCTTTTGCAACTTTGCGATACTGCGCGGAATCGTTGATGACCGCGGGATCGGCCATCTGATCCGTCAGTGCCTCAAAACGGCGCTCGGCTTCCTCGAGTCTTTGTTTATATTGCATGGCGAGTTTGCGGCCCCGCTAATGCGGCCGACCTAGATGAGACTTTAAGCAATGACCAGTTCGCCGCCCTGCTTGGCTTCGAGTTCCATCGCACGATTCAGGGCGTGGATTGCGACCGCGGCCTGCCCATCGTCAGGCGGCTTGGTCGTGATGCGCTGCATCCAGAGACCCGGCATGCTGAGCAGACCCATCAATGTGCCTTGCCTGCGCGCCGCAAACCGGATCAGCTCGTAACCCAGGCCCGCGATCACCGGCAGCAGTGCGACTCTCACCAGCAACTTCGGCAGGAAGCCGTCAACCGGCAGAAATGCGAACACGATCAGCTCAATCGCCAGCAAGACGAATATGAAGCTGGTTCCGCAGCGCGGATGAAAAGTCGTGAATTGCTGCGCGTTCTCCACGTTGACCGGCTTCCCAGATTCGTAGTTGAACACCACTTTGTGCTCGGCTCCGTGGTATTCAAACACCCTGCGAATATCTTTCATCCGCGAGAGCAGCAACATGAAAACCAGGAACAGCGCCATGCGGATCAGCCCGTCCATTATGTTGATGGAAGTGCGGCCCGAAAGCGCGTACACCGATTTTCCGATGCGCCCCGCCAGGAACAAGGGGATGAACTTATACATGAAGATGAAGAACCCCAGCGAAAGAACAATGTTCAAGGTCATCATCCCGGAAGAAACTTCGACTGGCTTTTTACCAGCCTCGGACGTGCCGTCGTCGAGCGCCGCGTTCGCGGAAAATTTGAGCGCCTTGGTACCGAGCGTTAGCGCCTGCCCCAACACACCCAGCCCGCGCACAACAGGCCATCGGAATATCGGATATTTCTCCGACATCTTGTGGATGGGCTGCTCTTCAGTCACCAGTTCGCCGTTCGGCTTGCGGACCGCGACGCAATAGCTGTGAGGCGCACGCATCATCACGCCCTCCATCACCGCCTGGCCGCCGACGAGGGTTTCCTCGCCGCTTTCTAGGATAGGCAGCATCTGGAGGTGCGCCGAAAGACGCAGGAATCGTGAGATAGACAAGGCGTGGAGCTCCTCTTAGATTATAGCGCCTGTCGGCCTACATCGAATGAAAGTCGAGTTCCAACGCGATCCGGACGGCGACCGCTTTGCCGTCCTTCTTCGCCGGGTCAAACCGCCATTGCTTGACCGCGTCGACCGCGCTCTGGTCCACGTCCTTTTCGAGCGACTTGATCACTTGGATATTCTGGGGCGCACCTCGCGAAGTGACCACCAGTCCGACGGTAACCGAACCCTCTACCCGCACTCCCCGCCCTGAATATTGAGGAGATACCTGTTTCGTGACGCGAGGCGGCGTGATGCCGGGGCCCAGTTCGTAAACAGTTTCTTCAGGTTCTGTTTGAGCCGCGCATGTCACGCCCAGCGCAGCCGCAAGCGCGAACGCCAGACACCAGACCGCTCCGCGCTGAAGCCTCCGATCCATAGGAGTAGATCGGTCCAAAGACGTTGCCTCAGTAGAATTGGTTTCATAATCAAAGGGACTATACGGTGAGCACCT
>JBEKBK010000369.1:0-8780 GCA_050015435.1 Bryobacteraceae bacterium
TGCGAAGCGCTATCTTCGCTACTCCAACCTGTTTTACCGCAGGATTCTCAGAGTCCCCAAACGGTTGACCGCTTTCACCTTGTAGTCAACCCATCAAGATCCTGTGCATAGGGCCGGTACCAGAAACGCTGAATGAAATAAGCCGCTAACAAGCAATTGTGCCCAGGAATAGCGGCGGGTCGATAAAAAGGTTGGCTACAGTACGCCATTCCTGGACGTTGAGCTACGTCTTACGTCCTACTTTCTCGTTTAAGATTTCTCCGCCCAAAGTGAACAGGGCTTTATCGAGAGTTCGCAGGAGACACTCGCCCGGTAAACGCAATTGTTCCAGACAGCAGGTTCTGTGTGTTGCCGCTTCCTGCCGGACGCAGACCACCCATTTGCTATAAGACAGCCAACTCGTTTCGTCGTTGTCGTTGTGCAGTGCCGTTCGGGCGTTCTTATCCCAAATCGGAAACGCTTCATTCACACAACGATGGAGGTATTTCGATAGAAAGCTAAGTTGGCGCTTTGCGCCGGGCGTCGGAAGTAGTTGAGTGTCAGGCAGAAGCCCTACTGCCTTCGTCAGCATCTTGGTTTCCGTGTCCCAATTCTCCGCATGCCAACTTCGCATCGATTGAAGTAGCGGCCACGAGGTTTCGATCTCCTCGGCCATCGCAACGCGATCGCGGAAGCGGAAGTAGGTCAACGGGATCGATCCCCAATCAGCAATCAAGCAGACCTCCGCTAGGAAGCGCCCCAAAGACGGTGCCGAACTCTGAACCGGGTCGAGTGCCGAGCCGAGTGCGTGATCGTATGTGGAGTTTTCGCTGTTGTACTTGCCCACTGCTCTCGTGATTTCATCGCATGTTGGCATTACGAAGTTCACTCCCCTCTAACCTGGCGACCGGAACAGCTACGGTCCCGATTCGCCTTTATTCTTCGTCGAAATAATCGTGGTCCAGCTTCTTCACCTTGTAGGTATCGACCTCGGTCACGCCCACGCCGAAGTCGATCATGAACTGCGCGAGCAATTCGCCATCGATCAAGACGATTTTCTTCTCGATGCGCGTCACGTACTCGCGGGCCTCCTTGCTGAATTGTGAGGTTGTGATGAAAACCCCTTTGCGGGCACGATGTCCTTCCAAGCTGCCCTGAACACGAGCCAGGGGACGAACTTCCCAGTTACCGAGGATCAGACAGCCGTCATCGACGAACTGATTGAGGGGCACCTGGAGGGTCGGGATGAAGTCGCCGAGGAAGGAGCCCCTGTAGAAGGCGGCAAGCTTTCAACTCGTGTCTGGGTCTATGCTCCTGGACCGAGCGCGCAGCACTGGGAAGAGTTTTACCGCGATTGCATCATGGCCATCGGCTGGGATGACCTCGGAGATCTGAGCCAGTACTCGGATCAGGACTCCGTGGCCGACAAGATCATGGAGTTATACAAGCCACAGGGTCGCCCAACGAACGATTCGCGAGCGTGCTTCGACTTCGTTCATTCGATCCGGCAAGGTGACCGTGTGATCGCCAAAAAGGGACGAAGCGCTATGGTCGGGTACGGTGTCGTCACTGGGGATTATGAGCACCGCGCAGAACGAGGTTATTACAAGAACGTCCGCAAGGTGCGGTGGGACGGGCGTGGGTCGTGGGTATGCGAGAGCGTCTTCGCAACGAAGACGCTCACCGACTTCACTTCGTACCCCGATACTGTAGCGGAACTCGACAGAATCTTGGGGCTGGATACCGCCCAGCCAGCTCCAGCCCGGCCCCCGGCATTGCCGCCCTACACGGTTAGCGCGAGCACAAGCTCCTTCAGAGCGGGCGTGTCACGCGGGAATCCGTCAAGCTGACTCAGTCTGCGGACTTGGTCACGGGCGAACTGCTCGTCAATCACAGGCTACCTCCCCTGTCTCGTAGTAGCGGTCCAATTTTTCCGCCTTACTCAGCTTTCGAGGCACCACGGGGCGCTTCCATTCCCCTGACAAGAAGTTTTTCGGGAGCGAGACAAATGTCGGATCGGTCCAGATTCGCCCTTCAATTCGCTGGCGAATATTCTTTACGACAGCCAGCTTTTGTTCAAAGTCGAGGCGTTTCCAGATTGGGAAGGCGGCAGCCCAGTCTTCATCGATCAGGGGCTTCCCGGTATCGCTGTAAGCGTCTCGAAACTCTTTGTACCCTTCGTCTCGTTGCCAAGAAAAAAGAGCCGGTTCGCGGTTAGCGGAAGGCTCTCGCTCTGGTTCTGGTAATGGCACTGGTAAGGGCTCTGGCTCTGGTGGTGCGCTCAAACGCCCGTTTTGTGCGCACGGATTCGTGACTGGCGCGCGCGACTGCATTGATGTGGACCCCATCTGTGCGCACGAATTGCCATTTTGTGAGCACGCCCTATAAAACTCGACAGCAGACTGACGCTCTTGGCCGGTCAGTTTGCTGAGTTTCGGCGGACGCCCGTTCGCAAAAAACAGCCTTGTTCGGGCAAGGCGCATCTGTACCGCATCGTCGGCATGGTCGGACCAGTCGTGAACAATGAGGCGATGCACCGGGTCGCGGTCGAGCCATCCGCAATCCGCAAGCACGTTGAGCATCTCGACTTCGTCGCCGCGATAGTCGAGGACGAGAGCAATATCCTCATCGGAGAGTTTTCCGACATCGCCGCGTGGCGTCTCCCGAGCGGTCAGATGCCAAAGGCTCTCCATTAAACCGACGGCCTGCCAGAGCGGAATGTCGAGTCGCCGACAAAGACGCTTCATCTTCGTGTGGGCCATCGCCTCACGCTTCAAGACAGCCTCCGTTTTGTGGTTCGTGCCGCCATCTACAGAGTTTCAAGGCTTGGGCCCGTAAGCCGGACAACGAACGGAATCGTTCTGAACCCCCTGACTATCTAAAGTGACTTGGCCTGCACCGGCCTGGCCACCTTTCGCCATCTCGCGAAGTGCATCGGCAGGAATCCGTATGGACTTCCCCACTCTAACGGCCCGAAGGGTGCCGTCATTCACGAGGTTGTAAATCTGAGATCTGGACACATCGAGAACTTCGGCGGCGGTCTTGACCCGAACCAAGAGCCTATCCACAGGGGCAAGGGGTGAACTCATCGCTTCCAAGGTAGCGAGTCTGGACAGATTGAACAATAGTTGTTAATATAGCTTCAATATGGCAATGGGTGGGAAGCGGAGTGGCTCAACAATCTTCTTCCCGCCGGTCCTCGTTCCAGAGACCGTGGCCCTTGAAGGTGAACTCGTGGCCTGGGGTTTCCCACGAATGTCTCGGGCCGTTTACGATGACCAAAGATCGTCGCTTGCGCGACCTACAGATCGGTCCTTGTTGGCCTTCACACGCCTCAAGGATGCGGTTTCAGTGTGCGATTATGCGAAGCGCTACGGTATCCTGTGGGCTATCCAGATCAAGGCGGACTATGAGCGGGAAACCGACATACGGCTGACCGATGGAACTGTTTGGCGACTCGGAGATCCCCGCGTACGGGTTTTCGCAGGTAGTGACCCCACCGAGAACCTTCAAGGAAAGGAGCCGCTCGCCCTCTGGTTCTTGCTGGCCCAACGCCTCCGTGCGGCTCTTCGGATTAGTGCCGCCCTCCAGGGGCGTGCGCGAAATCCGTTACCATCCGTCGGTTCACCCGAAGATTGGGCTGATCTTGGTGGATCACCCCCAGATGAAATCCGCTGGGCTCAGAATTTGCTTCTAAGGGAGGTTAACTGGTGGCTTGGAATCGGAGGAGTCCACCTCGAATTAGGAATCGTAGAGTTCAGCGAAAAACACACTGAGTGGAAGATCGACATAGCCTACGAAGGGCTCGCAGGAGGCTTGGCATATAGGCTCCTGCTTATGGTGGCCGGGGAGAGCAGCTTGTACGCCTGCGACGGGTGCGGGCGGCCTTACATCAGGCTGAAGCGTGCTCCGCGTCCGGGACAGGAGAATTTCTGCGACGACTGCACTGGCGTCGCCCAGCAGAGAGCAACGCAAAGATACAGGAAAGGGAAGCGGTCATGATGAGAAGGCGTGGTAGAGGCGAAGGATCGATTTACGAGGTCGAGCCCGGCAAATGGGTTGCAGCGGCCACTGTTGGCTACATATTCAAACATGGAAAGCGTCAGCGGGTTCGCAAGACGTTCTCAGCGACCACGCGCAAAGAAGTTTCCGAGAAGCTCAAAGCAGCCCAAGGTGCTCAGCAGATCGGGGTCAATATCGCTCCGAACAAACGAACCGTGGGCTGGTTCTTGAATTACTGGATCGATCAGGTCATCGCGCTCGATCCTGGGATTAAACCAAAGACTCTCAAGTTTTACAGGTACGTCGTGAGAATTCACCTACTCCCAGCGTTAGGGGACATCAAGCTCGACAAGCTGACGACCGTGCAGGTGCAAGCAATGTTGAACCATAAGAGAGAGACGATATCCGAACGGACCAAAAGGTTGCTGTCTCCCGAAACGGTCAAGGGTATCAAGCGAACGTTACATGCTGCCCTCGAAACAGCGCTGGCGTACGAATACGTCCAACGAAATGTGGCCGCTTCAAAAAAGAGGAAGGGTGCCGGAAGCGCGGAACAGAAACCGGAAGCTCGTTTTCTGACGTTGAGCGGAGCCCGTTCAATGCTCGAAAGCGCCCGGTTCGAAACGCTGTACTACGCCCTCTTCATCTCGGTCTTGAGCCTCGGAACACGACTCGGTGAAGGCTTAGCCCATGGATGGGATGATTTTGACCCAAAGGCGGGACAGCTTAAAGTTCGCTATACGCTTCAGCGCGTTGAGCGTCAGTGGGTGCGGTTATCCCCGAAGTCCCGCAAGTCAAGACGGACCATAGATCTGCCTGATGTCATCGTCGCTGCTCTACTCGAACACCGCGACCGGCAACAACAGGCCAGGGAGTGGGCGGGCACGGCTTGGAAAGGGAACCCGTGGGATCTGATTTTCACAACCTCAATCGGCACGCCGATTGATGAACGTAACGCCTTGCGAATCTTCCAAGACAAGATATTAAAACGGGCGGGACTTCCGAAAATGAAGATACACGAACTTCGCCATAGCGCTGTCGCAATTTTGATCGCTCAGGGGGTTGGCCCGAGCGCCATCAGCGCCTTACTCGGACACAGCTCGGTCTCATTTACTCTTCAGGTTTACGGGCATCTCTTCGAGGAGACGAAACGCGAGACCGCGACTAAAATGAACTCCGTTATGGCTTCTCTGCTTCCTGTGGCTACCTCATTGGCTATCTCAGATGAAAGCCAGCGAGAAAAACCTTCGGATGTGATTGAAAGTTATGGAGCCACCCGCCAGGATCGAACTGGCGACCTGCTGATTACGAATCAGCCGCTCTACCAACTGAGCTAGGGTGGCAACCCTGTTTTATCAATTACTTACAAGAATTTTGGAACGCCAATAAAAACAGATAGACAAAATGGTAGACAACTTTCTATCTACTTTGGCGCGTTCGCCGTGATCAGTCATCATCACTCCAATGGTACATCAATCGTCAGCGCTAACGGGTCGCTTTAGACGGGTTCCCACCTCCTTTGAGCAATCCAAGGCACTGTGCGATTTGCAAAGGCGAGGTCGGATGAGTATCAAAGAACCCCCGGAAAACCGGCAACGTGCGGAACTTCCAGCATCTCATGACAAGGGATGCAAGAATTCATTCGTCCGCACGGCTCAATGATCCGCCGAACGTATCCCGCTGGCAGGTGTATCATGTTTCCCCGCAAATGCTTTCCCCGACTGGGCCCCGGGCAACCGCTCGGAAACTAGTTCTGCATCGCCATGCGGCGAGTTTGACCGCCTCGTGGACTTTTGAAAGCCACAGCCACGTGCGGGCTCTAAGACAGTCTTGTTCTGTCACGCAGCCAACGCGACACGGCGGAAATGGACCGAAGGATGACGAGGGTCCCGGCGCCACAACTCATAATTCTTGACCGCCAGCTTTGAATCTCCGAAGGCAAAGCGTGGAAAAGATCCCAGAACCGCCGAGTAGCGACGGAGTTCACTTCCGCTGAGGCCACCCACGAAGAAGACCCTTCGAAGATCTAGTCGGCTTCTTCAAATAGGAAATCGAGATTGCCTGCGGAGGAGTCGTGGTCCATTTGCTGATCCCAACATTCTTGAGCGCGAATTGCGGCGTCAATCTCCTCAACGCGATCCATGCCTGAAGCCTAGCGCCGAGGTGTTAACAGCTCCAGTCCCGGGACAACACCGCGGTCGCTGGACCCTGGCTGTAAGCAGCGTACCGGCTGTCTGGCGCTGCCGATGCAACCGATGCGGCTTCTATCTCAGGTTCGGGGGCTTCAGTACTTACCGGCTGCCGGTCCCCACAAACGTTCTTCACCACCCCGGCCCATCCTTCCGACAGAGTCGTAAGAATGGAAAGCGCCTCACGAAAAGCCTCTTCCGATTTGCGTGCGTGCCCCGCCACGATTTGCCGCAAGACATAGCCATATAAATCGGCCAAGGTACGCGTAAAGTTGGCTCCCACGGAATGATCCAACGCCAGGATCAACTCGTCAACCGCTAATTCCGCCTTAGTAACCGCCCGCGCCCGCGCAAACGCGTCCCCGCTTTTGAGGTGGGTGATGGCAAGGTTCAGGTTGTCCATTGCCACTTGATACAACAGGTGAATGATCTCGACCGGATGCGCCGTCGCAATCCGGCTTTCCAGGTAGTCTTTATAGGCTCGCTGCGCTGTTTGTGCGTCCGTCATGGCGGTCTTCATATCGCAAAAACCGGACGCGACTAGAGTCGTTTTCAGGATGGTAGAGCAAAAGCACGGTGTACTCCTAAGGTTTTCCCTTTGCACCAACGATCTTATTACTGCGGGGCAAGTGAGTAGTAAGTAAGGCTATGCGGAAGTGCAGACCCGACGCAACAGCCGCCCCGTTGGAGAATACAGTTGCCCAGGATGTTGTGGTTGCGGAGGAATCATGAAGTTGGGGACGTTCAAGCACTTGAGCGGAAAACCGGGCTCAAGATCGGCTTCTCGGACGGTCCCCCGGCGGGTTGGGGCGACCTCGGGCGAAGCTTGCAGGTCATTCTGATCGAGCTTCCGATGCCCACGTCGGTCATCCAGGCCACGCTCGATCAGGCTCACAACCTCCCGAGACCGATCCCGATCTTGATTTACGACCAGGACGGCACGCTGGACGAATCTTTGATCCGCCCGCCCATGGCGGCGTTCCGCCATATTGAGGGGCGGTGCACAATGGACGAACTGGGCGCGTTGGTGGAATCCGCCCTGCAAGAAGTGCGGACGTCGGCGAGCACCGCCGAAACCCAGGAGTCCTGGCGCGACCTGCTGATCGGGGAGAGCCGGGCGATGCGCGACCTGCACGCGATGGTGCGCCTGGTCAGCCCGCGTCAATCGACGGTCCTGATCACCGGAGAGACGGGCACCGGCAAGGAAATGGTCGCGCGAGCGATTCATTCGGCCAGCAAGAGAAATGCGGCCCGCATGGTTGCGGTGAATTGCGCGGCGATCCCGGAGAATCTCGTCGAGTCCGAGTTGTTCGGACACTCCAAGGGCGCCTTCACGGGAGCGGTGAACGATCGGGTCGGCCGTTTTGAGCAGGCGAATCGCAGCACCATTTTCCTGGACGAAATCGGCGAAATCCCGCTGCCCATTCAACCCAAGCTGCTGCGCGTTCTTCAGGAACGGGAATTGCAGCGGGTGGGCGGATCGGGAACCATACAGGTCGACACTCGCGTGATTGCCGCTTCGAACATCGACCTCGATCTGGCCGTCGCAGAGAAGCGATTTCGGGAAGACCTGCTGTACCGCTTGAACGTGGTTCCCATTCGGGTTCCGCCGCTGCGGGAGCGCTCGAGCGACATTCCGTTGTTAGCTGAGCATTTCATCGAGAAGATCTGCCGCCGCGAAGTGCTGCGGCCAAAGACGCTGACTCCGAGCGCACTTCGACGCCTGATGGATTACGAATGGCCGGGCAACGTCCGGCAGCTCGAGCACGCCATCGAGATGGCCGTCACGCTCTCCGGCGAACGGGAGCAACTTTACGCCGGCGACATCCAGCTATCCGATCCCAAATCCATCCCCATGATCGGAGAGCCGGAAATCAACCTTCGGTCCTCCGGCGTGAATTTCGACGAAGTCATGGCGCAAGTCGAGAAATTGCTGTTGCAGGAAGCCCTGCGCAAGTGCGACGGGAACAAGGCAAAGGCTGCCCATCTACTGGGCCTGCCCCGCACGACTTTGTTGTACAAGGTCAAGACGCTCGAAACATGCGCAGTCTAGGGATGCTGGAAAAGGGCCGCAGATTAACGCGGATGAACACGGATAAACCAAATTTTGTCAATCTGCGTTTATTTGCGTTCATTTGCGACCAAATCTGTGTTGGTAGTTTGTAATGGCCACCGCAACCGCAGCTAAAGCCGCCTCCCCACCGCTTCCCCGCGTTCCGGGCAGCCTGGCCGAGCTGGGCGTGCCGATTGCAGTCGTCGCGATTGTCATCGCGCTTATTACGCCCATGCCGGGCCCCGTCCTCGACTTCCTGATCGTCGTGGACATCATGTTTTCAGTCATCGTCATGATGGTGGCGGTTTACATCCGGCGTCCGGTTGATTTCAACGTATTTCCCACCACGCTGCTCTTGCTGACACTCTACCGGCTCGCTCTGAACATTTCCTCGGCGCGGCTCATTCTGCTGAACGGAAACACGGGCACGTCGGCGGCGGGACATGTGATTGAGGCGTTCGGCAGTTTCGTAGTGGGCGGGAACTACGTGATCGGCGTGGTCATCTTCCTGGTTTTGATCGCCATTCAATACGTGGTTATCAACCATGGCGCGGTGC
>JBEKBK010000370.1:0-8762 GCA_050015435.1 Bryobacteraceae bacterium
GGCGACGCCTTCGTCTTCATCGACCGGGAAACCGCACGCATCACCACTATCCTCGGCTATCCCACCCGCAGGCTCGCTCAGGTGGCCTGATCGGAAAATTTCAAATATGTTTGGCTAGTATTTCGATTCGGGACGGTTCCAATTTGATAGGATACCGCTGTGGCGTGTCCGTTTTTCCTACCCTTGCGGCGGCTGGACCATGGAGCCGAAAGCGGACCCTGGCTAAACCCTCCGCGCCTTCCCTTGGGCGACGCGTATCACGGTATTTGCGGGGCTCGCACGAACGAGCCTTTCGAGCCGCCCGAATCCGCGCAGCGCGAGTTATGCAACTGCGGGTATGCGCGCGGCCGTTGCGACCGTTTCCCGGCCGGTAGCCGTGCTGACGCCGTTCGCTTCTCGGTGCGAGGCGACGGGAACGCGCGCCTCGAGGTCGTTTACGTTATCGAGCACAACCACGCACCGGCCGAGCATGGGGTGTTTGAATACGTGGTTGATGAGGCCCGGATGATCGAGCTCCCCACCGATCGACGATTGGAACAACAGGCTCGGGCGTTCCTCGCAAGCCATTTGGGACAGCGGTCAGTCCTGCGAGCGAAGGCTTAAAGCGCTCTTGGGCCGCAGATTAACGCCGATGAACGCGGATAAGCCAACTCTTTTCAATCAGCGTTTATCGGCGTCCATCCGCGGCAAGCTGTTTGTTAGGCCTTGTACATGTACTTGATGTTGGATTTGAACACGAGCAGGTTCGGCTCGCCGTCGCGATTGACCTTCAGGCAGGTTTTGTCATACCACTCGATCACGCCCTTTAGAGTTTCGCCATCCTTCAGCACGATGGTCATGGGCGTTTTCGACTGCATTTGCTTCAGATAATAGAAGTTCTCTGCGTTGGTCTGATCTGGCGGCGCGGATTTCTTGGGACCTTCCTTCCGATTGGTAGGACTCCTCTGGTCCTTTATTTCGGTAAGAGAAGGGCGTATCAGCTTACGATTTCCGGGCTCCACTATCGGACTCCTTCGCGGGCTTATGAATGGGATGGAAGTACCTATCTTGTTCTTTGATAGCACAGCGCTAGCGAGAGCGCAATTCTACAGCCAGCGCATCGAGCGCGAGCGACTTCTGCACATTGCGCCGGACCAGCTCGATCAGCTCATCCACTCTGGCGACCGCGGTCCGGAGCCATTCGAAGGACACACGCCGGGCCAACTCTTCCAACGGATCGCGGATATCCTCGTTGCGAATCGACGCCGCGCCGTGTTGTAGCCGTAGCACATCCTCGAGCAGCGAGTACAAGACTTCAAGATAAGAATCCAGCTTTTCGGTCCGCCGCGCGGCCAGCGACTCCGAGTATTTCAACCACGCGCCGAACACTCGCAGTCCGCCCGCCACTTCGAGTAGCGCCAGCATCGCCTCTCGCCTCCGGTCATACGATTCCAAATCGATGGAGACCGCGAGACCCGGCGAGCCTTCCGCCAATTTCGTCCGCCGCTCCACCTGATCGAGCCCGCGAGCCAGAACGAAGGCGCGCATTTCGTCTTCATTGAGCCGCGAAAGGGCGAAAGGCACGGCGCGCGACCGGATGGTCGGAAGCAGGTCGTAGGGATTTCGGGCGGTCAGAATCAGGATCAGATGCGGGGGCGGCTCCTCCAGCACTTTCAGGAGCGAATTAGCCGCCTGCTCATTCGCGCGGTCGATCGAATCGATCAGGAACACGCGCCAGGAACCCTTGAGGGGGTTGAGCCGGGCCCGGTCCTTCAGCAAACGCATCTGCGGGATGGTGATCTGGCGCAGAGGACCGTCCGGCGCGAAGGTCAGAAAATCGGGATGCGAGGAAAAGAAGAGCGGGTCCTCGTTGCGTTTGTCGGCCGTCCATTTTTCGCGATCCGCGATGAGGGAGGCGTTCGATTCCAGGCTCAAATCGTCGGCTTCGATCTTCTCGCCGGATCCCAGGAGAAGCGCCCCGAACCGGCGGGCGAGGGTCGCCTTCCCTACGCCCTCCACGCCTGAAAGCAGCAGCGTTTGCGGTATCCGCTCCCGGCGGATCATGTCTTCGAGAGCATCGGCGGCTGCGCGATTGCCGAAAAAGTTTTGCAAATCCAACCTTACCAGGACCGGACCTTACCACGCAGGGAGGCTCGGAATCGTCTATTTTGGTAGTGGTGCGTGTATTCGGCCTAGTATTGTTGTTAGCGGCAGGCGTAGCAGCCCAGTCTCGTACGCCGGTGATCGTCGAGCTGTTCACCTCCGAAGGCTGCTCGAGTTGCCCCCCTGCGGATAGTCTGCTGGCCCGGCTCGAACAATACCAGCCCTACCAGGGAATTGAGGTTATCGCCTTGGGCGAACACGTCGATTACTGGGACCACCTCGGCTGGCGGGACCGCTTTTCGTCCGCGCTGTTTACGGCGCGCCAACAGGACTACGGGCGTGCATTCCATCTCGAGAGTGTCTATACGCCCCAAATGGTGGTGAACGGACAGGCTCAGGTCTTAGGCAGCGATCAAGTTCAGGTCCAGCGGGAGATTCGGAACGCAACTCAGGGACCCAAGGCGCGAGTCGACTTGTCCATGCTTTCGACCGATACTCTTCGGCTTAAAGTCGATAATCTGCCCGCCGGGACGCAAACCGCGGACATGCTGCTCGCCATCACCGAGTCCGGACTCGAAACCACGGTCCAGAGCGGCGAGAACGGCGGGCGGCAATTGCGGCATACGGGCGTCGTACGGAGCATCATCAACCTGGGCCGCCTGGACACCAAGAAGGCGAGTACGTACACGGCGGACGCCAAACTCAAGCTCGCGCCAGACTGGCGTCGCGACAATCTGAAACTGGTGCTGTTCGTTCAGGATCGATCCACGCGCCGGATTTTAGGCGCCGGTACACTGCGACCCTAGGTGGCATTCGGTCTAGACCATTTCTTGATTCTGCGTCGACCAGTTTCGTACGGCTTATAACAGTGCTTTCAACGGAGTGCGCTTCCTGATATGGTCCACGTTATTTCCGAAACTGGTCTAGCCACCATCGGACAGGTCGGAATCACGGTAAGCGATGTCGGCCGCGCCGTGGCTTTCTACCGTGACGTCCTCGGCCTTCGATTCCTGTTCCAGGCTCCGAACATGGCCTTCTTCGATTGCGGAGGAATCCGGCTCATGCTTGCGCCGGACGCCAAACACGAATCCAACCATCCGGTCATCTACTTCCGGGTGGGTGACATCGAGTCAGCTACCGAGACACTCAAATCGCGCGGTGTAACTTTCGAACGCGAACCTCACCTGGTCGCAAGAATGTTCGATCACGATCTCTGGATGGCGCTCTTCCGCGACCCGGATGACAACCTCTTGGCGATCATGTGCGAAAAGGCTCGGCACGGGGGCTAGCGTTAAGGGTATACTCGCCGCTGTGCCAGTCGCCAAACGCACTGCCAAATCTTCCACCGCAAAAGCACCGCCGAAAGCGCCGGCGGAGCCCGCACCGGACTTCAGTCCAGTGTTCAGCGCGCTGAAGCCCGTGCTGGTGAAGTACTCGAAGCGGCTATTCGTGAGGGACGACAAACCCGATAACTATTACCTCGAGACCAAATCACGAAGCTATCAAGGCGAACGGATGTTTTTCGCGGGCCTCCGCGTGAGCAAGGCGTATGTAAGCTTTCACCTGATGCCGCTGTACTCGTACCCGGAGCTTCAGAAGAGTGTACCCGCGGGACTGAAGCGTCGCATGCACGGGAAGTCGTGCTTCAACTTCACGGCCGTGGAGCCGGAACTGATCGCCCAGCTCGGGCTTTTGGTGGCCGCGGGATTCAAGAAGTTCGGCGATGAGAAACTGCTGTAGCGGCACACGCGAGCGATGTCGTCGCTAATTTCGCGTCCGCCGGGCCAAAAGCAGATCGGACCCGATCTTGGCGTACCCATAGCCCAGGTGCATTGACAGTGGCTTCACTCTGGCCTCCCTGTAGGCTTTTCGCAGTGCAGGCTGTTCCATCCATCGGAAAGTGCCGTAGGGTCGGGTGTACTCGCCAAACAGCTGCACTTTCCAAGACTCCGGCCGAAAGAATGAATAGGGAATGCCCGAGTCGTCCTGCAGGATGGTGGCGCTCTTGGCGAGCACGCCGTCCCGAATCATTGAAAAGGCCGCTAGGTGTATCATGTACGAGGTGGCTTTGAGAAAGGTCGTTACATCGCTCAGGTGAGACAGATATCTGAGGAACGGCTTGTTTTCAGCCAGGCGCTCATTCGAGAGATTCACCGAAAAATAATAGAGGGTGTGAACGGATGAGTCCGAGTCGGTCTCATACTCGATCTCCGTGCCTTTATTCCCGAATCTGGTCAGCGCCTTGTAGGTGGCGGCGCGCTCAACAATTTTGCCGTCTTCGTCGAGACGCACATAGCGGAACCCCAGAACCCGATGATGGGTCCGCACCAGCAACTGCAGAATGGGCAGCAACAGCCCGTCAGTGATTTGGCCGCGAAACTGGCGGTCCATGTCGTGGGTAATGAAAAAACTGCGTCCCAGCTCCGACGCCATGGTTGCCCGTATTTCAGTCAGATACTTCGGCAGGTCCATCGTTTCAATCTGACGGAAGGTCGGAAGGGTTCCGGCAGGTTCAAGCCCGACGATGATGCAAACGGGACTTTGCGGGAAAAGGAGTGAGACCGTCAGCACCTCCGGCCCGCCGAATGGATAGAACACAGGAGCGGCCCAAGCCGGATCTTCGCTGAGCTCCTTTCGCTGGAACGCCATCAGCCCTGCGACGAAGTCCGCTTTGCGCCACGCCTCGTCAAGCCGCCGGCGGTGAGTCTGCCAAGCCTGGCTGGTCTCAAGATCCGCATACGGACTCTGGGGCGTCCCCGGCAGACCTGCGAGGAACCGGGCGACATCGTCGGCCTCTCGTGTCCGCGGTACGCTGGAGCCGTCCGCAGTGGACTCGCGTTTTTCGGCCTTGAGCGAAGAGTGTCCACACCCACTCAACCACGCCGCGAGTGCAAGCCCCGTAAGGATCCGGCCTGCGCAAGCGAGCGAGCGCGGATGAAGAGAGGTCCTAACCACGCACCTCACAAAATCGATCGCCTGCGAATAGCGGCATAAGTGTGAACCAACAAGTTTACACAATCAGGAAACGGATCGGGATATAGAAGTGCCAAGATAGAGATCGCGGTGTTTATGCTAACCGTGGAGGAATATCTTCGCACCAGTTATGAGCCGGACATGGAGTACGTGGACGGCCAACTGGTAGAGCGCAGCGTGGGTGAGCGCCTGCATAGCCGCCTGCAGGCCATCCTCGCAGGAATAATAGGTTCGCGCGAGGCGGAACGCGGCTTTGAAGTTTTCACGGAGCAGAGAATCGCGATTCAGCAACGGCGGCGGTACCGCATCCCGGATGTTTGCGTCAAAGCTGTTCCCTACGATCCTGTACCGATTCTGGAATGCTTGGACATGGTCATCGAGATTCTCTCGCCGGATGACCCGTTGACGTACGCGTCGGAGAAATGCGCCGAGTACTTCCAAGCTGGGATTCCAAGCATCTGGGTGGTCGACCCGTATCGCAAGGCGCTGTATGAATACGGCCCGGATCGTCTTCGCTTGCTGAGCGAGCCGGTGCTCGTGAATTACCTGACTGGCGAAGTCGACTTCTCAGACTTGTTCGCCGAACTCGACCGGTCCGGCCATCGTCGATGAGTCCCTGTGGACGCTAGAATAAATGCAGGGCATATGGCAGAAAGAGTGATCGTTATCAATCCCGAGGTGCTGAGTGGAACTCCCTGCTTTCGGGGTACACGTGTCCCGTTCAAGAATCTGATTGACTACCTGGAGGGCGGCCATTCCCTGGGTGAGTTCCTCGGACAGTTCCCAACGGTCACACGCGAGATGGCGGTGCAGGCGCTCGAGGAAGCAAAAGAGTCGCTCTTCGCCCGGATCGCGTGAAAATCTTGGTCGACGAGTGCCTGCCGCTGGATTTCAGGCATTGCTTCCCAGGTCACGAAGTCCACACTGCTGTTTGGGCTGGCTTGGCGGGCGAGAAAAATGGTGACTTATTGCGGTGCGCTGAGCTCGCCGCCTACGACGTGCTTCTAACAGTCGATCACAGTCTGCCTTATCAGCAGAATCTGGCAAGGCGGAAGCTTGCGATTGTTACGATACGATCGCGGACGAACCAGATCGAGGACCTGCTGCCATTCGTGGGAACCATCCTGCGAGCGCTAGAGACGCTAGCTAACCGGGCAGTATAATGCGTGAGCTGGTACGATCGAACGGAATGAAATCGGTCCGAACCGCGGCAATTGTTGGGGCGATAGTCCTTGGCCTCTCGCTGATACCGATCCCGTACCTCGAGTGCCCAAGCTGGGAAGTGTCTGTGGTTGACGATCATGGTCGCCCAGTGCAGGGCGCGACAGCTCGATTGGTATACCGGAACTATTCGGCCGAAGTACGATCCCACGAGGAAGACCGAATCACTGACGAACGCGGCCAAGCGGCCTTTCCACGCCGGGAATCTTCGGCTTCGATATTGCGGCTCTGTTACTATACTGGGTCAGCCGCAAGAGCGGGGGTACACGCAGGCTTCGGGCGCCATGCGTGGGTGTTCGCCTTTGGCAAGGGTCTGTACGGAGTCTCTACCTCCGGTGAGCTCGTGACTGACTGGACCGGCAGCCCGGATCACATTGAATCACGCATCGTTGCAGGGCCAAGCAACCCGTTTCCCCCGCTACCACGGCCGCTGGGTTTGCGTTGATGCCTGAAAAGTCGCGCCCTAGAACGGCACGTCGTCGTCGGTAACACCTTCACTCATCGGAGGACCTGAAGGAGTCGCCGTCGCGGGACGCGCGCGCGGGGCGCTACGCATGGGTTGTTCCTGAGAATAACCCTCATCCTGACCAGGCCCGCCGCTCTCGCCGCGACCTCCGAGAAGGATCACATCTTCGGCCACCACTTCGGTGGTCCAAACTTTCTTGCCGTCCTTATCGTCGTAGCTGCGGGTCTGGATGCGGCCCTCTACGAAGACCTGTTTGCCTTTGGTCAGATAAGGCGCGACGTTTTCTCCCCGCCACAGGACGACGTTCGTCCAGTTGGTCTCTTCCTTCCACTCGCCCGTCTGCTGATCTTTCCAGCGGCGGTTGGTCGCCACTGAAAACTTCGTCACCGCCGTCTGCGAGGCGGTGTAGGCGGTTTCGGCATCCCGGCCGAGATGCCCGATCAAAATTACCTTATTCACACTACGGCTTGCCATGATTCTGAACTCTACCACATCCCCTCGCATGGTAAGATTTGGTACAAATGCGGGGTGTTGTCGCGTTCCTCAGCGTCGTCGTCAGCTTGGGCCTCGCGGATGACAACCGCCCGCTGAGTGACCGCACGCGGCAGTATCTCACCGATCTGGTGAAGCTGGATACGTCCAACCCGCCGGGGAACGAGACGCTTGTCGCCAATTACCTGAAACAGGTGGCCGATTCGCACGGTATTGCCTGCGACCTTCTGGGGAACGATCCGAAACGCCTCAATTTCGTAGCGCGATTGCGCGGAAGCGGGAAGGGCGGCCGTCCGCTGCTGCTGATGGCCCACAGCGACGTGGTGCCAGCGGAGCGCGCCGATTGGACCGTGGACCCCTTCAGCGCCGAGAATCGCGGCGGATTCATTTATGGCCGCGGCACTCAAGATGACAAATCCCTGCTGGCGGCGGAACTGGCCGTGATGGTCGAGATCAAGCGGCGGAATATCAAGCTCAGCCGGGACGTGATCTTTCTCTCCGAAGCCGATGAAGAAGCTCTTTCGACCGGGATCGAGTGGATCACCCAGCACGCCTACAACAAGATCGACGCCGAGTTCGCACTGAACGAAGGCGGATACGTCCTCGAAACGAAGGACGGCCCCAAGCTCTTCCAGGTTCAGACGGCTGAGAAGATTCCGACACGGATTCTAGTGACCGCGAAGGGCACCGCCGGCCACGCGTCGCTACCGCGCGCAGACAACCCCGTGGTGCATTTGTCACGCGCGCTCATCAAGCTTTCTGAAGCCGAGCAGCCCGTCCGGTTGAACCCTACAACCCGCCGTTACTTCCGGGAAGTTTCGAAACTGCCGGAGTACGCGTGGCTTGAACCCATCCGCCGGAAGCTGGACGATCCGGCGACGGCGCAAGCCGCTGCGAACCAGATTCGCGCTCATGACGCCGAGCTGGATGCCATGCTTCGCACCACCGTGACGCCGACAATCTTGCGCGCGGGGATCAAGAATAATGTGATTCCGAACACGGCCGAAGCGCAAGTGGACGTGCGGCGGATGCCCAGCGAGACTCGTGAGGAGCTGCTGGCGCGGTTCCGGCAGATTATCAATGATCCTTCCGTGGACGTGTCATTCGCCCCGGGTACGCAGATGCCGGCGACCGAACCGAGTTCCGTTACGACGCCGCTCTATCACGCGATGGAACATGCCATCGCCCGCGTCTATCCCCGCGACGTCGTGGTGCCTTACATGACGCGCGGCGCCACGGACGGAAGCTTTCTGCGCGCCAAGGGCATGGCGGTGTATGGCGTCCCCATCTTTTTGAGGGAGGGGTCAGACAGCCGCGCGCACGGCAACGATGAGCGAATATCTCCCAAGAGCCTGGAGGACGGCGTTGAGCTGCTATGGCAAATGGTGCTGGAAACTGCCGGCGTTAATTAGATTCTTAGGTCAGAGATTGTAAACAAGAATGCTTCAACATTCTGGCAGCTAACATCACGCCGCAGCAAGCAGGGCAACGATATTCTGGATAGCCTTGTCGGCCTTGTGATACGCGA
>JBEKBK010000371.1:0-8749 GCA_050015435.1 Bryobacteraceae bacterium
CGCATCCGGCGACGCGAGGAACCTGATGAGAGCCCGAGCGGCATCCGGCTGCTTCGAGCCCGTGGCAACTCCGGCCGAAAACAAAGAAACTCGCTGAAGTTCCGCCGGAAGCGGCCCGACATAATCTATACCTGGAACCGGAAGGAGTTCGCTGATCTGCTGGAACCCAATTTCAGCGTCCCCGCGAGCAACCACGGCGCCCACTCGCTCTCGTTCGATTCTCTGGCTCTTCGCCGCAAGCTGGTCCGCGATCCCGAGTCGCTGAAACAGCTCGGTGGAAAGATAGCGGCCGCTTACGCTCGCGGAGTACGCGATGGATTTCGCTTCGAGCAGCGTACGTCTCAGCGCGTCCAGCGAGCTGATGTCCGGCTTATGCGATCCTGCTCGAACGGCCATGCCGATGCCCGATCGGGCAAGCGGGACCTTACTACCGGCCATCACCGTGCCCTCCTTGATCAGTGCGTCGAGCGAGCCGTCGTCCACAATCACAACGTCCACCAGTTCGCCATGTTGCAACCGGCTCGGGATTGAATCTGCTCCGCTGCCTATCGATGTCGCGGCAGTCACAATCTTGTTCCCAGTAGCGCTCTCGAACTGTGGAATGAGCTCAAGATACGCGGCAGTAAAGGCGCCTGACGTCATGACCCTGATTTCTTCGCCAGATGCCACCCCGGCGGCGAAGTGAATGGTTGCGACGGCCAGCGCAACGGTTCGGGAAGTGAAGGACAGCTTTTTCATTGGAATTCAGCTAAGTTTATCGAATCAAGAAGGGGAATGGCCGCTCGCTCTCCAAATGACAGAAGGTGTACGCTAGCTGTAGTGTTTTTGATGCAATGGAGGGGAAATATGAACGCACGCATCCATAGAATTCTCCTGATCGGGTTGGTCGTTGGGCTTTGGCCGGCGGCCATCCGCGCCGAGGTGACGAAGATCACGATTTCGAGCCGGCAGGACGTGCTCGGCGGAAAGGCTTTTGGCACGACCGGCGCTTACGAAAAACTGGTGGGCAAGGTCTACTACGCCGCGTCTCCGGACAACGCGCACAACCGCATCATCGCCGATATCGACAAGGCGCCTCGCAACGGCCAGGGCAAGGTCGAATTTTCGGCTGACTTGTTCATCCTCAAGCCCAAGGATCCCTCGCGCGGAAACGGAGTTCTTCTCTTCGACGTTGTGAATCGCGGCAATAAAGGCTTGTTGTCCACATTCAATCACGCCAGGGGATCCGCCGATCCATCCACCGAGGCCGATTTCGGCGACGGATTGCTCATGCGCGAAGGCTACACGCTGGTAGCCGTCGGCTGGCAATTCGACGTTCCCAAACAGAAAGATAAGGTCGGTTTCGACGCCCCCATCGCCACCGACCATGGCCGCCCGATTACCGGCTGGGTCAACCCCTGGTTCATCCCCGACAAGCGAAGCGATTCCTACGAGTTCGCCTCCGGTTACTTCTCGCCCGCGTATCCACCGCTCGCTCCCGCGAATTCCGCCTACCGCCTGACCGAACGCGAAGGCTGGGTCGCGGCTCCTCGACTCATCCAAAGGGACCAATGGCAATTTGGCCGCGTTGAAAATGGAAAGGTCGTGTACGACCCGAACTGGGTGATGCTGAAGGGCGGCTTCCGTGCCGGAATGACGTATCAGATAACCTATCAGTCCCAGAATCCTCCAGTCGCCGGCTTGGGATTCGCGGCGATTCGTGATCTGGCGTCGGCGCTGAAGTACAACTCGGATGCCATCGTGCACGGCAAGTATGCGTACACTTACGGCGCGTCCCAGACCGGACGATATCAGCGTCAGTTGATCTATGAAGGCTTCACCACCGATGAACAAGGGCGGCAGGCGATCGACGCTCTGTTCATCCAGACTGGCGCTACCGGACTGGGCAGCTTCAATGAACGTTTCGCGCAACCCAACGAGCTCGGGTCGTTCACGCAAACCAAGTTCCCGATTCGCTATGAAATGTCGGCCGACCCCGTGACCGGAAAGCGGGATGGCCTGGGCGCGCGCGTGCCCACCGGCCACGAACCGAAAATCTTCGAGGTCGATACCGGTTCCGAATATTGGGACCGCGGCCGTGTCGCGGCGTTGCGGCACGTCTCGATGGACGGCACTCAGGATCTGCTGGATCCGCCAAACGTGCGAGTTTTCATGCTGGCCGGAACGCAGCACGGGTCAGGCACATGGCCGCCGAAAGATAACGGAGGCCAGCTTTTGTCCAATCCCAACGACTACCGCTGGGCGCAGCAGGCCCTGCTCCTGGCCCTGGATGCGTGGGTGAGAAAAGGCGTCGCGCCGCCGCCGAGTAAGCATCCGCAGTTCGCGGACGCCACTCTGGTGGCCCAAACTCACATCAAGTATCCGAGCGTGCCCGGCGTGCAGTGGCCATTCCACGTCCCCGGCGGCTGGCGTGCCGATTTGCCTGGTCCTGTTTCGTCGCTGCCCTTCCTGGTCCCGCAAGTGGACGCCGACGGCAATGACCTGGGAGGCATCCGTCTTCCCGAACAGGCGGTGCCGCTGGGGACTTATGCCGACTGGTCCTTCCGGAGCGAACGCCTAGGCGCGCCGGACACGCTCATCGCCATGCAGGGCTCGTATATTCCGTTTGCGAAAACGCGAGCAGAACGCGAGAAGAGCGGCGATCCAAGGCTGTCGATCGAGGAACGCTACCCCAGCCGCGCCGACTACGTCCGCCGCGTCGAGGAGGCCGCGAAGCGGCTTGCGCAGGACCGCTATATCTTGCAGGAACACATCAAAACGATCGTGGACAACGCTGGCCAGCACTGGGATTCGATGGTCTCACCCTCGAGCACAAGCGGCAGCAGCAGATAAGCAGGATGTGACCGCAAGAAACGGATTGCGGGGGTCTCGCCGCCAACATTATGCTTGGGTGAAATGAGTGATTCCCGTTTTCGCCCGGTACTTGAAACGGCACTTGAGGCCGCGCTGCATCATTTGTCCAGTTTGGACACTGATCCCGTAGGCTCTACGGTCACGCTTCGCGCCATGCGAAGTCGCCTGAACAAACCACTGGCCGATGATTCGATGCCGCCCGAGCAGGTAGTGCGGGAACTGATCGAGGACACACGAGGAGGCATCATCGGTTCAGCCGGAGGCCGTTTCTTCGCATGGGCCGTAGGAGGATCTTTGCCGGCTGCCCTTGCGGCGGATTGGCTCACGTCTGCGTGGGATCAGAACGCTACGCTGTATGTTTCCGGACCCGCGGCAGCGATCGTTGAAGAGGTCGTCGGCGAGTGGTTGAAGGAGCTGTTCGGCCTTCCCGCGAGTTGTTCGTTCGCGCTTGTGAGTGGCTGCCAGATGGCGCACTCGACTTGTCTAGCCGCGGCGCGTCACGAGCTACTACAACAACGAGCGTGGGACGTCGAGCAAAACGGCATGGCGGGTGCGCCGCAGATCAAGATACTCGCTTCTAACCGGCACGGATCGATTGAGCGAGCAGTGCGGTTCTTGGGCATCGGAGACAATCACGTAGTTGATCTGGCGCTCGATGAAACGGAGCGACTGCGGCCGGAGACGCTGGAGGACGCCTTGCAACCGGCCAGTGGATCGCCGGTGATCGTGATTCTGCAGGCGGGCGACCTTAACACCGGCAGCTTTGACCGGTTCCGGGATCTGATCCCGATCGCGAAGCGCTACTCCGCTTGGGTTCACGTGGACGGAGCGTTCGGTCTATGGGCTGCCGCAAGCGCCCAGTACAGGCATTTGTTGGATGGCGTCGAAAATGCGGATTCCTGGGCGACCGACGGGCATAAGTGGCTGAACGTGCCCTACGACTGTGGTTACGCCATCGTCGCTCGGCCCGCCGGACATCGTGGAGCTATGTCACATCGCGCGTCCTACCTGGTTCACGATGCCGAAGCGCGCGATCAGATCGATTGGACCCCGGAATGGTCCAGGCGAGCTCGCGGATTTGCGACGTACGCGGCGCTTCGTCAGCTTGGAAGGGCCGGCGTTGCGGCACTGATCGACCGGTGTTGTGAAGGTGCACGCACGCTGGTCGAGGGGCTGGGCAGACTTCCCGGCGTAGAGATCCTCTGGCATCCGGTGATTAATCAAGGTCTGGTCCGATTTCTCGATCCAAAGGGACAAGATCACGACTGGTACACAGACAAGGTCATTCAGAGCACCGTGGCCCACGGTTGCGCATTCTTCGCCGGAACCACCTGGAGAGCACGCCGCGCGATGCGAGTTAGCGTAATGAATTGGCAGACCGGGCCGCGCGACATCGAAGCCGCGCTTCGGACGGTGGAGGAATGCCTGTCTACGGTGTCCGTAGCGTGAGCTTCTGCACGCGCCAGTTCGTGATCTCACCTACGAGCAACTCGTTGGGATTCCTGCAATCGATCTCATGGATCGAGCCGAACTCGCCCAGCAGCTTGCCCGCCTTACCAAACTTGCCGACGATCTGACCGTTCAACTCCATCTTGTAGATCTCGCCGTTTTCCATATCAGCGGTGCCATTGGAATTCGAGCTGAACAGATATTGGTGAGGGCCAGGAGAAATGCAGACTGCCCACGGAGCGCCCACATTCAGGTACATCTTCTTGAACTCCCCGCCGTTGTCGAAAACCTGAATTCGATGATTACCCCGATCGCCCACGTAAACATTACCCTGCGCGTCCGTTGCCAGTGTGTGCGGTGTATTGAATTGTCCCGGCTCGGTGCCTCTGGAACCCCAGGTCTTGATGAACACACCGTTCTTGTCGAACTTCGCGACTCGCGAGTTGCCGTAGCCGTCGGATATAAAAATATTCCCCTGCGAATCCCACGCCACATCGGTCGGCCGATTGAAGGTATCGGTTTGAGATCCCGCGCCAACCGGACCGGCTGGCGCGCCGCCCCGTCCTCCACGGCCTCCGCCTTCGCCGCCACCCGCGCCGCCCCGTCCTCCGGCAGCCGCGGCTGGAGCTGGAGCGCCCGGGACCCGAAGCTCCTCTGCTTTTCTGCCCAGCGTCAATACCACCCGCCCCTCTTGATTGAACTTGATGATCATGTTCGATCCTTCGTCCACCACCCAGATGTTATCCTGCGGATCCACACGCACCGTATGAGCGAACACGAATCCATACAAGCCTGCGCCGATCTCGCGAACAAACTTCCCGGTCTTATCGAATTCGAATAGCCGCGCGCCTCCGCCGGCGAATGCCCGCGAGGTTCCCATCGTGATGTATGACTGGCCCGTCCGCGTATAGACGTAAACATTTCCCTTCGAATCGGTCGCGACCCCGACCGCCTCGCCCATATAGGTGCGTTCCGGCATCTTCAGGAAATTCGGAGTCGACGTGTACTGAATCTCCGGAATCAAAAGCTGGGCAAACATCGGGCCCGCGGAAAGCAGAGCCACCGCAAAATTACGTTTGAGATTTTTCATATGCTTTGGTCCTGTTCCTAGTTCTTGGGGTGCAGCTTGATCCTCTGCGGCCGCCAGCTCGTGATTTCGCCGACGGTGAGTTCGTTGTCGGTCCGGCAGTCCATTTCATGAATGGTGCCGAACTCACCCGGCAACTTGCCTCCCTTTCCAAATTTGCCCACAATCGTTCCGTCCAATTCCATCTTGTAGATTTCCCCGGTGACAGCCGTCGCTGCGGGGGGACTGTTATTGGGGTTTGAGTTTGAGCTGTAGAGATACTGATGCGGTCCCGGAGTTATACAGACGGCCCACGGAGCGCCCACCTGGTCATAGATCGCTCTCAGCACCAGGTCGCTGTCGAAGACCTGAATTCGCCGGTTGCCGCGGTCGGCGACATACACGTTGCCATTGTGATCGCACGCGATCGAATGGGGCGTGTTGAATTCGTACGGCTGGTTTCCGAAACTACCAACGGACTTGATGAATCTACCGTTCTTGTCGTACTTGGCCACGCGCGAGTTGCCGTAGCCATCCGAAACAAATATGTCTTCGGCCGCGTCCCAACACACATCCGTCGGGCGATTGAAGGTGTACGGTTGCGCGGGCGGCGGCCGATAGCCTGGGGGCGGGGATGACTCCACCTGGTGCGTTTCCGGCCGCCTGCCAAGCAGCATGAGCACCTGGCCGTCGGGATTGAACTTGATGATCATATTGGTCCCCTCATCCACGGCCCAGATGTTATCGTGCGGGTCGATCCTGACCACGTGCGCGAAAGCAAATCCGTACAGGCCTTCGCCGATCAGACGCAGAAATTTGCCGTTTTGGTCGAACTCGTAGAGGTGGGTCTCATACGCCCGGTCGTAGACAAAAGTGTGGCCCTTCGAATTGGTGGCGACGCCGACGCTCTCGCCGAAATTGACGCCCGGCGGCAACTTTACGAAGTCTGGAACATTTTCAAAAGGAATTTCGGGCACATTCTCAGCCTTGGCCTTCAACATCGCCGGATTGGCCCCCGGGCCTTGCGCGAACTGCGGCTGCACGGAAAGCAGCATCGCCGCCAACACAGAGGTGCAACTTAAATAGCGCGTCATCAGAGCCTTCATCAGGGGAACCTTCATCGGGGAAACCTCCATCAACATGAGCTCGGAAGTGAGCGCAGCGGCCATTATACTGAACCGCGGCAGCCTGTGCCATACTCAGGCCATGAAGGGCGTTCTGCTGTTCCTGTTCCCGGTTATATCCCTTGCTCAGAACTACACGGCGGTGCGGGCTTCGGACCATGGCGTCGCCGTCGTGCACCTTGCCGACATGGCCGCAGGCGTGCAAGTCTCGGTCGTGCCGTCCATCGGAAATCGCGCCTATGAGATGAAGGTTCACGGGCAGAACATCCTGTACTTCCCGAACCCCGACCTTGCGGAATTCCAGAAGAAGCCGGGTTT
Organism: Bryobacteraceae bacterium; assembly: GCA_050015435.1. Taxonomy (GTDB): domain Bacteria; phylum Acidobacteriota; class Terriglobia; order Bryobacterales; family Bryobacteraceae; genus Palsa-187. The sequence continues at coordinate 6,811 of JBEKBK010000371.1, forward strand.
AAATGCTATTCCTTTCCTCGCGCCTTGGGCCAACCGGCTCAGCGAACAAGCGTTCTGGGCGAACGGCAAGAGGTATCAGTTCAATGCGAGTCTGGGCAACGTAAACTCCGGGTTGCCGATCCACGGGCTGCTTTCCAGTTCAACGTATTGGCACGTCACTGAGGTCTCGGCTGATGCGAAATCCGCGCACGTAACCAGCCGGCTCGAATTTTGGAAATATCCGGAACTGATGGCGCAATGGCCGTTTGCTCACGAATACGAGATGACCTACCGGCTCGCCGGCGGCGTCCTCGAAGTGAGGACTACGGTTACGAACGTGGGCGCCGAACCAATGCCCGTGTCACTCGGGTTTCATCCTTACTTCACGATCCCAGGCATTCCGCGCGATGAGTGGGTCGCGCACATTCCTGCGCGAAAGATGGTGGTCGCCGACGACCGCTTAATTCCCACCGGGGATTTTAAAGCGTCCGAATTGTCCGATCCATTTCCTCTGAAGGGTCACACTCTCGACACCGGGTTCACCGACCTTGAACGCGACGCCGATGGCCGCGCTCATTTCTCAATCGAATCCGGTGGAAAGAAAGTAGAGGAGCTGTTCGGCCCCAAGTATCAGGTCGCGGTGATTTGGGAGCCGCCACCGCCGCCGGGCGAGACCCGGAATTTCATCTGCTTCGAGCCGATGGCGGCCGTCACCAACGGTGTGAACCTGAACCATGAAGGCAAGTACTCAGAATTGCAGATTCTTCCCGCAGGTGCAAAATGGACCGAGAGTTTCTGGGTCCGAGCCAACGGGTTTTAACTCAATTTACTCAGGCAATGCAAAGCTATACAGCACATTGCCCGCGGAAACTGCCACGAATTGCTTCCCGTCGACCGAATACGTCATCGGAGATGCGCCGATCCGCGCTCCGGTCTGGAAGCGCCATTTCAGTGTCCCCGTCTTTGAATCCAGCGCGATCAGATTGCCGTCGCCGGCAGCCGCAAAGACCAAACCGCCGCCCGTAGCGAGCACTCCGCCGCCCAGCGTTGCCTGTGAAATCTTGTAGCGCCACTTCACATCCCCAGTCTCAGGGTCCAACGCCATCACGCCGGACGTATTGACTTCTCCCGGAATTGGCAAGCCGTGACCCGACCAGTATTCCTTGCCAATTTCAAATTCCTCAGGCTTGCGAACGTAGATTTGACCCGATTCAGTAAACACGAGGTACATCCAGCCGCTGGCGGGATCGTAGGATGGGGATCTCCAGTTATTCGCGCCGCCGCCGGACGGGTAGACACGCGAGCCCTCTGGACTCGAATCTGTTCCAGGGACAACCTTAGGACGGCCGTTCTCATCAAATCCCGCGTTCCAATTTTGATGGACGAATGCCTTGCCCAAAAGAAGTTTCCCATTGCTCCGGTCCAGCACGTAGAAGATGCCATTGCGATCGGCCTGCATCAGCAGTTTTCGCCGTTGCCCGTGAAAAACGCGGTCCACTAATACGACGTCCTCTGTGGAATCCCAGTCATGGCTATCCGATGGTGTGAATTGATAATGCCATTTGCGTTGGCCGGTGGCCGGATCAAGAGCCACTACCGAATTAGAAAACAAGTTATCGCCCTTGCGAATCTCAGCGTCGCTATCGGGACCAGGGTTGCCGACGGGCCAGTAGAGTACATCCTGGTCCGGATCATAGCTGCCAGTCAGCCACCCAGGTGCGCCCCCGCGCTTCCAACTGTCGCCCAACCAGGTATCGTGTCCAAATTCGCCTGGGCCTGGAATCGTATCGAATCTCCACAAACGCTTTCCCGTCACGGGATCATAAGCATCGACATATCCAGGAGCACCGAATTCGCCGCCCGTTACGCCCATGACGATCTTGTCCTTGATCGCGAGAGGCGCGGAGGTAAAACTGTAGCCTTTCATCGAATCGTCTACCTGAACCTCCCACAAGGGCAG
>JBEKBK010000372.1:0-8729 GCA_050015435.1 Bryobacteraceae bacterium
TGTGCGGATTACTACCTGATGCACACGTCCTCGGATGGAATCCCGCCGTGGGATTTCAACGCGCCGGCCGAGAATCGGATGCTGTTCGACACATCCTCGGCCGCCATCTGCGCCGCCGGTCTGCTGCGCCTGTGCCGCCTGGAGCCCGATCCGCTGAAGGGCCATTTCTATTGGACGACGGCCGTGCAGATTCTCCGCGCCCTATGCGAGAAGTATCTGGCTAAATCCGATCCGAAGTGGGAAGGGATTCTGAAAGGCGGCGTCTATCACGTCCATAAAGGTCTGGGCGTGGATGAATCCGTGATGTGGGGCGAGTATTTCTTCTGCGAGGCCCTGGAACGCGTGCTTTGGTAAGACCGGTTAAGCACTCCGAACGACGCGCTTCCACTCCACCGTGGGCCTGTGAAAGTTGATCAGGAGACAGATGGTTATGCCGGAAGCTCTGAGGTAGTTCAGGCACTGAGCCAAGTGCTCGCTGGTCAATCGATCAACGCACTTCAATTCGAGTACGAGCACGTCCTCCGCGATCATATCCGCGAAGTAATCTCCGACGCTTTGTTCCTTGTAGACAACGGAGAACGAGACCTGTGAGACAGCGCGGATGCCCTGAAGCCGCCGTTCTCTGAGGAGGGCACGTTCGTAAACCTTCTCTAGAAAGCCCGCGGCGAGCGTGTTAGCGACTTCGAACACTGCGCCGATTACGCGTTCCGTCAAAGATTCGAGCGATCTGCGTTCATCTGTGTCCATCTGCGGCCATCATCCTTTTAGTCGCCTGACCGGCCGAAAATTCTTCCAGAAAGTACCGGCCGCAGATGGACGCAGATAAACACGGATAAGGCTACAACTTGAAAACCACTACGCCCAGCGGAGGCAGCGTGATTCTCAAACTCGCCGGCCGCCCGTGCGCCTGGATGTTCTCCGCCAGCACAGCTCCGTTGTTTCCAACGTTCGACCCTCCAAACATCTCCGCATCGGTGTTGAAAATTTCGCGATAACGGCCTGCCGAGGGCACGCCGATCCGGTAGCCCTGCCGCGGCACGGGCGTAAAATTACAGCAAAACACCACAAACTCTTCGCGATTTTGGGAATACCTGACGAATGAAATGACAGACGATTCCGAGTCCCGAAAGTCGATCCACTCAAAGCCTGAATACGCGTCGTCCACTTCATACAGCGCGCGCTCCCGACGGTAGAGTCCGTTCAGTTCTTTCACCATGACCTGAAGCTTCGAGTGCACGGCGTATTGGAGCAGATGCCAGGGCAGGCCGACAGCGTAATTCCATTCCTCCGTCTGGCCGAACTCGCAACCCATGAACATCAGCTTTTTCCCCGGATGGCCGAACATGTAAGCCAGGAACGCGCGCGTGTTGGCGAAGCGCTGCCACTCATCGCCGGGCATCTTCGAGAGCAGATGCCGCTTCAGATGAACCACTTCATCGTGCGATATCGGCAACACAAAGTTTTCGCTGAACGCATACAACATGCTGAACGTGATGTTCTGCTGATGAAATTTGCGGTACACCGGGTCCAGCGAAAAGTAGTTCAACATGTCGTGCATCCAGCCCATGTTCCACTTCATCGTGAACCCGAGCCCGTCCAGATACACCGGCCGCGAGACTCCCGGCCACGCCGTGGATTCCTCGGCGATTGTAATCGCGCCCGGCTCTTTATGCGACAGCTCATTGAAGCGGCGTATGAAATCGACGGCTTCCAGGTTCTCGTTGCCGCCGTAGCGGTTGGGGATCCATTCGCCGGGTTCGCGCGCGTAATCGAGATACAGCATGGAGGCCACCGCGTCCACGCGCAGCCCGTCAATGTGAAACTCCCTCAGCCAGTACAAAGCATTCGAAAGAAGAAATGTTCGAACTTCATTACGGCCATAATTGAACGCCAGCGTGCCCCACTCGCGATACTCGCCCTGGCGCGGATCTTCGTGTTCGTAGAGGGCCGTGCCGTCGAAGCGCCACAGCGCGTGCGCGTCGCGGGGAAAATGCGCAGGCACCCAGTCCAGAATGACGCCGATCCCGGCCTGATGACACTGATCGACGAAGTAGCGGAAATCGTCCGGCGTGCCAAATCGCGACGTGGGCGCATAATAACCGGTGACTTGATAACCCCAGGAGCCCGAGAATGGGTACTCCATCACCGGCATCAGCTCCATATGGGTGTAGCCCATCCGTTTCACGTATTCGACCAGGCGGTAGGCCAACTCCCGATAACTGAGGAGCTCATTTCCAGGACCTTTCATCCAGGATTCGAGATGTACTTCATAAGTCGAGACCGGTTGGCGCAGCGGAATACCGCCTTTAGCGCGCGCATCCATCCAATCCGCATCACCCCATGTATAGTTCGACAGCGGCCAGACGATCGACGCCGTCTTCGGCGGCACCTCGGCGAAAAAGCCATAGGGATCGGACTTCATCTGCTCGGACCCCGTGCGCGAAACCACCGAGTACTTGTAATTCGCGCCCTGCGCAAGGCCGGGCAGGAAGATCTCCCAGATACCGCCGTCGCGCAGACGCATCGGGTGGCGCGTCCGGTCCCAGGAGTTGAAATCGCCGACGAGGCTCACCACCTCGGCATTTGGAGCCCACACCGCGAAACGCACGCCAGCCACGCTCTCGCGGCGCACGGGATGCGCCCCCAGGGTTAAATAGCTCTCGTGATTCGTTCCTTCGCCGTGCAGGTACAGCTCAAACGGAGAAAGGATCGGAGCGAATCGGTAGGGGTCCTCGATCTCGGTCGTCTCACCCGAAGCCCAGGTTACGCGCAGCCGATACTGGCCGGTCCTGGTCTTAACCGTGGCGGTGAAAAATCCCGACGGATGCACTTGCACCATCGGAATCGTTTCGTCTTCAATCAGGACGGCAACGTCCTGCGCCCCCGGAAGCCAAGCCCGAATCTCGGAATCATGCGGACCCAGAACGCTAAATGGATCGCGGTGTCTGCCCTCTACGATGCTTTCGATGTCCGTCGCTATCATCGCTCGCTATTATTGCAAGAATGGTGCCAAAGGCAGAGCTCCACGTTCACCTGGAAGGATCGCTGGAGCCCGAAACGTTTCTCGAACTCGACTCATCGCTCACCCGGGAAGAGATCGCGCGAGCCACTTCCTACAGCGATTTCGCGGGTTTCATCGAGAGTTACATCTGGGTCACTCGCCAACTCCGGGCGCCGGAACATTACGCTATTGCCGCGCGCCGCCTCTTCGAACGGCAGGCGAGCGAGGGCGTCACTTACACCGAAGTCACGCTTTCGGTGGGCGTAGTTCTTTGGAAAAAGCAGGATTTTCCGCCGATCTATGAGGCTCTGCAACGCGAGGCCGGACGGGCGAAAATTCAAGTGCGGTGGATTCTAGACGCCGTGCGGCAGTTCGGAGCTGACGCGGCGAAGCCGGTCTTCGATCTGGCGGCGGAGCGCGTAAATGACGGCGTGGTCGCCATCGGCATTGGAGGTGCAGAGGATCGCGGGCCCGCCACCTGGTTTGCCGACCTTTATCGCGAAGCGCGCGATTGCGGTCTTCGGCTCACCTGCCACGCCGGAGAGACCACGGACGCTCAGAGCGTTTGGGATGCGCTGGCGATCGGCGCGGAAAGAATCGGTCACGGCATCCGTGCAATTCAGGATCCGGCATTGATGCAGCAATTGCGCGAAAAGAATATCCCGCTCGAGATATGCGTCACGAGCAATCTACGAACCGCCGCGATTCTGTCGCTGGCCGAGCATCCCGTCCGGAAACTCTACGACGCCGGCGTGCCGATCGTACTCAACTCTGACGATCCCGCTTTGTTCGGTTGCACACTCGCCAGCGAATACGATCTGGCGCAGCGCGAGTTCGGATTCACGGAAGCCGAACTGATGGGCCTCGCGCAGAATAGCTTTCGATACGCATTCGACTGGAGCCCGGCAGCTAGGTAGTGCCCGAAAAGTGCGTTGAAGTCAGATTAGCGGCCAGGGCAGAAAAAGGAGCAGTCTTAGCCAGCGTCGTAAGCCAGAGACTCTATTGCCATTTTCGTCGTACATCGCCGCAGCGACGCACGCGGCGATGTACCAGAGCGCGATGAATACTACTAGAGTTATACCGAACCATTTCATACTGCAATTAATTCTGCCAGAACCTAGACGTGATCCGTGATGCTCGCTGCCATTTGCAAGCGTGATGCGTAGCGTCTTGTGAATCCGGAAAAACTGTAGTAGGCGAAGTGCAGACAGTAGGAAGACCATAGTGGGCTACTTGAGCGTACTGGCGAAGAAGCGGAAGGAGGCCAGCCCGTGAAGTTTTCTTCAACGCAACTTTCAGGCACGACCGGCAACTAGCGTGGGTAGTGCGCTATTTCTGAAATAGCGCACTACTCTAGCGTGCCTGCACGATTCGTGGGAAAATCTTAACAGCACAATCAGAAGGAGGTTGGAGCATGCCCGTTGCATGGCAAAACGACCTGACGCCCATCGGTCCCGCGGATTGGAACTACGATTTTGCCGCACACCTTCTGGAGCGCGCCGGATTCAGCGGAACCCCTGAAGAAATCCAGGTGCTCGCGAAAATGACTCCGGGTCAGGCCGTAGCGCGCCTGGTGCATTTCGAAGGAACCGACGCGAGCCAGCTCACGCCGTTTGACCATTCCGGGATCCACGATCCGGGACTCGAACCGTTTCCTCCCAGCCGCCCGGCCGTAACGGACTTGGCCAAGGAAAAGGGCGAAGCTCTCGGCATCAAGGTAAAGCCTGCCGGCAACCGGCGCATGCAGCCGATCGTCGACGAATTCTTCTATTGGCTTCGCGCGAGCGTGCTCGAAACCAACCGGGTGGCGTATTGGTGGGCGAACCGCATGCTGACCAGCCCGCAGCCGCTACGCGAGAAAATCGCGTTGTTCTGGCACGGCCATTTCGCCTCAAACGAGGCCAAGGTCCGCGATTATCGCAAGCTACTGGGCCAGTTGGAACTGTTCCAGAAGCAGGGAACCGGCAATTTCCGTGACCTGACCGTGGCTGTCGCCCAGGATCCGGCGATGCTTTCCTTTCTCGACGCCGGCGTCAACGTGAAAGGCGCATCCAACGAGAATTTCGCCCGCGAAATCATGGAGCTGTTCACCATGGGCGTGGGTCACTACACCGAGAAAGACATTCGCGAAGCTGCGCGGGCGTTCACCGGATGGAATTACAAGGACGTGACCTTCGTCGTGAACAAAGATCAGCACGATGACGGCGAAAAGACGTTCCTGGGCAAAACCGGCCGCTTTGATGGCGTCGACGTGATCGATATCATCATGGAGCAGCCCGCGACTGCGGACTATATTGCCGGCAAGCTCTACCGTTACTTTGTGCGCCAGGACCTCTCGACAGAGCTTCAGAAGCAACTCGGCTCAGTGCTGCGTCAAGGCCACTACGAGATCAAGCCGCTGCTCGAAAAGATTTTCTTGTCGCGTGATTTCTATAGCCCCGCTTCGGTGGGTACGCAAATCACGAGTCCGGTGCAATTCGCCATCACCACTTACCGGAAACTCGGGCTCACAAGCGTTCCAGGGGTTCCCGACTTCAATTCCGTAACGGGCGGGCTGGGGCAACAATTGTTCCAGCCGCCGACCGTTGCAGGCTGGGCGGGTGGCCAGAGTTGGATTACTCCGGGCCTGTTGCTCGAGCGCGCGAACTTCGCTCGCGACGTTCTGTTCCCCGACATCAGCTTTCTTCCACCGGACCGGTATACGGGCGGCGGCGAAATTCGAAGAGTCGCCGAGCGGATCCGCGAAGGAATGGACATTTCGACCGCGACGAAGGACGAAAGCAAGAGCGGGGAAATGGCGGAATCGAATAAGAACGCCGACCGGGACGAGGAATTCAACACACGCTACGGCAGTTTCCGGGGCTCGCAAATGGCCATCGAACGAGTCAAGGCCATTCCCCGCGACACAGCGCAAGTCAAACTGGCCCGGATAGTGATGGACCACAACCTCAAGAACACCACCCAGGTGGTCGATTACATGATTCATCGCTTCATGCGCGTCGCGCCGGGCAACGACGTGCATCAGAAGCTGGTGGCGTTTTTGAATAATGAACTGGGCACTACGGACATCTCCGTTGCTCAAACTTACATGGAGCAGCCGCTGCGGCTGCTCTTGCATCTGATCATGAGCCAGCCTGAATACGAGTTGAGTTAGGAGCGCACGGTGAGTAACAATCGTTTTTCGTTTTCCCAAGCGACGCGGCGGGATCTGTTGCGCGCCGGCATCTACGGCATCGGAGTCAGCGCCGCGGCGCTTCCGATTCCTCTTTTCGCCCAGGCCACCGCTGCCCTTGCCGCGCAAGGCAAGTCGGATGGCAAGATGCTGGTCGTGCTCGAGCTGTCCGGCGGCAATGACGGATTGAACACGCTGATCCCCTACGGCGATGATGCCTACTACAAGCTCCGCCCGAACCTTGGCATTCCCAAGAAGGGGCTCCGGCCCATCGACGACCACTTCGGTTTCGGCCGGGGCATGGCCGGGTTCGAACGCCTGTACAAAGAGGGAAAGCTGGCGATCGTACACGGTTGCGGCTATGAGAACCCCTCGTTTTCGCACTTCACGTCCATGGCTTACTGGCACACCGCGGCTCCGAACAGCGGCGAGGAATACGGCTGGGTCGGCCGTCTGGCCGATACGATGGCGCCCAGTGCGCCGCCGAACTTCGTCGTGAACATCGCCGCGCGGCAATCGCTGGCCGTTCGCAGCCACAAGCATGTGCCGGTGGTTTTCGACGATCCCAACAAGTTCACTCAAGAGAAATTCTTTGAAGAGCGGGAAGTGCTCGAGTCGGTTTCGGACAGCCGGCCGGTTGACAATCCTTCGCGGCGTTTCCTCCTGGAGACCGCCAGAAGCGCCAAAGACGCGTCGGCGTTGGTTCAACAAGCTTGGGCCAAATATCATTCACCGGTGGACTACGGAATCGTCAGTTTGGACCTGCCCAAGGTCGCGGCGTTGATCGAAGCGGGCATGCCCACGCGTCTCTACTACACGTCGTATCGCAACAACGCTTTTGACACGCACGTTTTCCAGAACGATACGCACCAACGTCTGCTGACCTACGCTTCCGACTCTGTTTCGGCGTTCATGCAGGATATGGAGCGGATTGGGCGCGCGGATGACGTGGTGGTGATGATCTTCTCGGAATTCGGACGGCGTGTCCCTGAAAACGTCAATCTCGGAACCGATCACGGCACGGCGAACCTGATGTTCGTGGTCGGGAAAGACGTAAAAGGCGGACAGTATGGCAAGGTTCCGAGCCTGACGAAACTGGACGAAGGCGATAACCTGATCTACACCACCGATTTCCGCCGGGTATACGCAACGATGATCTCGGGCTGGTTGGGTCTCCACGACACGCACACGCTGCTCAACGGGCAGTTTGAGGCGTTCGACATGTTCAAGCGGGTCTGACCGCATGAATGTTCACACACGGTAACGTGATGCGGAACGTGCATCCGTGATCAGGCACGCTTTCGAGAACAATGCTTCCGCCGTGCGCTTCTATCGCCCATTTGGCAATCGACAGTCCTAGACCCGCCCCGCCCGATTCGCGCCATCTCGCCTTGTCCACCCGATAAAAACGATCGAAAACCTTGGCGTGGTCTTCCACTGGAATCCCGGGGCCATTGTCCCGCACTTCGACGGTGAGGTGCGTACCGTCCGTATTTCGAACCTGCACGGAGATGATCTCACCAACAGGCGAATACTTGACGGCGTTGTGAATGATGTTCACTAGCGCCTGACGCAGGAAAAGACAGTCCCCCTCGACTTGCGCGTGCTCATCGCCTTCGAGAACCAGACGCTGCGATTTCTCCTCCATCAGGATCTCGAAGAGTCCCGCGGCTTCACGGGCGAGAGCCATCACGGGTACAGTTGTTCGCTGAAGCTGGATATGACCGGAATCGGCGCGCGAGATGGTGAGCAGGCTGTCGATCAGCGACGTGAGCCGGTTTACCTCCTCGAGCATGCTTCCGATGATGTCGCGGTACTCGGCGCGGTCGCCGTCTTTCTGCAAGCCGACCTCGCCGACGCTCCGGATCATTGCCAAAGGCGTGCGCAGCTCATGGGACGCATCCGAAGTGAACCGGCGGAGCTGCTCGAAGGCCTGTTCGAGCCGGCCGAGCGTGGCGTTGAACATTCGCGCTAGTTGTCCCAACTCGTCGTCCGCGTCGTCATTCGGCAAACGAGCATGCAGGTTCTCGGGAGTGATCTCTTGCGCGTGACGAGCCATTTGTTCAATCGGATTCAAGGCTCGCCGGGCCAGCCCGTAACCGGCGAGTCCGGCTATCGCCAGCACGAGAGGCAACACCACAAGCGAAGCCAATAACAATTCGTTCAACCGGGAATACAAAGGTTCCTCGCTGTGAGCAAGGCGGATCAGTAAGGGATGTCCGTCGAGCGAATGCATCCGGCTTACGAGGCGCACGCGAGTGCCGTCGGCCAGACGCGCGGACCGCTCCGAGTATCCACCGACGCCTTCCCCGTGGAAAGGCGCTCCGCCCAACGCCCTGTCGCCGAGGCGTTCATTGCGAAGCAGAATGGCTCCGGTGGGAGACAGCACTTCGAGATAACGGTCGATCAATTCTTTCGATTCGGGATGATTATGATAGTCTTCGCGCAGCTCGATCTGGCCGTCCGGACCGAAGTAAAACAAACCCCCACAGTTTCGATTTCCTGAATGTCGAAATGATCGAGCTGGCTGCGAAGCTGAAAAAAAAGAAGCGCGCA
>JBEKBK010000373.1:0-8727 GCA_050015435.1 Bryobacteraceae bacterium
GGCGACGCCTTCGTCTTCATCGACCGGGAAACCGCACGCATCACCACTATCCTCGGCTATCCCACCCGCAGGCTCGCTCAGGTGGCCTGATCGGAAAATTTCAAATATGTTTGGCTAGTATTGAGCCGACTCAAGTAACTGCGTCCATGGAGGGTGGGGTCGCACTGTGCTTTAAGGTCGATGGCATGTATGCCGACATTGAATGCTTCAATTCTGGCGAAATATGGGGCATCATATCGGATCGGGTCAATCCCGCATCTACGTGGGCCGTGGAGAACTCTAAGGCTGGAATCGCCGCGGCGCTTATAAGAATCAAATCCGAGCTGAATGCCTGATCGACCAGCAGACAGCTCACCGGTAGCCGGTTCAGGAGTTTTATCCCGATGAACGCGGTTATCATCGCGTGCATCCTGATGTAGTAGAACCGGACGGAACAGTAGATCCGGCCCACATTCAGTGCCCGGACCTGTCATCCTACCGGAGTAGGTTCAGCCTACCGCATTATGCATTGTACCCGACGGAGACCAACGGTCACTGCGCGGTTTTCAAATTCCTTTACAGAGAAGTCTTGCCAACTGCTGCCTCCCCAGATGCGAGCGGCGGAGTACCTGTCGAGTACGCGGTCCGAACCTTGCATGTTCCAGAGGAAGACAATTTCGGGCACTGCGAGACTCGCTTCTACCGAGGCGAACAGCATATGAAGTCCAATAAGATAGGTTCGGGAGCGAAGAAAATCTTTCGGGAGCACATGAGTCGGATACTAGAACTAGAACGGGCCGCTGGTCTTCCGCTTCCCTAGCAACGCACTGTTTGGAGTCCCTCCATTGGCTGTTGTCGAAGGTGTGTTGTACACTAGAGAGTGTTAGGTGGAGGTGGGTCTTCTCGAGTAACCTGCTCCCCGGCGAAACAGAGAGTTTTCACTGGGCCGTCTTGCCAGACCGCGTTGGACGCATAATAGTAAAGGCGTTTTGCGGCCTGTTCAACCTGGTTTTTCCCGATGAGTGCCGCGTGTGCGGCGAACCCCTTAGAGAAGTCCTCCGAGTCCCCGTTTGCAGCCGCTGCCTTACAGACCCCGAACCGCTGAACGCCGAGTACTTCTGTACGGCTTGCCGAGCGCCGTTCCTGAATCCCGCGCCGCTCGATGAGAACGGCCAATGCGCGATGTGCCGGCTTGGGCTTTCGGGCTTCGACGCAGCTTACACGTATGGTTCCTACGAGGGTGCGCTTCGCAAGCTGATTCATCTTCTGAAATACGACGGCATGCGCCCCCTGGCGCGGCCGTTCGGAGATTTTCTTGCCCGCGCGTTACCGCGGGAACAGCGCTGGGATCTGATCGTGCCGATTCCGTTGCATTGGCGCCGCCGTTGGCACCGCGGGTTTAATCAAGCCGAACTCTTGGCGCGGGAGATCGCCAAGCGCTGGAATGTACCGGTCCGGAGCATCGCCCGGCGTACGCGCGCGACGTCTCCGCAGGCCGGGCTCACCCATGCCAAGCGCCGGGCCAATGTCAGCGGGGCGTTCGCAGTAAAGAGTGGAACCCGGCTGGACGGAATGCGCGTTCTGCTGGTAGACGACGTATTGACCACCGGCGCCTCCGCCGCCGCGTGCGCCCGTGCGCTGAAACGGGCCGGAGCCCGCCATGTCGCGCTGTTGACCCTGGCGCGAGCGGATCGAAGGACTGCGCTGAAGGATAGGGAAGAATTCTCGTTTGCGGCCGCCCAGGCTGCCGTGGGGAACGCATGATCGCCAATTATCAGGAACGCCTTCATCGTCCGGTGCTCGTGTTGAACTCGAGCTACGAACCCATCAATGTTTGCGCGGCTCGCCGTGCGCTGGTCCTGGTGTTGAAGGGCGTGGCTGCGGCTGAAGAGCATGCGAGTTCGCACGTCCATTCCGCTCGCCAATCGATTCGCGTCCCAAGCGTGATCCGGCTCCTGGAGTATCGTCGAATACCGCACCAGACGCGAGCGCTTTCGCGCAAAAATATTCTGATGCGCGACCGCTATACCTGCCAGTACTGTCTGCGCACCTTCAATTCAGGCGAGCTGACGCTGGATCATGTGATTCCCCGGTCGCGCGCGGGCGAAACCACTTGGGAAAATCTGGTGGCTTGCTGCCATCCTTGCAACAATCGCAAGGGGAGTCGCACGCCGGAGGAAGCGGGGATGCGTCTGTCGCGCGCGCCGCGTCCCTTTAGTCTCCACACCAGCCGTCATCTGATGCGCCTGCTCGGCAAGAGTGACGATCAGTGGCGGAAGTATCTCTTCTATTAGAAGCAGGGACCGCTTGCTCACGCGCGCGGCTCGGCAGCGCTATCGTGAATTCAACCTAACCGAGCCGCGACGGTGACGGAGCGGATTCCTAGGGAAGAAACTCGTTGGTGTAGGTGCGCGAGAGATCTATCCGCGCGTTGCGCACCAGCTCGAGGGATCCTGCCAGCACTTGCCGAACGGCCTCGGCGCTCTCCGGACTGATGCGCCCGTCGATCGAGTACATCGGTATCGCGAGCTTGATGGCAGCGATTTCGGCCGCTGGATCGCCCACGCGAAATTCTGCTGGCACCTGCGCGAAGATCTCCTCGGCCGAATGCTCGCGCAGCCAAGTGAGAGATCGCACCACCGCGCGGCTGACGCGTCTGGCTGCGTCGGGTTTTGTCTTTAGCCAGGCTTCCTTCGCCACCAGAGACGACGCAGGGTAATCATCCACGCCGAACACGACGCGAAGTCCTTCCGAAGTTCGCGTATCGGCCAAAACGATCAGATCCGGGCGGCGCGCTTCGAGGGCGGTGATGGCGCTGCCGAACAACATAGCCGCATCCACCTGCTGATGCTCCACCGCGGCCACGGCTGTAGCGCCCATGCCAACGCTCGCGATGCTGACGTCCGCTGGCTGCATCCCGGATTTGATCAGAAGATAGTTGAGATAGAATTGCGATGGCGACCCTGCCGACGAAACACCGACCGTCTTGCCACGCAGATCCTGCAACGTCTTCACCTTTCCACCCGGCGCAGCCACCACTGCGAAATTCGGAGACCGCGCCAGCGAGATAAACGTCACGATCGAGCGCCGTTCCGCCGCCATCTGAATGGACTGTTCAAAAACCCCCCCGCCCACGTCGGCGCTCCCGCCGATCAGTGCTTGCAGCACTTTTGAAGCGCCGGCGATCTGCGAGATCGTAACGTCCAGGCCCTCCTGCCGATAGAAACCGAGCCATTGCGCGAAATAGCTCGGGTAATTGTTCGTGGAGGGCGGCTGTAGTGCGAGGTGCACCTCAACGCCGCCGTTTCTCGCGCATCCCGATAGCGCAATACAACCGAGGATCCACCAATGCTTCATGCTTTCCATCGCAATAACCAACGCTCCAGACGATTCACTCCCCATCCCACCAGCAGCACTACTGCGCTCAACACGGCCATGCCTGCGAAAACACCGGTCGTATCGAACGTGCCCTCGGCTTGCGAGATCAGATATCCCACTCCGCGCGACGCGCCCAGGTATTCACCGACCACCACCGCGATCATCGCGAATCCGACACTGATGTGCAGGCTCGAGAAAACCCACGTGAGCGCGCTCGGGATCAGAACGTGGCGAATGAGCTGCCACTCCGATGCGCCGAGCATCCGTACGTTATTCAACACCACCGGATCCACTTCGCGAACACCCTGGTGCGTATTAAAAAATACGATGAAAAAAACCACGGTTATGCCGAGCACCACTTTCGACCAGATCCCGAGACCGAACCACAGCAGAAAAATCGGAGCCAGAACCACGCGCGGCAATGCATTGAGGAGCCGAATGTAAGGATCGAGCAGGGCACCCAGCCGGGGCGCACGCGCCAACCCAAATCCCAGCAGCACTCCCGACGCGCCTCCGAGAATGAACGCCAGCGTGGCTTCCTCCATCGTGACCAGGAGATGAGGAAAGATTGACCCGGTCCTGATCCACGTCCCGATCCGCACCGCGATATCGGTCGGGCGGCTGAAGAAGAATTTGTCGAGCTTACCCGCATTTACCAAGGCTTGCCAGCTCGCGATCACCGCGATACCAAGCAGCGCCTGCCATACGACGATCGGGATGGCTCGCTTAATTTGTCCCCGCATAGCTCCTCAGAACTTCCTCTTTCAGTCGCGCCCAGATTTCGTTATACAGCGCGCCGAACCGCGCATCCGTGCGGATGTCGATCAGGTTGCGAGGTCTCGGCAAATCCACGCGATAGCGCTCGACGAGCCGGCTGGCCGGCCCCGCCGACAACAGAACCACTTCGTCGGCAAGCGCCAGCGCTTCTTCCAGATCATGGGTCACAAACAGGACGGTCTTGGGCGACACGGTCCACAGCTCGAGCAGCTCGTTTTCCATACGCTGCCGCGTGTGGACGTCGAGGGCGCTGAACGGCTCATCCATGAGGAGAATATCCGGATCGACGATCCAGCTTTGGGCGACGGCTACCCGCTTGCGCATCCCGCCGCTCAACTGCGAAGGAAACGCGTCCGCGAAATTCTCAAGGCCGACGCGCTGAATCCACTCGCGAGCACGCGTTTCCGCGTCGCGAGCGTCAACATGGCGAAGACGGAGACCCAGCATCACGTTGCCCAGCACGGTTTCCCACGGAAGCAACGCGTCCTGCTGAAACATGTATGCGGCGCGCCGGTTGAGCCCTGCCAGAGGTTGGTCAAACACTGAAACGGAACCGCTACTCGGCGCGATCAATCCAGCAGCCAGATTGAGCAGCGTCGACTTGCCACAGCCGCTCGGACCGACGACCGACACGAACGAGCCGGCCGCGACTTCAAGATTGATGTTGTGCAGCGCGGCATATTGCGCGAAATTCTTGCTGACGTGGTCCAGCCGAATCGCAGTCGGGTCCGCCAAATCACTGCTGCCTGGTAAAGACTAGAATATGCTGGCGCGGAAGCGTCTCTATGACGTTCGAGAGGTGAAATCCCTCAGCCTCGACTTCGGTCTTGGCTTCCTGGACGCTCATTTTGTGTTCGGGCTTGATCGGGATGGACGGATCCTCCTTGCGATACTCGAACAGCACCAACCGTCCGTCGGGCTTCAAAGCCTCCCGCAGTTTCCGCAACATTTTTTGCGGCTGGGAGAGCTCGTGATACACGTCCACCATCAGAATCAAATCGAGCTTCCCCTCGGGCAGCTTGGGGTCGGTCTCCGTGCCCAGCACGGTTTCGATATTCGTCAGTCGCGCGGTGGCTTGATTCTGCTTCAGTAGTCGCAACATCTCCGGCTGAACATCTTCCGCCAGTACTTTTCCCGTGGGTCCTACGCGCACCGCCATCCGCAGCGACATGTAGCCGCTGCCGGCGCCGACATCGGCGACGATCATGCCGGGCTTCAATCCCAGCGAGTCGAGGCCCACTTCCGGCTTTTCTTCCGCGTCGCGCTCACTGCGGTCCAGCCAGTCCGCCCCCGCCGCACCCATAACCGGCGCGATCCGGCGGCCGGTAAGCGGATGCCGCTCCTGGAACGCGCGAGCGGGAATCCCGCCTCCCAACGCACCCAGCAGGAGGATTGCGAGAAAGGTCCGAATTTGCCTTTGCTTCCAAATCCAGCTAGATTGTGGATGAGTCACCATGTTGAGTCGCTCTCCGTTTCTTCCCCTCATTTTATTGATGGGGGCTTTGGCCGGCTGCGGCAGCAAAGGGAATTCAATTCGAATTGACTATCCCATGGGCGAAAGAGTCAATCTTGGCCCACTCACTTACAATGTTGTCGAATCTGTTTGGCGAAGTCAATTGGGCGATGCGTTTAAGATCCGCGTTCCCGACCAGCGCTTTTTCATGATTACGATCTCAGTGACCAACGGAGGCGGCCGGGACGTTTCTGTCCCCCTTTTGAGTCTCGAAAATAGCACCGGGCAGAGTTTTCTCGAGTCGAACAATGGTGAGGGGGTAGACAACTGGTTCGGATTGTTGCGCAATTTGAGCCCGGCGCAGACCCAGCAGGGTAGGATCTTGTTTGATGTCCCGCTAACCTCTTACCGTTTGCGTCTCACTGACGGTGGCGAGCCTGGTTCCGAGAGATACGCGTGGGTGGATATTCCCCTTCGCCTTGACACCGATAGCGGGGTAGAGGGGCCGACGCCGGGAAATTCCCTGAAGTAGGCAATAGTGGTAAACCCACGCAGCATCTTTCTCGTCCTGGTTGGGGCGCTAGGACTGTGCGCGCAGTCGAAGCTTTCGATCGAGCAAATGGCCTTACACCAGTTTGAAGACGGACCCGTGTTGCCGGCAACGTACGAATTCGTGCCCGGGGAAACCGTCTATTTCAGCTGCCGGATAGCGGGTTTTCACATCGACAAGAAAGAACAGGATGACCAGGTGGTCAGGCAGTCCGTGAAATTATCCTGGCAAATGCGCGCAACGGACCCTGCGGGAGTGCTGCTCGAGAAAGAAAAGGCCGGACTCATTGAGGAGCGCTTGCTGCCGCAGGACAAGAATTGGGTCCCGAAGTTCCTGGTGAGCTTCGTCATCCCGAGCGTCGCGCCAACCGACACTTACAAAATCGGGGTTCAGATCAAGGACGAATTCGCCGCCGCGCAGGCGTCCGGGGAACTTCGATTTCGCGTGCACGGTCACGAGGTCGAACCCAGCGATACCCTGCTCGCGCGTAACTTTCAATTCCTTCGCAGTGAAAATGACCAAGCGCCTATGCGCAACCCGGTGTATCATGCGGGTGAAACGCTCTTCGCGCGCTTTGATCTCACCGGGTTCAAGTTCGGCGAGAACAATCTGTTTCAAGTCAGTTACGGGCTGGCTGTGCTGAACGCCGCAAGTGTGCAAATGTTCGCTCAACCGGAGGCGGCGTCAGAGACCAACCGGTCGTTCTATCCGCAGCGTTTTGTGGGCGGCATGTTGAGTCTGAACTTAGATCCGAACCTCGCGAAGGGCTCGTACATCTTGGTGATCACGGCTGACGACAAGATTGGAAAACAAACCTGGGAAGCGCAACACCGGTTTGAAGTCGAATAAAATGAGTGGGTTACAGGGACCGGAAGAAAAGCGGTAACCGGAGGGCATGGTTCAGCATCTGTTAAGGCAGTTCTCAATGGGGCGTGTGTAGATCGTTTTTCCTGAGTCGAATTGAATTTATGACACTACGTAGGCCCCTGTGGAGGCATATCTTATCCGCCGCTCTTATCGCCACTGTGGCGTGTGGCACACTGCTTGCACAAGACCAACCTGTGCAAGATCAGGAAGTGGCATCCCAAGCTCAGCCTCCAAGCGTGGAATCGCCCTCGACCGTTTCGCCCGGTACCCAAGGTGGCGCGGAGGCTTCGCAGGAGTTGCCCGAGCCGCCCGGAGGCAAGCGCGTTTTCGGCGTACTGCCCAACTATCGCACTGCGAGCTCGGAACTGGAAGGCAGCACGATCACGACGAAGCAGAAAATGACCATCGCGGCCAAAGACTCGCTCGATTACCCCCTCGTGCTTCTGGCTGCTACGTTCGCCGGTCTGGATCAGTTGACCAACAGCGATCCCTCGTTCGGACAAGGCGTCAAGGGCTACGCGCATCGACTGGGAGCATGGTATCTGGATGAATCGCTCGGCAACATGTTTACCGAAGGGATATTTCCGGCCATGCTGCACCAGGATCCGCGCTATTTCCGCAAGGGGTCGGGCACTATTATGGGCCGCACCGGATACGCGCTGACCCGCGTGATCATTACCGAGAAAGATGGCGGGGGAAAGCAGTTCAATTATTCGGAATGGCTGGGGAACGCGACTGCGGTGGCGATTTCACAGACCTATCATCCCGATAATCGCACGGCCATTGATGCTACCGCGTTTCTGCTCGAACAGGTGGGAACCGACGCGGTATCGCAGGTGCTCAAGGAATTCTGGCCGGACATCAAGCACAAATTATTCCACGGCAAGAAAGAATAACTCCTACTTCCAAATTCCCAACAATCGCCGCACCAGGATAAATTGTCCCAGGTGATACGAATTGTGATCGGCGACCAGCAACCCTTCCCGCAATAAAGTCTGACCCTCACCGTGGGGGATGGGCGCGAACAGGTCCCGGGATTGGTCGGCAATCAGTTCGCACATTGCATCCCGGTTATTTCGAAACGCGCGGACACTGTCGTTCCATGCGTTTTGTGAGGGGGGAGCCGGCTTCGCGGGCCAATAACCGCTTGGCCAATCGGGGGAGCAGTGTTCCGGGTTGCGGCTGAACTCCAGAATGTCCCATTGCGCAAGGCGCATGTGTTCCAGCAATTCCCACAGCGAGTGGTCCGCGCCCTTGGGCCGCTTGCCGCGGAGAGCGGCCGGTACACCCTTGATGGCAGCACTGAAATCGACGTGGGCTCCCCCATCCTTCAGCAGGTAGAGCACGTGTTCGCGTAGCGGCTGATTGTTCATAAGGACCCTTTAAGCGGCGGACTGAAATTTCGGTGATCCGGACGGAGCGAGCGTCAGCTTCGGTTCGCTCGCGATCGCGTCGTGCAGCGCCTTCAGAACGCGATCGTCCGTGATTGCGGAACCGTTCATATCCACCGGATAATGCACCCAAAACTCGAGGCCGCTCTCTGTAAATCGCAAACGGGTCTCCGGGCGCGGCGCCGAAACCTGAATGTCCAGGGACTTTTGCAAATTCTCGTACTGGCGCTCGATGGACTCGCGATATTGTTCGTACACCGAATTCACCGCCTCCGTCAATCTGCGCGCCGCCAATTGGAAATCTGAAGTGGGCGCGAGCGTCAAAGTAAGAG
>JBEKBK010000374.1:0-14327 GCA_050015435.1 Bryobacteraceae bacterium
GAGCTCAATACTCTGCTTGCGGGACAGGGGCCGGCAGAGATACTCGCTGCCGGCAACTTGCCGTTTCCGATCCGCTACGTGATCACCCTGGATGCCGACACCCAGTTGCCTGCCACCTCGGCGCGACGCTTGGTGGAGACCATCGCGCATCCGTTGAACCACGCGGAAATCGATCCGGTAACGCGAACGCGGAGGCGCGGCTTTACCATCATTCAGCCGCGCGTCAGCATCGCACTGCCCGGGGCCACGGCGACGCGATTCACGCGTGTGTTTGCCGACACGACTGGAACCGATCCCTACTGCCAGTCCGTTTCCGACGCCCAGCAGGATCTGTTCGGAGAAGCGATTTTCCACGGCAAGGCGATTTACGACGTTCAGGCGTTCCGGACAACGGTCGGCGATCGCTTTCCGGCGGAAACGCTGCTCAGTCACGACCTGATTGAAGGGGCCCACGTGGGTGTGGCGCTGGCCAGCGATATTGAACTGTTCGAGAATCTGCCGCTCAACTACGTGAGTTATTGCCAGCGCCAGCATCGCTGGATTCGCGGCGATTGGCAGATCGCGCCGTGGATCCTGCCGCAGGTGCCGGCGCCAGGCGGCCAAACTGATCGCAATCCGCTCACGCTGGTGAACCGGTGGCGGATTCTCGACAATCTGCGGCGCAGCGCGGTCCCGGTGGCCTCATTGTTATTGCTGCTGTTCGGCTGGCTGATATCGGCGGCGCCGGGTGCATGGAGCCTGGTGGTGGGGCTCGCGATCGTCATCCCCGGGTTCGCGCCGCTGCTGGACCGGCTCGCACGGCACATCCAGGGCTCCGTCCGTGAGTGGCACGGCGCCGCCGATGAACTGATCCGCGCCGGGGTGATGATCGCTTTCCTGCCGCATCAGGCTTGGCTATCGGTGGACGCCATCGTGCGCGTGTTCTATCGCCGCTTCATCAGCCGGAGAAACTTGCTCCAATGGCAAACGGCCGAGAGCGCGGAAGCGGATAGCCGCGCCCGCATCATGCTCCGGCAGATGCTCACCATCTCCGGTCTCTCTGTGCTGATGATGATCGTAGCGGGTGTCGAGCACGCCTTCGCACCTACCTCCGTATTCCTCGGGCTGTGGGTCGCATCCCCGGCCCTGATGCAGTGGCTCGGCCGGCCGGTCCCATTGCCCAAGCGGGACCGCATCAGCGTCGAGGACAAGCACTTCCTTCGCCGCCTGGCGCGCCAGACTTGGCGCTATTTCGACGATCTCGTCAACGCCGAAACGAACTGGCTGCCTCCGGATAACTCTCAACTGGCGCTGCGCGTTGAGGTCGCGCAACGAACGTCGCCGACCAATATCGGAATGTGGCTGACTTCGGCGCTCGCGGGCGTGGATTTCGGTTATCTCACGGTCACCGAGTTTCTGAAACGCTGCACGCAGACGATGGCGACCCTCGATCGCCTGGAGCGCTACGAAGGGCATCTTCTCAACTGGTACAACACAAAGACGCTGGATCCGCTGACGCCGCGCTATGTCTCCACGGTGGACAGCGGAAACCTGGTGGCTAGCTTGTGGGTCTTCGAACGAGGTTGCCGGGATTTGCTCCGCGCGCCGCTGCTCAGCTCGTCTTGCTTACACGGAATCGCCGACACTCTAGGTGTTCTGCGTGAAGAAACCGGGCAGGATACGTCGATGGTGATGCCGGTCCGCGAGCTTCGGCGCCTGTTACGTGGCAGGGCTGAGGGCCAGGAGCTGATTGTTCGACTGCGGATGGCGAAAACGCCTACTCAACAACTGCAGGACACCGGGCGCTGGCAGGAAACCGGCGAGGAGCGCGCGTATTGGATGTCGCGCCTGGAGCGGGAGCTGACCGCCTGGAATGAGGTCATCGATCAGCACTTGCGATGGATGGAAACCCTGACCCAACCGCCGGATTCCTTCCTGCGCCCGCTCGGCGAAGACATCGTGCCGCTGCGCGACAGCGCGGTGCGCGAGATCCCGTCGCTCCACACCTTGGCCAACAACCTGGCCGGCACGCCATGGGCGGGGGTGGGCGCGATTCTCAGGTGGCGCGGCACGCCTGGTTTGCGGCCGGAAGTTGCTGCTTGGATCGAGCTGTTGAACACTGAGTACCAGCAGGCGCGCGAGAGCGCGATAAGTGCCGTTAGCCGCTTGGAGAGCCTGGCCGCTTCCGCCGGCCACCTTGCCGCTGGCATCAACATGCGTTTCCTCTACGACTCCACCCGCCGTCTGTTCGGAGTGGGATATGCCGTGGGGGGGCCGGTCGAATTTTCGAGCCACTATGACCTGCTCGGCAGCGAGTGCCGCCTCGCGAGCCTGGTTGCGATCGCCAAAGGCGATGTTCCGGTGGAGCATTGGTATGCACTGAGCCGGCCGCGCCTCTCGGTGCCGGGAGGAGTTGTATTGCTTTCCTGGAGCGGCACGATGTTCGAGTATCTGATGCCGCTCTTGTTCATGCGCAATTTCGCAAATTCCCTGCTCGATCAAGCCTGCCGGGAGGCGGTTCGGCAGCAGATGATTTATGGGCACGACAAAGGTGTTCCATGGGGCCTTTCCGAATGCGCTTACGGCGCGCTCGACGCGAATCAAATTTATCAGTATCGCGCCTTCGGAGTTCCTAGCCTTGCGCTTAGACCCGGCCTCGAAGATGACCTGGTCGTGGCGCCGTATGCGACCATGCTCGCGTTGATGATCGACCCGGCTGCCGCCGTCGATAATCTCAAGCGCCTTCACGATTTGGGTTTCCATGGCCCCATGGGACTCTACGAATCGATCGACTTCAACCTTGAGAACGCCAAGAACGGCGAGCGAGGAGTGGTGATTTACGCCTACATGGCTCATCACCAGGGTATGAGCCTCGCGGCGCTTAACGATATTTTGCATCACGACGTCATCGTGGAGCGGTTCCAGGGCGACGTGCGCATACGCGCCATGGAATCGCTGTTGTTCGAGCGCATCCCGATCGCGCGCCCACCGTCCGAAGCGGTGGAAGTGAGAAATGCGCCCATACGTTCGGCGACCGATGAAGAGCCCGCCGATCGCCTATGGAGGGAGGATACCGCGACGCCTCGCGTGCATCTTCAGGGAAACGGCCGCTATGCGCTGATGGTGACCAACTCCGGTGGCAGTCATAGCCGCTGGAACGAGTTTGACCTGACCCGATGGCGCAGCGACACGACACTCGATCGCTGGGGCAGCTTTATCTATATCCGGGACCTGCACTCGGATTCGGTCTGGTCCGCCGCTCTTCAACCGCTGGGAGACGCGCCCAACACGACCCCGTCCAATACAACCATGGTTCGCTTCTCCGCGGATCGCGCCGAGTTTACGCGGCGCGTCTTTGACATTGAAACCATCATGGACGTGACCGTAGCCGCCGATGACGATGCCGAACTGCGTCGCCTGACCATCACGAATCGTTCGTTACGGAGCCGGCAACTCGAGTTCACCAGTTACCTGGAACTCGCGCTGGCTCCGCATCGCACCGATTCGTCGCATCCCGCCTTTGCCAAAATGTTCGTTGAAACCGAGCGTCTGGAAGGCGGAGCGCTTCTGGCGTGGCGGCGCGCACGGGCTCCGGAAGATCCGCCGATTTGGGCGGCGCATGTCCTGACGGGAGCGACAGGCGCAGTCGAGTACGAGACGGATCGATCCCGTTTTCTTGGACGGACCAATAACCCCTCCTCTCCCGAGGCGCTGCGGCACAAGCTCTCGGATTCCGCAGGCGCAGTGCTCGATCCTATCTTCAGTTTGCGTTGCCGCGCGACGCTGGATCCTCGCCAACGGATTGAACTGACGTTCGTAACGCTGGCGGCTGGTTCGCGGGAGGCGCTCTTGACGCTGATCGCGATGTATCAACGTCCAGAATCGGTGGCCCGGGCGTTCGAGCTCGCCTGGACTCGCGCTCAGCTGCAGTTCCGCTATCTGGGAATCGGACCGGCGGCCGCGCACCGTTTCCAGGAACTCGCCAGCCACTTGCTCTATCCCAACGCACGCATGCGCCCGCAAGGAGACAAAGTGACGCGCAACCGGCTGGGGCAATCGAGCTTGTGGGAGTACGGGGTCTCCGGCGATCTTCCGATGCTCGCGGTCACGGTGGGCGATGCTCGTCATCTTCCGCTGGTTCGCGAACTGCTGATGGCACAGACTTACTGGCGATGGCGCGGCTTCCGAACGGACCTGATTATTCTGAATCAGGAAGGCGCCAGTTACGATCTCCCTCTGCGGCAACAACTGCTGCGCCAGATCGAAGCGCATTCATCCGAGACTGGCATGGACCGGCCCGGCGGCGTGTTCCTGCGAAGCTGGCTGAGTATTCCCGAGGATCGCCGCGATCTGCTCCTGAGCGCGCCCAGCGTGGTTCTGAGGGGAAATCGTGGTTCTCTGCAGCAACAACTCGTCAGTGACGGGGAGAACCCTCTGCCCCCGGAGTTTGTCCCATCCGGTGGCGGTCAGGAGGTCCCCTCTCCGCCTTTACCGTTCCTCCAACTGCCCTATTTCAATGGGCTGGGCGGATTTACGCAGGATGGCCGGGAGTATGCGATTTATCTGAAACCCGGCAGCACCACACCTGCGCCTTGGGCGAACGTCATGGCAAATCGCGACTTCGGCACCATGGTGACCGAGAGCGGACTCGGATGCACGTGGAGTGGCAACAGCCAGTTGAATCGGCTGACTCCGTGGCATAACGATCCGGTAAGCGATCCACAATCCGAAGCGATCTACCTGCGCGATGAACAGAGCGGCG
This sequence comes from Bryobacteraceae bacterium, assembly GCA_050015435.1. Taxonomy (GTDB): domain Bacteria; phylum Acidobacteriota; class Terriglobia; order Bryobacterales; family Bryobacteraceae; genus Palsa-187. The sequence continues at coordinate 4,742 of JBEKBK010000374.1, forward strand.
CGGTCTGGACGCCAACACCCCTTCCGATTCGCGAAAACGATGCCTACCGGGCTCGCCACGGACAGGGCTACAGTGTGTTTGAGCACAACAGCCATGCCATAGGCCAGGAACTGACGGTCTTCGTGCCTGTGGCAGAGGACGGGTCGGGCGACCCGGTGAAGGTTTACCGGCTGCGGCTCCGCAACGATTCCGGACGGCAGCGTCGGCTGACGGTCGCGTATTTCGCGGAATGGGTACTCGGCTCGGTTCGTGAAGACCAGCAGGTGCATGTCCAGACGGCTTTTGACCGGCCCTCCGGCGCGATTCTTGCGAGCCAATACTGGAACGGCAACCACGCCGGGTATCCGGCATTCGCGGCTGCGAGCCCCCGCGCGAGTTCGTACTCGGGCGACCGCACGCTGTTCCTTGGACGGAACAACACTACTCCGAAGCCGGCCGCAATGGAACGTACGCGCCTGGACAATCGCGGTGGGTCTGAGCTGGATCCCGCGGCGGCGCTCCAGCTTTCCGCCACGATTGAGCCGGGGCACCAGATGGAAATCATCTTCCTGCTGGGACAGGCCGAGAACGTGGACGCCGTGCGCGCTATCGTGGGCCGCTATTCGAGTCCGGAGCAAGTGGAGGGTGCCTTGGCCGCGACACGCCGATTCTGGGATTCGCGGCTGGGGGCGCTGACCGTGCGCACACCCCTGCTCTCCGCGGACTTGCTGCTTAATCGCTGGCTCCTCTACCAAACGCTGAGCTGCCGCTTCTGGGCGCGCTCCGCACTATATCAATCCAGCGGCGCGTTCGGCTTTCGCGATCAATTGCAGGATTCAATGGCTCTCGTCTACGCCGCGCCGGAACTGGCGAGGGCTCATATCCTGGCATCGTCGGCGCGCCAATTCCTTGAAGGGGATGTCCAGCACTGGTGGCAATCCGAGACTGGTATGGGTGTACCCGTTTGTCGAAGGTCCGCTGCTCGAACCCAAGCAGCAGGAGCGAATGTTCATTCCAGAAATCTCCTCGCACGCCGCGCCACTCTGGGAACACTGCCGTCGCGCTCTCGATAAAGCATGGCAGCTTGGCCCTCATGCATTGCCTTTGTTCGGCAACGGCGATTGGAACGACGGCTTGAACCGCGTGGGCATCGAGGGTCGCGGCGAAAGCGTTTGGCTTGGCTGGTTCCTGTGCGCAGTGTTGAAATCTTTTGCGGAATTGATGGAACACCGGCAATCGGCGATCGCCGCGGTTTGGCGGGAACGCGCGGCTGCCATGGGCAAATCGGTGGAACGATTCGGCTGGGACGGCGACTGGTATTTGCGCGGATTTTTCGATAACGGCACGCCGCTCGGATCTCACACGAGTCAGGAGGCGCAGATCGATTCCTTGCCTCAGTCCTGGGCCGTAATTTCCGGGTCGGCTGATCCTGTTCGCGCACGGGACGCGATGGCATCGGCTGAACAGCGTCTAGTGAGCGAGGCCGACCGGTTGGTGCGCCTATTCACGCCGCCTTTCGATCATTCGAAGCCGCATCCGGGATATATCATGGGTTACCCGCCCGGCCTCCGCGAAAATGGCGGCCAGTATACGCATGGGTCGTTGTGGCTAGCGATGGCGTGGGCGAGAATGGGGAACGGCTCTGCATCGGTACGTTTGCTGACCTTGATGAACCCCGTGGAATATAGCCGGGATCCGGAAGCGGTGGACCGTTATCGAGGCGAGCCGTATGTGGTGGCAGCCGATGTATCCGCCCCTCCCGCAACGGCAGGACGCGCAGGGTGGACATGGTACACGGGCTCGGCGGGCTGGATGTATCTCGTCTGGATCGAAGAGATCCTCGGCTTCCAGTTGCGTGGCGATCAACTCACGATCGCTCCTGTCATTCCAGATGAATGGAACGGGTTCGAAATCACTTACCGGTATCGTTCCACAGTCTACGAAATTGAAGTCCGGCGCACGGAATCACCTCAGCCGCCACTGAATTCATGCGTTCAGCTCATTGATGACGGCGGAATTCACACGGTGACCGTGTGGATTCCGCCCGCCGACGTACAACCCAGCCATCCTTCGACAACCACTTTGTCGGCGTCATAAGTTTCCCTCGGCACGCCGTGGCTAGAGATCAGCGGCTCGCGCCCGGGGGGACTGCCGTGGTTTGGACTCATGCACGGGGAGTGAGAACAGATGCGGCAGAGGACGCGCTTCCCAGGAGTCACGCATTGAGATTGTCCGCGGGCGTTTCGACCGGTCTCCGGACCGGCTAATCCACTTGAGCAACTTGACGGCCTGTTTCGCTGCTTCTTCCCGTGAGAGCCCGCAGCCTGTCTCCAGCTTGGCGGTCAGAAACGCACGCCAACCTTTCGCATTGATAACCATCGTCAGCTCTCCCTTCTGGTGACACGCTGCTCAATTTATGCACGTCGCGGACCAAATATTCCGAACCGACTTACTCTATGGCTTACGCGGAAATATTCCGGGCAAGTAAGATATAACTACGTACTTATACTTAACTAATAGGACCCAGATTCGGCCGTGGCGATTATGGGGCTGACTCCTGATGACCGGCAATGGTCACATGACCAGAAATGGTCAAAATGAGCTCCGTTCCAAGCGCCAACCTGGGTCCGCAGAGCCGCGCCCGGGCGTACGCTGTTCAAACAGCAACTCAATCGCATCTACGACACGCCCGGACGCGTAACCATCCCATAACGGGTATCACGCCCTTCTTCCACTCCCCTCGTTCGATCCGATCCACCAACCGTTCCGCGAGCACTAAATCCTCGCCGACTAACTCGTTTGTCCCCAATTCGACAGTCGAGGGCCGTTCCGTGTTCATCCTCAAGGTCAGGCAGGGCACGTGTAAAGCCGTCGTCTCTTCCTGAATTCCTCCGGAATCGGTTAGAACGAGTTTTGCCCGCGCCATAAGCCCCACAAAAGCGATGTAGGGCAACGGCTCAAGAAAGATCAAAGACTTCGGTGCATTTGTCCCAATCTTTGCTAACCTCTCCAATGTCCTGGGATGAACCGGGAAGATTACCGGCATCCGGTCGGCAATTCGGCTGGCCAAGCCGACAAGTTCATCGAGTCGCACCTCGTTGTCCACATTAGAAGGCCGATGGAGGGTCAGCAAGGTATAACCGCCCTCGTCCATCCCATATCTCTTCCACGGCTGGCGCCGGAGGGCCTCCGGCGGGTGTCGGCGCAACGAGTCGACCATGCAGTTGCCGACGAAACAAATCCTTTCAGCCGGAATCCCTTCGCGCTTCAAGTTTATGATTGCCGCTATCTTCAGTCGTCAGCAGCAAATCCGACAGATGATCCGTGACGGTACGATTAAGTTCCTCCGGCATACTGCGGTCGAACCTCCGCAAACCGGCTTCTACGTGAACCACTCGAATGCCTAGCTTGGATGCGGCCAAGGCAGACGCGACCGTGGAATTGACATCGCCTCCGACAATCACCAGGTCGGGCTTGTGTTTAAGACACTCCTCTTCGATGGCGACCATCACCCGAGCACTCTGCTGTGCATGCGTGCCTGAACCGACTCCCAGGTACACATCCGGTTCGGGCATTTCCAGTTCATCAAAGAATATCTTCGACATCGCTGCATCATAATGTTGACCGGTGTGCACCAACCTTTGGGGAATGCCTCGCCGCTTCAGCTCCATCACCACGGGGGCGATCTTCATGAAATTCGGTCTCGCGCCGACCACGTTACAGATCAACATGAGAGCAGGTCACTCCGCTGAGCGTTACCAAATGACCGCGCCCTTGTTGAGCGATGGACCCAGCGAAGGCTTTCGACATTACAGGGTATTCAATTCATTCGACGGAAGCCTGATTAATTTTCGCTGGATAGCGTACTTGATCACTTCCGAGCGATCGTGCAGATCAAGCTTGCGCATCATGTTGGTCTTGTGAGCGTCCACGGTCTTGACGCTGAGGACGAGGCGAGTCGCAATTTCCTTCAGCGCCAAACCGTCCGCGAGGAGCTTTAGAACCTCCCGCTCCCGGTCACTTAGCCGCTCGTAATCGGTCCCTGTGGCGAGTGTGCCTTTGACATGCTGCTTGACCACCTTCCTCAATGCTCGAGAACTCAAGAACTGTCCGCCATTTCTTACCGTTTCGATGGCATGAATCAGATCCTTTCGAGGAGCATCTTTAAGAACGTATCCGGAAGCGCCAGCTTTGAGACATCGCGTGATCACTTCCTCCTCTTCGTACATTGTAAGGATGATTACTTTCGTCTTGGGATCGGCTCGCAGGATGCGGCTTGTCGCCTCGAAGCCACCTAGATCAGGCATGGCGATGTCCATGAGCACAATGTTTGGGTGCAATCGGCGTGCTTTGCTGACCGCATCTCGTCCGTTGTCAGCTTGATCCACAATTTCGATGGACGGCCGATCCTTAAAGGATCTCCTTGATCCCCTCGCGGAACAAGGTATGGTCGTCACACAGCAGAATGGTGGTTTTGTCCTTCACGTCGTTTCGACCTGGTGCATCGGCAAGTGAAGCTCGACCGTAGTCCCGCCACGGCGGCACCACGCCGTGCCGGGCTGGATACAAAGTGCATGGCTCCGCCCAGCAGTTCGATGCGATCGCGCATCGCCCGAAGGCCATAAGACCGCGGCGGCGCCTTCATCTTCTTGCCCACATTGAACCCCTTCCCATCATCCTCGACCGTCATCACCACCAAATCCCGCCGGCGAGCCAGAGTTATCTTCACATTTCGCGCGTCCGCATGCGCAGCGACGTTTGCCAAAGCCCCCTGCAGTACCCTGTAAAGTGCGGATTCATAGCGCGTCGGCAGTTTCGTCTTCAGCCGGTGGGCGCTGAAGCGTACCCTAAGTCCGGTTCTGGTGGCGAACTGGCGCGCATACAATCGAACCACTGGTATAAACCCTTGCTCGTTCCAGACGGCCGGACCCAAATCGAATACAAGGTGGCGGACTCCCTGCAGAGCGTGTTTGATCAGCGAAACAGACTCCCTCAGCTTACGGCGGAGCTGGTCGACGGCGCCTTTCTTCAGATCGAGGGCCATGACTTGGGTGTAAAGCTTCAAAACAATAAGGTCGTGGCCGATCTCGTCGTGAAGGTCCTGGGCCAGCCGGCGTCGCTCCTTCTCGTATGCGTCGCCCAGTTCGGCCGAAACGACTTGCGGACGGTGTTCCGCCAGTGCAGCTCTCTCCTTCAGTCCCTCCCGCTCGGCGGCAGCATGTTCGGTGTAGCCGGTTAGGAGAAAGAATTGATTAGATTGACGCCCGGCGAATCACGGCTTTGCGACACTTTATTGCCTGGGCGTTATCTATCATCAGGTAGGCGAGGCAGCATTCAACATACAGAGCGACGGCGACCGCCGCGCATTCCGCCGGGACGCCGTGGCGAGCCAATTCCTGGCCTTGGCGCACGGACTCTTCCATATAAGCCCGTGGATCCGCGGTGTCGAGAACTCGAATACGTTGAGACAGGTGTAGTCCCACAAGCAACGATAAGTGCTTGCCGCAAGGTCCATAACACGCCATCATTTTCGACCACGAAGCGCGGATTCGCGAAGCATAGGGGGACAACTGGGCAAAGGCCTGCGTTAACGGTTGCCCGATTTCTAATACCGTCCGTTCTGTCCGGCTATTGTGCATCGCTCCCATTTGCCGAGCGTACTCTTGACCGCCGATCTAGCGTTTCACCCATCTGCTTACGTACCTGGAGCAGCGTCTCCGGCCGGGACTCCCACGAATAAGGCTCTCTTACAATCCGGTCGGAGTATTGATCAGCAACATCTTCGCCGGCAAGCTTGGCGAGAAGAGCTAGATACTCGTAGTCTTCCATTCCCTCTCTGATGAGCTTTAACCGAATACTCTCGATCGGAATGTCCGTGTGGCCGCCAATCCGGCTGGGGCGCCCGGGATAGAACAACGTGCCATCGCCATTCCCACCGGAGACCCGTAGATTGGTCCAAGGATCTTCCTTGCCCGCATACGCCTCGTTCATACTGTAGTAAAGCTCACCTTCGATCCGGAACTTCCAGGCTATCCACTGCATGACCCAGTTGGACGAACCGGGCGCATCAATCAGGTAACTGGGCCAGCCGGTGAAATAGGGTCCACCCGAACTATTGCAGCCGTGACATGCACACGACTGATAAAACCACAAGCTCTTTCCTTGGCGAATCTCAGCAGCATACGTTTCGAGCGGCTGAGAATCCGAGCAGTAATCGTCAAAGCCAGGCTTGCTCTTCAGGCAATTCACCAGAGGGACCCAAATCTTAATTACCTCCTGCAGCGTGGCATGGCACTGAATGGCACTGTTAGTAAGGTCCTTAGAGTTGGATCTGCCTGCAAAGCAGCGCGCCCACGCTCGATTACTTTCTGACGATCGCCCGCCGGGGGCTCGTCCCACAAATAGAGGAAAAGCCGGTCATACCAGCCTTTTTGTTTGAAATGTTTGACCCAGGCCACCCTATACGCAGCCTGTTGATCTGGCGCTTCGAAGGTGGCGGGCGTTCGAAGGTCTACCGTGGTTGCTCGCGCGTCGTGCAGGGGCTCGCCTACGGAAAGTGCGGTGCCGTCGAGGAACGGCCCCACCTCAGAGTCATAATCGCGCCAATCGAGGTCCATATGGCGACCGTCATATTGGTACTTTGGCGGAACCATGCTTCCCCCGTAAATGCTGATGCGGTGCATAAGTGCGGCCTTGGCATACAAGCGGGTCAGAGCATAGAGATCTGCATCGTTGGTATAGCGGCCGCGATGCTGTTTTAAGGCTGTTATGCCACTTAAGCCGAAGGATGATTTCAACGTCGCTGTGGAAGGCAACTCAAAAGCCCACACGGTGAGGTGAATCGGCACGACAAAATTCGCGATTCCCTCCTGTGTGACGCGCGCGTAGGCCGTATACTTGCCGGGCTGGGCGGTCTGCGGAACGAAGACTTCGACCCACAGCGGCTGATTGTGCCCGCGCCGCACGGTCAGCGGGAATGCGTTGCGCCGTTCATTCGCATACCGGTCGACACGCGGAACGAGAGCATCCGGCCACCAGCCGATGCCTCCATCGATTGACGAAGGCTGAACCAGTCGGATGAACTGCTCGACATAGACGGTTATATTGCTTTTGGAAATCTCGACACCCTGACTGGTCCGAAAATCGGAAACTTCCACGTCCACGTCAGACGCGTCTCTCGCTTCGGGCCGCAGTACGATCTGGAAGGGTTCGAACTCATTTCTGCCCGCGTAAAGGTCGGCGCTTGTCGCGGCTGGGTTGGGCGGCGGGTCGAGAGGTTTGACCTTCACCAGCGGGTTGACCACCCACCACGTGAACAGAGGAACCTCCTCGGCCCCGTACGAGGCGACCTGCATCACGAACAGGGTCGAAACCAGTCGGGAATATATCATTTGACCAACTGCCAGGACCCGCGGAATCCTTCTGACGAACCATTACCAAGACGCACGATGTGCTCGCTCAGCTCTTCGACTTTCTGGTCCCATGATTCTGAGTCCATCCGGATAGAATCGGCGAGAGAGGGCCGCGCCGGCCCATACTCAAAAACGCATCCATCTCCACGAGATAGTCCTCAGCGGTACAAGCCATGCGAAGGAGACCATTGAGCTTCTGAACTTCAGGCAGGGGGGGTTGCAACCACTGGAAGTCCGGCTGCCAGATATTCGCGTAACTTTAGCGGATTCGCGGCCAACGTAAGCTCGTTGACGACGAATGGCAGAATGGCAATGTCGAACGCCTTGCAATAACCGGGAAGCGATTGGTAGGTACGCCGGCCGAGCAAATGGACGTTGGGTAATTCGCGTACGCATGAAGTGTCAGTCCGCACCTCTCCAATGAGAACGAACGACCATCCAGGGCGGGCCAAAGCCAAATGTCTAATTAGCTCCAGATCAACCCAATCTTCAATCAGGCCGAAACATCCGATCAGTGGCCCCGGCGGCCTCGGGCAGTCTTCCAGAATGGCTGTCTCTGCCAGGCAAGCCTTTCTGAAGTGACCGACATCGACGCCATCCGTGATCAGTACGGTGTTGGCATTATAAGCGCGCTTGCTCTCGTGAAGGCGGCTCGCGGAGACAACGACCAGGTCCGACTTCTCGATGAGCCTCCGTTCCATTTCGAGGATCGCAGTTCTATCGGCGCCCCTAAATTGGGAATATTCGTCCACGCAGTAGTAAATTACGCACCGTTCCCCGAGAGATCCGGCGACATCGGCCGAGCTCGGCACAAAGGTCAAAGTAATCGGTTTCTGGAGGCCGAGCTTCTTGCAAGCGCGCCGAAGACTCCATGCATAAAACCGGCTATTCATCCATCTAGCCGCCCGGTTGCCGTGGAAGGGTATCACAGGGGGCAAAAGACGGAAATGTTCTCCGCGACTCTGCGGCATCCGCGGCAAAAATCCAAGAGCTTCTTTTTAGGCACGGGCTGCTAGCCGAATATATGGAAGCGCCTGCAGCGCCAATATGACCGTAGGTAGACGACACGTTGACGATGCTGCCGCTTCCCTGGACAAGCATGACGCGCATCTCATGCTTCATGCTGAGCAGCGTACCCAGGACGTTCGTGTCGAAAGTCGCGGCGTAGGTTTGTGCAGTTTGTTCCGTCACCGGGCCAGGTTTCCCCTCGGTTCCAGCGCAATTGACGGCGGCATCCAGACGACCATAGCGCGCGACGGTCTTATCCACCAGATCACGCACATCGTTAAGGTGTTCGCCCTTCACAACGAGCGTGGGATCGTAACGGATAGCATCCCCGACGCGCATTCCCGTTTCAAGCATCAGCTCCAGCAAGAGTCGAAAGGTCTTCGGGTGTTTCGCGTAGCCGTGAGTTCCGCCGTTCAGATCCAGCGCCTCAGCAAAGATCTTCTTCACCTCTTCATCCGAGTAGGGTTCCTTCTGTTCGTACACCGCCCGGTACGAGGTCACCTTGTCCACCAGGATTCCTTGATCCAGTCGCGGCGGTACGCAGTACGTAAGACGCAGCGAAGCTTCGCGACAGCAGTCGCCTTCGACGTGTCCGCCATGTCCTCGGGGATCCCTCCGTCTTGAAGGTTTCCAGGAGGTTCACGCTGAGATCGCGCATGTAGACGGCATTGATCGACTCGCAGAATTTGTTCAGCCGGTCCAGGAAGAGCTTGTGCTGCCCGATGGTCGTGTCACCCAGTTCATGTCGCCGCGAGGCAAGGTACTTCTCGGCGCATTCTGCTATGGTGGGTCCGTGAACGGCGCCGGCCTTTGCCCCTTTCACGGAGTGCGCGATGTGCGCGGCGCGGACCGCCTCGACCTGTTTGATGTCGGTGCATCCTGTAGGCTGGCGGGGTACCAAGTCCCCGCTCGGCATCCTTCCAACGATCCAAATTTGGCGGTCGCAATCCATCCAGAAGCGACGTTTGGCCAGAGGAATCTTGCTGCGGTTAACGCTGCAGGTGGAGTTGTGCCGCTTGTAAAGAACCAGCCCGCGGTGAGTCATAGAGAAATTGTACCGATGATCGTTACACCTGAATTATGCACGGACTGAATGCCGAGCGCCGGACTTGATGCGGTGCGATTGATCGGCTGCTGCGCTTCCCGCCACTGAGTTCCACCTCCATCTGGCGATCCCTGTTCGACCT
>JBEKBK010000375.1:0-8681 GCA_050015435.1 Bryobacteraceae bacterium
CTCGCTCAACAGGTGTTGGGCGCGCATGTTCAAATGGACCCACAATACCTCGGGCCAACCTACGATTCTTTTATCGACTACCTGTTCGAAGACGGGCGCCTGCCGAGCGCGAAGGGACTTCAGGCGTATTTCGAAATGGGCATCAAAGCCGGCCGTTTTGAGGCTCCCTGGCCGCCGGAGAAGTATCTGGTCCCGTCGTATATCGATACGTACAATCAATGGAAGCCAGCGTCCTAACGGCAGCGCCGCACATTCAGATCGCCGGCGTGACCATCGCGTACGAGAAGCCGCTTCAGGGCGGAACTTTCGTGGCACTCTCCGGAATTCATCTCGATATCGATCACGGAACATTCGTTACGATCGTGGGCCCGAGCGGCTGCGGGAAGAGCAGTTTGCTTCTTGCGATCGCCGGGCTGATCCGGCCCGCCTCCGGGAGCGTTCTGGTCAATGGCCGTTCCGTGAACGGCCCGGGGCGCGATCGTGCGATGGTGTTCCAGGATTTTGCGCTACTGCCATGGCGCACGGTGTTGGAGAATGTCCGCTTCAGTCTGGAGCTGCATCGTTGGACTGGCGAGGATCTGACCGAGCGCGCCCACCGCTACGTCAACCTGGTCGGGTTAAAAGGATTCGAGCAATATCGTCCGCATCAGTTGTCCGGCGGAATGCGTCAGCGCGTCGGGATCGCTCGAGCGCTGGCGGTTGATCCGGAAATCTTATTGTTAGACGAGCCCTTCGGCGCGCTCGACGCGCAGACCCGAGAAGTGATGGGCAACGAACTTCTCAGGATCTGGGAGCAGGATAAGAAGACCGCGCTGTTCGTCACACACAGCATCGATGAAGCGATCTTCCTGGGCGACCGCGTGGTTGTGATGAGTCACAGCCCTGGCGAGATCATCGAAACGATTTCGATTGATTTGCCGCGTCCCCGCACCATCGAAATGATGGACACCGAGACCTATGTAGACTACCGTCGTCGCATCCGCACACATCTGATGGGCGGAATGCATAGTGAACGTGCGGTGATCGCGCCCCATAGCTAGGAGAAATGGCTAGACTCATGCAGAGCCGGGCGTTCATCTCAACCGTATCGGTACTGCTGTTTCTCCTCGTCTGGGAGGTCGCACCGAGGCTGCACCTGGTGGAAGGGTTCTACACCAGCCAGCCTAGCCATGTGCTCGCGGCAAGCCTGGAAATTCTCAAGAGCCAGAGTTTCGCGCGGGACGTTTCGGTCAGCCTGGAAGAATTTGTAATCGGTATGGCATTAGCCGTGTTGATAGGCATACCCATCGGCCTACTGCTGGGCTCGTTTCAAACCCTTCGTTATCTGCTGGACCCGCCGGTGATGGCGATATACGCGACCCCGCAACTCGCGCTCATCCCCATCTATGTCCTCTGGCTCGGAATTGGAATGCAATCCAAAGTCGCGGTAGTGTTTGTGGCCGCAGTGATCCCGATCATCGTAAACAGCATCGCGGGCGTTCGGCAGGTCGATCACTCCCTGGTCCTGGTGGCGCAATCCTTCTGTGCGAAAAAGCACGACATTTTCGGTAAAGTGATTCTGCCTGCGTCATTGCCTTCCATCATGATCGGAGTCCGGCTCGGCATGAGCCGGGGAATACTAGGCGTGGTAGTGGCGGAAATGTATGTTTCGCAGGACGGTGTCGGCAACCAGATTTTGAAGCTCGGCTCCGCGTTTCGGGTCGACCATCTGCTCTTCTACGTCCTGCTCGTCTCCGCCTTCGGATTCGCGGCGACGTCGGGCGTGCGAAAGCTCGAAGAACGGTTGCAACGGTGAACATGAGGAACTCGCGTAGCTGGCTTGGTGTTCTATCGTTCGCGATCATTCTGGTGGCATGGGAAGCGGCGGTGCGTTTGGGATGGCTCAACCCTTTCTTCACCTCGCGGCCTTCCCTGATTTTCGTGGAACTTATCGCGGAGGCGAAGTCAGGTGAACTTTTTCGCAATATTCGAGTGAGCCTGGGAGAATTCGCCGTGGGCTTTGGATCTGCGGTGCTGGTGGGCTTGGTCTTGGGCATCGCAGCCGGCTGGTATCGGATCATTGAGTACATATTAGATCCATTTGTTTGGTTCTTGTACTCGGCTCCACTAGTCGCTTTCTACCCGATCTTCGTGATCTGGTTCGGCCTGGGAATGTACACCGTGATCGCGATTTCATTCTTGCTAGCCTTCACTCCGGTCATGGTCAACACCATCGCCGGAATTAAGAGCGTCAACCCAGGAATTCTTCTCGCCGCCCGATCCTTCGGCGCCCGCCCGCACGACGTACTATGGAAGGTTGCTTTACCCGCTTCCGTCCCCATGATTGTCGCTGGATTGCGGCTCGGCCTGGGACGCGCACTCACGGGTGTCATCATCGGTGAATTGTTTGCTTCCAGCACCGGATTGGGTTACAGCATCGCCTACAACGGACAGCTCCTGAAGACCACCGATATGTTTGTATCGCTGATGGTGATCGCCGCACTCGGCGTGATTGGCACGCAAACTCTGAGCGCGCTGGAAGCACGCTTCGATTTCTGGCGAACCGGTCCCGGCCTATAGAAATGGATATCCGATGGCGCTAACCGTTGCGGTGGATATCGGCGGTACGTTTACCGATCTGCTGGGATATGACGATTCGACTGGACGCCTTCTGAGCTCCAAGAGTTCCAGCACCCCGGGCGAGCTGGCTTGCGGAATTCTGAATTGCCTCGAAAAGATTCAGCAGCCCGCCGGAGAGATCCGAACTTTCGTGCATGGCTCTACCGTTGCGATCAACACAGTAGTCGAGCAAACCGGCGCGCGCACGGCTTTGGTGGTTACACGCGGCACGCGCGACGTTTACAAGATCGGCCGCGGGAATCGCCCGGAGGCGTACAACATCTGGTTTAGGCGTCCGAAGCCGTTGGTGCCCCGCCACCTCACGTTCGAGGTGAACGAACGAATCGCTGCGAGCGGCGAAGTTCTTATCCCTTTCGACGACGAACAGGCGCGCTGCGTCGCGGCGCGCGTAGCGGAATCGGGGGTCGAGGCGGCCGCAGTGTGCTTTCTCCATTCCTGGAATAATCCAACTCACGAACAACACATGGGCGAATTGCTGTCGCCGAGCGTTCCCAACGCCTACGTTTCCCTGTCTCACGAAATCCTGCGTGAGTACGGCGAATACGAGCGTACCTCCACCACGGTGCTAAACGCCTACATCGGCCCCAAAGTACGCGCTTACCTGGAAGGGCTGGAACGAATGTTGGAAGATCAGGGTTTCCATGGCGACCTGCTGATCATGCAATCCAATGGCGGCGTAATGGCTCCTTCAACGGCCAAAGTGCTCCCGGTGGCGATGCTCGAATCCGGCCCAGTAGGAGGATTCATCGCAGCCGCGCGCGTGGGCCGCCGCCTTGGTTATGAGAATGTCATCGGATTCGACATGGGTGGCACGACCGCCAAGACCAATCTGATTCGCGATGGCGAACCGACCATGGCACACGGCTATCACATCGGCGGCTATGTGGAAGGCCATCCGATGATGCTGCCGGTAGTGGATACGGTGGAGGTTGGTTCCGGCGGGGGCAGCATCGCGCGCGTTGACGAGGTGGGCTCGCTGCGTGTGGGGCCCGAGAGCGCCGGAGCCGATCCAGGCCCGGTATGTTACGCGAGAGGTGGGACTGGGCCGACCGTCACCGACGCCAATCTGGTCCTGGGACGCCTCGACGCCGGCGGATTTCTCGGCGGCGAAATGAGGCTGGATGTCGAGGCCGCGCGTGTGGCTATACGAACTCGCATTGGCGAACCACTAGGCTTAACAGATGTCGAAGCCGCCCTGGCAGTCGTGAAGATTGCTGTCTTGAACATGTCACTTGCGGTTCGCCAGGTGTCGGTCGAGCGCGGCTACGATCCACGCGACTTCGCTATGGTCGCCTTCGGCGGCGCGGGTCCTCTACACGCCGTCGAAGTCGCCCGCTCGCTGCATATTCCAATCATCATCGTCCCGAATTTTCCGGGCCAATTCTCGGCGGCCGGGATGCTGATGGCGGACTTGAGGCACGATTACGTTCGCACCTATTACAAGCCGCTTGAAAAGACAGATTTCGATGTGCTCCGAGGCATTGCTCAGGAACTCGAATTGGACGCGCGGAAGCGGCTCGGCCCAGGCTCCAGCACCGTTTTTCGACATTTCCTTGAGGTTCGATACTCCGGGCAGGACTTCTCGATCCCGATACCGATTCACCCCGAAATGTTCGGCCCCGGCTACGGGGAAACAATCCGGTCTGTATTCAACCACACGCATCAGCGGCAATTCGGCTATCATGATCCCGCGCAGCCGCTCGAATTGGTGAGCATCCGTTTGGCCGCAGTTGCCAGCCGCGAACTCCAGGATCTGCCGATGGCGCCTCCTTCAGCCAACTTGCCGCAGCCGGTGCGCGTGCGGCGAGTGTTTCTCGAAACGGCCACCGATTGTCCCGTATATGTGCGCGATCAGCTGGCGGCTGGTGCGCGCATCGCGGGCCCCGCGATCATCCAGGAATACGCGAGCACTACGATCCTGTTTCCCGGAGATCAGGCCGAGGTCAGGCCCACTGGCGAGCTGATCGTTCACCTTCGAGAGTCCTTAACATGAGCCGGCTCGACATCGTGACGCTGGAAGTCATACGCAACGCGCTCCCGGCGATTGCGAATGAAATGTCCTACGTTCTTCAGCGAACTTCCTACAACATGATGATCTATGAAGTGCGGGATTATTGTTGCGGATTGGTGGACACTGCGGGACGCCTGCTTTCCCAAAATACTGGTGGCGTGTCGCATTTCGTTGCCGATCTCGGCGTGGTGATTCAGGATGGAGTCCGGCGTTTCGGTCTGGACGGGTTCCGGCCGGGCGATGTCATCATCACGAATCATCAGCGCGTCGCGGGACAGCATCTGAACAACATCATGATTTACACGCCCTGCTTCGCGGGCGGCGAACTGGCCGGCTTTGCGGTTACCCGCGCGCATTGGATCGACGTCGGCGGCGTCAGCACGGGATTCGGCGCAGGCAACAACGCGATCGACCCATGGATTGAAGGGCTTCAGCTCGATCAGATCAAGCTCTACGAAGCCGCCGAGCTGGACGAAAAGGTGTGGCGGATCATTCGCGATAACATTCGTTTTCCCGAATCGTCCATGGGAGACCTGAAATCGCAGATTGCCGCTTGCCGTCTGGCCGAGCGAAGACTCGAAGAACTCTTTGAGCGGTATCACCAGGACGTGATGCAACAAGCCATTGAACAGATCTTCGATCAGACGGAAGCGCGTTGCCGCGCCGTCATCGCACAGTTGCCGGATGGCGTATACGAAGCTGAATCACTGTTTGGCGGCCACTCCCTTGACAACGACGAACCTGTTCGCATTCATGCGAAGGTTACGATCCGCGAAAGTGAAATGGAGATCGATCTGACCGGATGTTCGTTGCAGCGCCGCCAGCCCGTTAACGCCCGCACGCTAGCCGCGCCCCTGATAGCGTACAAGGCCATCACGATGCCTAACGATCCGGTCAACGAAGGCGGGTTCCGGGCCCTGAAAGTAAAAATTCAGGAAGGCAATTACATGATGGCTCCGTACCCGGCGCCCATGGCGTCATGGGGCCGGACTCTGCCTACTGTAGTCGATACGATTCTCAGCGCGCTCGCGCCAATCTTGCCCGACAAAATCCCGGCCGCGCATCTCGGAGTGCTCGGAGGAACGGTCGTCTTCTTCGGCGAAGATCCAGGTACCGCGAAACGCTTCGTGACACAGAGCATCGAAGGCGGTGGTTGGGGCGCGTGTCCGTGGGAAGATGGCGAGTCAGGCGCGGTTTCAGTGTGCCAGGGTGATGTTCACAATGCGCCGATTGAAAAGATGGAGCTTCGCTGGCCGATCCTGGTTGAACGGCGCGAGTTGCGGTGCGATTCCGGCGGCGCCGGCCAGTACCGCGGCGGATTGGGCATTGAAATCCAAGTCAAAGGCATCGTGGATGGATATTGGTCCCTGGCGGATACCGGTCGCCATCAGTTTCCGCCATGGGGAGCGAACGGCGGCGGACCGGGGAAGCCTTCCGACAGCCTCGCGCGCTTGCCTGGTGAATCGGATTTCGCGCATGTCGATCTGATTCGTCATGAAGTACCTGCCGGTACCGAGGCGATTATCGTCACGGCCGGTGGTGGTGGATGGGGTGATCCTTTTCTACGCGATCCGGAGAGGGTTCGCGTGGATGTTCTCGAGGGCTACGTTTCTTTGGAAGCCGCCAAAAAGAGCTATGGCGTGGTGCTTCATCCAGGTACTTTGGAAATCGATGAGCAGGCCACCGCGGACTTGCGCTCCAGGAAATGAACACGCTTATCGCGTTGGCTGAATTCGTACAAAGCCGTGAACTCGGCGACTTGCCGCCCGCGCGATTCGAGCTTCTCAAGTTGCACCTCGCAGATACACTTGGCGCCGCGGACGCTGTTGACGCCAGGTTCAACAATCTCATTTGCGTGTGCGCCGCGATTCGCAGCACTGAAATTGACGATATTCATCTGATTTCGTGCACGACTCCAGGTTCGGTGATCATGCCAACATGTCGCGCACTCGGGGCGCCGGCAGTGAGAGATTTTTTCGCGGCGGCGGCGGCGGGATATGAGTTACTGATCCGGTTAGGCCGCGCGGTCAATGGTCCCGCGATTCTGCGCAGACGAGTCTGGCCGACATATTTTTGCGCCGCCCTGGGCAGCGCCGCGGCGGCCTCTCGATTCTATGGTCTGACCGTTGAGAAAACCGCGGGAGCTTTATCCACCGCGCTTACTTTGTCCGTCGGAACTTCCTCGCCTGCTCGTTCGCCAGAAGCCTCTCGCTGGCTGATACTTGGCGTAGCCGCGTCAAACGGCGTTCTGGCCGCGACTGCCGCCCGGAACGGTCTGGTCGGGCCGAATGATCTCCTCGAACAGCACCTCGGCCGGATAGCCGGTGTACGGATTTCGCGAAAGGTGTTATTGAAGGATCTCGGCCGACGCTACCTTTTGGACGAGGTCGGAATGAAGCCTTTTCCTACCGCGCGCCAAGGTCTTGCCGCCATTGAAGCGTGCCGCGAGCTCGTGGCGGCCGAGCAAATCGATGTTGCGTCCATCCAGGAAATCCTCGTGGGAGTTCCAGAATCGCAGCGTTGGGTGATCGATCATCCCGAGCACCCGGCGGATCGCGTGGCGTCAATTGTCAGCGTGCAGTATCAGATCGCCCTGGCCCTGCTTTCGCCCGTGCGCTTAATCGATGTTCGGCGTTCCCCCGTTTTCTTGAACGATCAAATCCGAGCCCTGATGACGAAGGTGACTGTACGCCGAGCGGCGCATCTCGAAAAGCATTATCCTGCGACATGGCCTGCGCAAGTAACCATTAAAGTGAAGGGACGACGATTGCAACAAACTGTCTTGCATCCGCGTGGCGATGCAAACAATCCGTTTGGCTGGAACGACCTCGCGCGGAAATATAAGGGATTTGACCTTTTGAATCAGGTGAGGAGTCTGCGAACAGAGGACCCGATGCCCAAATTATGGGAGGCATCCCATTAGGAAATTAGACGAAGCAGTACGGCTCATCTCGGAGCGCGGCCTGGGCGGGTTGATCGTCTACTCCAACGGCACCTGCAATATTCTGCGCGCGAGCGACCTCCACTATTTCGCAGGCTTTCGGCCGATGGGTCCCCACAATGCCGCCGTTGTCTCCGCGTCCGGCGAAGTTATGCTGCTGGTAGACCCTGCGTGGGACGCGCGACGGGCCAAACGCCATAGTTGGATCGGCGACGTCCGCGGCGTCAGCGATTTCAGAGACGCGTTGACCGCGACCGTTCTGAGCGTAGGAATCAAGGGATCGATCGGCCTGGCCGGAGGCGGGCAGATGCCTCGCGCTGTCCTCAGCGACACACTAGCGATTCAGCCCGCGGACGATATCATCGACACAATCGCGCAGTTCAAGACTCCCGACGAGCTCGACCTGGTGCGTCGTCTGGGCGGGATAGCGGATCTCGGATTCGAGACGTTTCGCGCCATTTCCCGCCCCGGCGTGCGCGAATACGAACTCGTAGCTGAGATGGAGTACGCCATGCGTTGCGCCGGTGCGGACGACAATTTCATCCTGATGAGCTCTGGTCCGCACAATACCGCCATGCGGAATCCGACGGATCGGCAACTTGCTCCCGGCGACATCATCATCGGTGAAATCACGCCGGTGCGCGACGGACAATTCCTCCAGCTTTGCCGGACCGTGGTCATCGGCGAGGCGCCTCCAGTGCTGATCGAAAAGTACGATCTATTGATCCGTGCCTACCACGCCGCAGTCGGCGCGGTGAAAGCCGGCGTGCATGCATCTGTGATTGCCGGAACCATCGACTCCATCCTCACAGAGGCCGGCTACGGCCGTTATTGCCAGCCGCCATACATGCGGACGCGCGGTCACGGATTCGGCGTCGGGTCGGTTTCTCCGGGGGCGACCATTGATTCCGAGACACGCTCACCCCTCCTCGAAAATGGCGTCATCGTCGTACACCCTAATCAATACCTGCCGGAGACTGGCTACCTCGCGTGCGGCGAAACCTATATCGCCACATCGTCCGGTGCCGAGCGCCTCTCGCGCACGGACACGAAACTCTACGTGAATGAGGTTTAGTTTGCGAACCCTCCAGCCCACACTCAGACTCGGCC
>JBEKBK010000376.1:0-8584 GCA_050015435.1 Bryobacteraceae bacterium
TCTCAAACCTGAAGACCCGTCTCTGCTCAGTCCCAACCATGTCCGGGCGCCAGGCCGCATCGACTTTGATGCTGAGCGTTCCGTCCTTCTCGCTAAACACGCATGCGCCCGAATACCCAACATACGAGCTCAGCAATGTGGCCTTCATCTGATCGCGAACGGATTGCTCGGCCGCGAACGAAGGGACGTCGGTCGACATAATTTGCACGTAGCAGGCCCCGCCCTGCACTAAGAGGGAGCCGATCGGGTGCGCTCCCCAGGGCAGGCGCACTACCTCTCCGTTGGCCCTGACCTCCTGGGCCCCGATTAATCTCCAACGGCCTTCCAAGCTTTGTGCGTGCGCCGGGATGATCGGCGCAACGAGAAGTAGGCTCAAAACGGAAATCGGGATAACTGACATGGATGGCTCCCATTATCGGACTAAACGTCAAACGACGCTAACGGCAAATGTTGGCCAACCACGCACCGAGCCGTCGTGTGCCGTGGCTGCGTGGCAATGAGTACTGCAGTCGCAGTGCACGTCGTGTCTCAATCTGCCCCGGTTACTTCAGTTCGAATTCGATTAATTCGAGGCGAGTCGTTCCGATGTTACGGATCGCGCGGGTCACCCCTGGGTCCTGCCAATAGAATTCTCCCAGGCGCAGATTCATCCCGCGGTCGGGCTGGCCGCGCACGACCTCGGCGATCTCGCCGCCACTGAGGATAATGCGCAGCCCGGGTGCATTCTGGGTGAAAGCGTCTGCGGTTTGTCCTGGGTCCAGGACGAGACGCCAGCCGCGAACCCGATCATTGTCCATGATCTCGCTATAGCCGGAAACGCCCGCCCTCGAGGATGGCGAGAACCGCCCGGGGTGGGGATAGTTGAATATGAAAGCAACGTTATGAAACGGCGTGTCCCCCATATTAGAAGCCTTGTGAATCCGAGGCGACTCCTTTGAATAGGCAGTGAAGGCAGCCTGTCCGCGCTTGGATCGCTGCGGCGGAGTCTGCTTTTGGCCGGGCAACTGGTTCGCCATGTCGGCGTCCTCAATGTTGACGGACACGGTGTCCGCCGTGTGGATATGAAACCCAGTGTTACGGTGCGGTGGGACGTCAATCTTCAACACCGTCACATACTCGTTCTTAAACACCGGAAGATGGTACGGTGCTCTTTCGATCGCAACGGCAGGCGCTTCACTCTGGGCTAGCGCGGCCTTCGAGAGCAGGCAGCCGAATGCGATACACGATATTGCGGTGAGACGCCTCAAAGCATGTCCTCGCGAGCGATGCCGGCGACGGCAGGCGTAAGGATTTCATGGGGTTCGAGTTTGTCAGCGACAGAAAACCGCATTGGCATCACCGCTCTCTTCGCAAGTACTGTGGACCCGATTCCGAGTGTGATCATCAGCGACGGCAACATCGAGCCAACATCCACATTACATTTCATAAGTCAGTCCATATGGGTCCTTATGGGTCCTTGGATTATTTAGGAGGCTCAGTTGCACTAAATTTCGACCACTCAGTGCCAAATCCGCCTTCCGCTCATCGACGAGGCCGCTCAACGTGGCCGAATCCGAATTCAACGTTTGCACGCTTCTGGACACCGTCACCTCCTGGTTAACTGCTCACTTTCAACGCTACACTGACTGTCGCCTCCTCCGAAACGGTTAGCGTGATGCCTAACAGAGCAGTTGTCGCTCCCGGCACGGCCGCCGCCATCGTCGGTGACAACGCCAAGAACGGTCGTATCTTGTGCCCAGAGCCGCCCACCAATGACGGCGACAAACGCCACGAAACTAACGCGGTTCCACATTTTCATAGCGAGATCCCCCGGCCAGCTGATGTTTTAACGATTGGATGCTGCGAGAGTGGAACGATTTAAAACACCGCGATCGGGTTAATCGGTGATCCGGTACCCTTGGGCATCGGCAGGGGTGCCATCGTCACCAGGAAAGCCCATCGTTTGCGCGCCGCGCAGGCCTCGCTCAACTTGTCCAAGTCCATATCATCAATAACGTTCATCCCCAAAACCGTGAGAACGAAATTGTGGACCGGCCGATAGTCCCATAACTGCCCCCCGTCGGGAGCTCTTTCGGGAATCTGGGTAGTTGGCGGAAAGGGAAGCACGGTCGAGGCCGATTCACTTCCAAGCAATGCAACGTCACGCTGCTTCAGCCATGGAATCACCGAGGCATCCAGTCCAGCCTCGCTTTTGCCGATATCCCAGGGGCCCGACTTCGCTCGTCTCGTCCAACGGCCGGTGCGGATGAAAAGCGCGTCCCCAGCTCTGACCTTCATACCAGCCTGCTTCTCCCAAGCCTCGAGATCTTCAACATAGATCGGAGTTCCAGGATCAAGATACTCAACGTTTTTCAGCCGCGGAATGTCCATCAGGATGGCACGGGTAAACACGCCATCTTTGGCGTTTATGATAGCCCCCTTCGAAGCACCGCCGTCCATGGTGACGTATTGTTTCTGTGGAAACCCATTGTATAACTTACCGTCGACGAAGTGATGCCCTAATGCATCGAAGTGCGTGTGAGCGAGTCCATGGAAGGATACCCCGATTTTGTCTGTCGAAGCAACTGGGCCGGCCGAGGTCATCGTGTCTTCATATGGGCTTGGGTTATCGATTGCTTTTTCGGTCAAGGCATCGTGGGCTAGCGATACTACGAACCCGTCCTTCACGAGAGCAGCTGCTTCCTTCCGTTTTTCCGGAGTGATCAGATTCAAGGTTCCCTTTTGATCATCTTTTCCCCAACGCCCCCAGTTCGAAAGCTGAACCTTCCACTTTTCCATATCAGCCTGGGTAACCGTGTGGTCCACAGCCGATGCGCCCTTGATGCGCGTCGATTGCAAGACGCTCATAATGGCCAATACCAACAGCAGGCCAACACTCGACTTTCTTAAGGCTCTTGCCGTCACGGAATTGCGAAAGCAACGTAGCTTCATGCGAATAGCCCCTTGCCGAAAAGTAAATGTGACAGACCAGGCTAACCAAAAACGTCTTTAAAATGAGCCAGGAATAATTGCAATGCTTGATTCTACCGGCTCAAAGTGTGTACAAGGTGTTGCCAGCGAGCATCAATATACGAAACGCCCCTTCAAATGTCAACGGCTTGAGTGGAACAAACTGGGACACGGTGACCCTAAATACCGGGCCGTGATGGTCCAATCCTGGCGATGTATGGCATTCGGCCTTGCCCCCGAACTTGATCAGAGTTCAGGTCGATAGGAAATAATGAGAATCGCGGTGCGTGGTGCCCAGCGTAGCCGAGGCGCGAACTGTGATCGTCCCTCCGCCAATCTCTTCGGTTTTCTAAAAATCACGCTTGAGACACTAAGATCCGCAGTTTTTCTGGCCTTCCCCACTTCTCTACGATATGATCATCGTGAGTTCATGCTTTTCAAAATTCGTGGGAGAAGCTTATTAGTCTGCATCGACTAAAAGCTAATCCGGACTTGTGAAAAAGTGTTGAACGAAGTATGAAACGGAGTGAACGTTTCCGCATGAGCAATCTACTGCCGTCCAACCTGCTCCCGTCTTCAGCGGACTTGCCAGATCCGCTTGACTCGACTCTGAATGGAATGACCCATGCTGACGTTCCCACTCCGCCTCCGGTACATCCTGACACGGGTCGTGATCCGTACCGTGCGGTCGTGCTGTTGCTCTTGGCGGCGTCGATTCTGGGCATTGTAGTCGCGTTCGTCGCGGCTCAATTGCTCGGGAACCCGGTACTGTTCAACGTCGCCATAACTTTCGGAATCGCCGCCGGCATTTTGATTGGGATCGCTGTTACCCGGGAGCTGCGGGCCACGCAGCCAGATGCCGACGGCGAGGGAAAACCGGCCGCGCAGGCGGCGGTTGAGGCAGTGACACCAGTTTCCCCGCCAAGCATTGGCTGGAGGGTTCGCGTAGCGAAATTTTGGATTCGGATTGAAGGGCGCTTGCGAGAGCTTGGTGCGATCCGGATCATCAGCTTAGCCACTGCCGCGGCAGGCGTGTTCGCGCTGGGCCTCGATTTGCTATATAGCACTGGACTAAGCGCGCCCGCGCCGCTGGCGGCGGTAATCGGCGCAGCCATTAGTCTCGCGGCGGCCGGGCTCTCCGCCGCGGCAGCACACTACCTACAAGCCGTGGATTCGAGACGCTTTCGTGAGAGTCCGGGCCTTTGTCGCGGATCTCGTGTAGTGGCGTGGATTCTGGTCGTCTCCGCATTGTCGATTGGCTTGGCGTCCGCAGGGTTCTACTCCAGCGTACAAGTTCTCCGTTACGCACTCATCGTGATCAATTTTGCTGCCTGCTACGGTCTCTTTTGGGCCAAGCCTATAAATGACGATGGCGTACGGACATTACCGCTTGAGATGGACGTCCTTTCGATTCTCGGCAGTCGGCCGAACATC
Organism: Bryobacteraceae bacterium; assembly: GCA_050015435.1. Taxonomy (GTDB): domain Bacteria; phylum Acidobacteriota; class Terriglobia; order Bryobacterales; family Bryobacteraceae; genus Palsa-187. Next base: position 4,384 of record JBEKBK010000376.1, read on the forward strand.
ATCGCAAGCATTCTGGACAACGCAGAATGGCAGCTTGGCATTGACCTGCGCTCGACTTGGGCGCTGACGGTGGTCCGCCGTGGTATCGAACCGCTCGCGATCGGACTGTGCCTGCTGGCATGGTTATCCACCTCGCTAACGGTGGTTGGGATGCAGGAGGAGGGGTTGATCGAGCGCCTGGGCGTGGCGGAGCGACAACTGCTTCAGCCGGGACTTCAGCTACATTGGCCCTGGCCCATCGATCGAGTGTTTCGGATTCCAGTGCGGCGAATTCAAACGACCACGGTCGGGCACGAAGCCCGGACGGGAGGCGGTCCCGAGAACGTTCTGTGGGCGTTCGAGCATGCAGCCAATGAATACACGCTTTTGCTGGGCAACGGCCGTGATCTTATTACCGTGGACGCCACAGTGCAGTACCGAATCGCCGATGCCCGAGCCTGGCGGTACCACAGCCAAAACCCGGCCGATGCCATCCGGGCAATCGCCTATCGTGCGGTAATGAGATCCACGGTGAACCGAACTCTCTCTGAAGCGTTATCTGAAAATGTTGTAGTCCTGACCAGTCGCATGCGCGAAATGGTACAGCAGGATGCGGATGCTCTTGGTCTTGGCGTACAGATCGTAGCGTTCACGGTCAGCGGAATGCACCCGCCGGTGGCGGTTGCCTCTGACTACCAAGCCGTCGTTTCGGCCGAGATCGCGAAGGTGACGGCGGTCGTGAATGCTCATGCTTACCACAACGAAATCGTGCCGGCCGCTGAGGCTTCTGTTCTAAAGCGGGAAAACACAGCCCGCGCGGATGGGATCAAAACCCTGGCACAAGCGATGGGCGAGGCTTGGAGTTTCCGAACTGTGGAATACCAGTTTCGTGCCGCTCCCCAGGAATACATTTTCCGGCGCCGTTTAGAGACGCTAGAGAACGGTCTTAGTGGGCTTCAGTTTACCGTTGTGGATTCCCGTTTCCAACGGGACGGAGGAGAATTGTGGTTGATTCCGTAAAAACACAGCGCTGGATGAGAGCGATCTTCGGTTTGCTTGCTCTCGCCGCCATCGGTTTTGATGCAACCGCAGTGGTGGTTGGGGAGGGACAGGCAGTGCTCATTACCCGTTTTGGACGTCCGCTTCGCGCGGCAACTCAGCCGGGCCTGCATTGGAAGTTGCCGTGGCCCATCGACCAGGCGGTCTCGCTCGATATGCGCCGGAAAGTATATGAGGCGGGCCTAACTGAAATGCTGACCCGCGATAAAAAGAATATTATCGCGCGCACCTTCGTGGTGTGGCGCATCGGAGATCCCCTCACCTTCACGCAAGCCATTGGCATTGAAGGCGGGGCTGACGACAAACTTGATGGTCTGATGACCAATGCGGCCATCGGAGCTTTGGGTGGGCACGACCTCTCCGCACTCGTATCCACGAATCCGGACGATTTGCAGGTGGATCAGATCGAGTCCGAACTGCTCGCTTCCACCGCGCCGATGGCGCTCCGCAACTACGGCGTGACCATCGAGCAGATTCGATTAGAGCGAATCGCGCTGCCGGAGGCGAATGTGACCGCGGTATTCGACCAGATGCGCGCCGAACGTCGACAATTCGCGGCCAGATTCCAAGCCGAAGGAGAGCGCGAGGCTAGCCGGATTCGTTCCGAGGCGGAGGTAGAGGCCGCGAGGATTACGGCCAAAGGCGCGGAAGAAGAGGCTCGGATACGCGGCGAATCGGCCGCACAAGTGGCGAAGGTTTATGCGGATGCCCACCGTATCGACCCGGAGTTATACCGGTTCACGCGCTCGCTCGAGTCCCTGAACAAGCTGGTCACGGCGACCACATCGCTGATTTTACGTACTGACTCGGAACCTTTTTCTCTGCTGCAGAACAAGGAACTGAAGTGAGAAAGCAAGGACCGCCCTCTGAGATCGTCCGGCTCCTGGCTCCGATGGCGGGCCTAATCGATCAGACCTGGCGCCGAATGCACTGGTGGATTGCGACGATGATGCTGCTCTATGGCATTTCCGGGATCACTATCGTGAAATCCGATGAAGTGGCGGTGATCCTGCGCTGGGGCCGCCTGGTCGGGACCACGCCCGCTCTCCAGGAGCACGGCCCGGGTCTTCTTTTCGCCTTTCCCCGCCCGGTGGATCGAGTCGTGCGGGTGCAAGTGAAGCATGTATGGGAGATGCCCGTGCGCACCCTTGCCGGCTATTTCGACGATGACGAAGGTGTCGGTGACGAGAACACGCTGAGTCCGCTGACTCAAGGCTACGCGGTCACCGGAGACCATAACATCGTGCAAGTCCTCATGGTGGCTCGGTACCGAGTGCGGAGCCCCGGAGAATGGGCTTTCTATGGTCCCAAGGCCGACGATGTGTTGCGCGTTGAGGTCACCTCCGCGATGGTTCGTTCGCTCGGAGAAATGGGTGTGGACAGGGTGCTTGCTGACGGTCGGACAGATCTGATTGCTACCGCGACCCGCCGCGCCCAGGCGGGATTGGATTCGGCCCACTCGGGTCTCGAACTCGCATCGCTCGAGCTCACGTCACTCGCGCCGCCGGCAGCCGTCGCCAAGGATTTCGACGCTGTGCAGAGCGCCTTCATCGGCGCGGAGACGATGAAAAAAGATGCCCAGGCTTTCGCGGAAACCGCGATTCCGCAAGCTCATGCTAAAGCAGACGCCGCGGTGCAGACGGCCCGTTCCGCCGCGGATTCGGAACTCGCCCTTTCCAGAGGTTCTGCCGAAGCCTTTCACGCGCTTGAGCAGGAATATCGAACGAACCGGGTAGTCGTCCGTGAACGGCTTTATCGGGACGCGGTGGAACGCGCGCTCAACCAGGCCGGTAAGGTTCGGTGGGTACCACCCCCGATCGGCGGGTCCTATCACGGATTTCGCATCGAACTCAGTACCGGGAATGCAGGTGTTCGCGGCACAACCAATCCCGACGGCAGGAAGCCATGATCGGCCACGCGGCCTCAGACATGATGGGCAACCAAGCGCTATCCGGGGGCCTCGCTCCGGATGAGCGCCGGCGTATCAGTACGCGTCTCGGCACTGGGCTCGCGGGAATCGGGCTGCTCGGTCTTGGCACGCTTTTGGTGCGTTTCGTTCCCGATCAATGGCAGATCGGAGAGCTTTGCCGGGGATTGGCGGTTGCCGTGGTGGGTATCCCAACACTCGTCTCAGGACTCCGCGGAATATTCACCGGGGACACACGCCGCTCCACAGATCAATTGGTCGCGATTGCCGTTCTGGCCGCCGCGGCGACTGGCGATTTCATCACCGCGACACTGATCCCGCTGTTCCTTGAGATCGGGCGCCTTTTCGAGGAGCGCAGTTCTTTGGGCGCGCGGGCCGCCATCGACGGAATCCGCGCCCTCAGTGCGCGGCAGGCGGTGCGATGGTACAAGGGACACGAGGAACACGTCGATCCAGACAGCCTGCGGCCGGGAGATGAGATCCTCGTGCGGCCGGGAGAAAGGATTGCGGTTGACGGCACGGTCATCGAAGGACGAGCCGCGGTCGACCAGTCCGCCATCACCGGTGAGTCGCTCCACGAGGACGTCGGGCCTGGCAGCCCGGTCTTCGCCGGCACGGTCGCCTTGGATGGGCTCCTTCGGATTCAAGTCCGCGGTGCGGGCGCCGATACCGTTCTGGGGCGGGTGGTGGAACTCCTGGCGGAAGTGGAGCGTGCCACCGTTCCAGTGCTTAGGCTCTTTGAGCAACGTGCCGGCGTATGGCTGCCCCTGGTGTTGACCCTGGCGGCAACGACGCTTTTCTTCACTGAAGACCTTTCGCGCGCGATTGCCGTGCTAGTGGTGGCAACGCCGACCGCTTTGGTCGTGGCAGGACCTGCCGCGGTTATCGCTGCAATGACGGTGGCAACGCGCCTTCGCATCCTGATCAAGAGCGCCGATTTTCTGGAGCGCGCCTCCGAGGTAGATACGCTAATCCTCGACAAAACCGGCACTGTGACCGTGGGTGCGCCGGCCGTGACACAGGTGCTTCCGGCGGAAGGTGAGTCCGAGGAGAAGCTCTTCAGAGTGGCGGCATCCTGCGGCTTCGGCTCCTTGCATCCTGTCTCCCGCGCGGTCGTGGCCGAGGCTCTGGCGCGCGGAATTGTAAGTACGCCGCCTGGTGATCTTCAGGAACGGGCCGGCCTCGGCGTGGTTGCAATGGTGGACGGCTACCAGGCTGTCCTAGGGCGAAGGGCCT
>JBEKBK010000377.1:0-8575 GCA_050015435.1 Bryobacteraceae bacterium
GCGCGCCGGAGAAAACCGTCAATCTTCTCCCCAACAAGGGCGTGAAAACCGCGGCCGGCAAGACCATGATCTCGCTCGAAGACTACAAGCTTCAGGCCGGCGACGTGGTCAGCGTCTACGCGACCGCCAAGGATGCGCGCAATACGGCGCGCACCGACATCATGTTCATCGAGACCCAGCCGTTTGAAAAGAATTACACGCAGTCCCAGCAGGGCGGCGGGGGGATGCAGGGTGGCGGCCAGCAGGACGACCAGGATCAAATTTCGCAGCGCGAGAAAGAAATCATCGCGGCCACCTGGAATGAGATTCGCGGCGGCTCCAAGAATAAAGTGAGTGCTGCCGAGAATGCGCGTTTCCTGGCCGACATGCAAACCAAGCTGAAAGAGCAGGCCTCGTCACTCGCCCAGCGCGCCAAGAGCCGCGAGCTGGCGGGCGCGAATCAGGAGTTTTCCTCGTTCGTAAAGGACATGGAGGAAGCCGCCAGCCAGATGGGTCCGGCCTCGGACAAGCTGAAGGGCCAGGGATGGAACGATGCGCTCGAGCCCGAAACGAAGGCGCTGCAGCACCTGTTGCGCGCCGAAGCCACATTCCGGGACATTCAAGTGGCGTTCGGAAGCCGCGGAGGCGGCGGGGGCGGCGGTGGAGCTGGCCGTGATCTGGCGAACCTGTTCGACCTCGAGCTCGACACCGAAAAGAACCAGTACGAATCGGGTCAGCAGCAATCGTCTTCGGCGGAACAACGTCAGAAGGATATCGACGAAGCCTTGCAGAAGTTGCAAGACTTGGCGCGGCGTCAGCAGGAGCTGGCCCAGCAGCAGAAGAATAAGCAGCAGGCGTTTGAACAGCGCTGGCAGCAAGAAATGTTGCGTCGCGATGCCGAAGAGCTGAAGAAGCAGATGGAGCAGTTGCAGCAGCAGGGGCAGCAGGGCCAACAGGGTCAGCAAGGACAACAAGGGCAGCAAGGACAACAAGGGCAGCAGGGCCAGCAAGGGCAGCAAGGACAATCGGGTCAGCAGTCAGGTCGGCAGGGCCAATCGGGACAATCCGGCCAACAGGGTTCCCAGGCATCGGGGCAAAGTGGTTCGCAAGGCCGTCAGGCGCAGCAGCCGCAAATGCGGCGCGGCGATCCGGCGAATGACCGCCGTCTCGCGCAGGCCATCGAACAGCTCTCGCGCGCGGCCGACGATATGCGTTCCGCGCAGCAAGCGGCTGCTCAGCAGGCGCAATCAGGTCAGCAGCAGGGTAACGACGCGAGCGCCCGCCGGGCGGCTGAGCGCTTGAAAGATGCCCAGGATCAGTTGAGCGGCATGCGGAAGCAGCAGTCGTCATCGCAGCTCGGCGATCTTTCCGAGCGCGCCGAACGTATCGCCCAGGAGCAGCGGGATTTTGCGAACCGTCTGAAGCAGACCTACGGCGATCCCATGAATGCGGATCCGCGCAGCCGGGGCGCAATGCCGCCTCCGGCCAGCCGCCAGCAAAATCAGCAGATGGCGGACGAGAAGGACAAGATGGCCGGTGAAGTCGAGCAGCTCGAAAAGGACATGCAGAAGGCCGCGCGCGACATGGCGGGCACCCAACCGGGCGCTTCCGGTAAGGTTCGCGAAGGTCTCAGCGAGCTCCAGCAGAACGAAGCGAAGCTCCGGATGAAGTACTCCGCGAATTATATCCGGCAAGGCCAGGGTGGATTCATGGTTTCCCGCGAAGCACCCATCACCCAGACCATGGATAAGGTTGCCCAAGACCTCAAGGACGCCGAGAAGGCGCTCGGCAACGGCCAGCAGGGCGGAGATCCGCAGAGTGAAGCCTCGCGGTCTCTGCAACAGGTGGAACGCCTGCGCGGCCAGATGGAGCGCATGGCTGGGCGTGGTCAAGACGGTCAGCAAAATGGCCAGCAGGGTGGTCAACAGGCAGGCGGCCAGCAGGCTGGCGGGCAACAGGGCGGCTCACAGCAAGGCGGTGGACAGCGCGGCGGAGCTTACGGACCCGGCGGCTACGCCGGAGGCCGGCAGTATGGCGGCGGATTCGGCCGCTACATGCCGGAGGGATATTATGACCTTCCCGACGGGCGTCCGGTCGATCCGAATCGCATCATCCACGATGCGACCGCTCAGCTCAACGAACTGCGCCAGCAATTCAAGGACAACCCCGACGTGACTCGCGACATCGGACAGGTGGAGCAGGAGATCACCAAATTGCGCATCGGCGACGTGAGCAATCAGGAACTGCAAAACCGCATCAACCGCGAAGTCTTGCCGAACCTGGAAGCCCTCGAAGTCCGCTTGAGGAATCAGGTGGACGGCCAGGAGGAGGGCCAGGTCCGTAGCGGAGGCACCGACAAAGTGCCGCCGGGCTACGTGGACGCCGTCGCCGAGTACTTCCGAAAGCTCAGCAAAGGGAAATAGTCGGACGGTCGGGGTTGAATTGGACCCAGCGACTTTGCCGACGACCGTTGGTTAGAACGTCACAGGCCTTCTAATCCTTTCGATTAAGTAAGCTCGCGCTGGCAAACGAAAGGTTGTGAGAGAAAAAGGGCAAGACCTTCGTCTCGAAGCGCATGGCCATCCGGTTGGTATGATCGCCGTCATGGATTTCGAAAGAGTGAGCAATATCATACTGAGTCAGGACCCTGTTCAAATCCTTGTTGGCAGCCAGCAGCACATCCTTGTCGCCGACATCGAACCCCACGGCACGCAATTTCTTTAGGTTTGGCACGTACTGGTCAATCATCGCAAGCGGTGCGTTGGCGGCCCATCGAGCGAGGACGTCTGGCTGAAGCTGGCCGCCCATTGACGGAAGATCGAAGAAGAACGGCGGATTCTTCGGATTGGGCGACCAGGCGGCAGCTTCCGCGAGGGTCCTCATGGTGCCGCCGTCGGCCGTCGCCACGGTAGCTAGGCTCTGGAGTGCCTCTGCCTTGGCGAGTCCGTCTGCTTGATCCCATACAACGCCCCAATTGTCTCGCGGGTTCAAGCTTGCTTTTAGACAGCAGGCGCTCACCATGTATATGCTCGAGAACACATCCGGATACTTCATGGCGATGCGCAGGGTCCCGTAACCGCCCATGGATTGCCCGGCCAGACCGCGGCTGGCTCGCCGCGGGAGAGTGCGGTATCGTCTATCAACATACTCAACGAGGTCCTGGGTGACGAACGCCTCCCAGTTGCCCGTTGTGACAGAGTTTGAATACATGCTGCCCTGATAAAAAGTGAATGCGTTGGGCATCACGAGGATCATTCCGCGCGCGCTACCGCCCGAGATAGCTTTGTCGGCAACCTGGGGCAAGGTCGTGCCAGCGCTCTGGAATCCCGACTTTGTGACGGGTCCATACCAGCCTTCATCCGAATTACCGTAGCCGTGCAAGATGTAGACGACCGGATATCGCTGGTTAAGGCGCACATCATATCCCGGGGGCAGATAGATCGAAACATCGCGATCCGGCGAATCGCCTTCGAGAGATTTTCCATGCACTTTAATACGCTCGAACCTCCCCTTTTGTGCGGCGGGAGCCCGCTCAGTCTGAGGGAACAGTAAGCCGGTCGCTGCTACGATCGGTAAAAGAATCAGCCTCGTGAGCTTCACCTTGCCATCCTCCCAGTGCAGCCAGTATATCCAGGAACACGACCGAGATGGGTTCAATCCCAGATTTCGCCGTTCCGGGATATTCGGGCTGCCTGGTGGGATCCTAGTTGTGGGAAGCGCACGTCGTCAGTAACTCTCGCTTGAATTGGGTCAATCCGGAGGACCGCTTCGAAAGCGATTTGCATAGCATTTGGCCGAAGTTCACATCCGGACGCCAAACCCGGAGTCCCTATGCCACGACCATCGTCAACAGGCCAGAGTTCGTCTGTGTGTGCCCGCGACCTGGCCACGATTTTGCCTTCAGGCAGCTTGACGTCTGCTACAATCACTTTCCCAGCGACAGCTTCCGGCTCAACTCCTTATCCTCGATAGCGCTCGCCGCCTCCAGTGCTTTGTCCCAGCGGAAGTTCTGTTCGCGACCCATAGAAAATGACATCTGGACGAACGCGCGTCTTTTCCGCTTGGCCGTAAGCCCTACATTCACGGCAGCGTTTAGATGTTCTTTCAAGCGGGCTCGTCGCTTCTTCATGGCCGTTCCGATGATGCTCTGCCCATTATCCCAACAAAAAAAGGGGCAGATCCGATCGCTCGGATCTGCCCCTTCCCGCTTGTCCCCTTAGTTGGGGACGTTGTCGTTGATATACGTCACGGCCAGTTGCGCCGTGGACGAAAGGCCCTTACTGTCGGTCACCGTCACGCTGAACAGATACGTGCCGGGCACCACGTTGAAGGGCAGATTGATGGTCGGAGTCGCCGACGTCGGATTCGCGATGGTCGCGTTGTTATTCACCGCGGACCACATGTAGGTCAGCGGCGCGTTGCCGGCGGGGCTGAAGGATCCGGCTGCGCTCACATTCACGGTGTTGTACCACACCGTGATCGAGTTCCCGCTCGCGAATTGGATCACCGGCGGCGAGGCCGGCGTTACGTTGACGGTCAGACTTTGAGATGCCGTCTGGCCCGTCGAACTAGTGGCCGTACAAGTATAGGTGGACGTTTGAGTCGGGCGTACCGTAAACGTCCCCGTCCCACCCGTGAATGACTGGCCGGCAATGCTGATGCTGGCCGCATTCGTTGCCGTGCAGGCGAGCACCACCGCAGTGCCCGGCGCGGGCGAGGTCGGCGGTGTGGCCGTGAACGAGCTTATGGTTGGCGCTCCGTTGACCGTGATCGTCGCCTGGGAGGTAATGGTCCCGGCGGCGTTGGTCGCGGTCAAGGTGTAGTTGGTGGTCGTGGTCGGCGACACACTCTGCGAACCTGCGAGCTGAACATTGCCGAGGCTCGTAATGTTGACGGTGGTCGCATTATCCACTACCCAGACCAACGTCGACGACTGGCCGCTGCCGATGGTCGTCGGGTTCGCCGAGAATTGGATGACGCGCGGCAACGCTCCAGCAGTCACCTGGACGGCGACACTGCAAGAAGCCGTCGCGCCGTTAGGACCGTTGGCCGTGAGCGTGTAATTCGTGGTCTGCGTCGGAGTCACGGCCAGGCTTCCGCTGGCCCCCACCGTGCCGAGGCCGGAGATCGATACCGAAGTCGCGTTTTGAGTCTGGTAATACAGCGTAGCGGACTCGCCCACCATGATGTTGGTCGGCGACGCGTAGCAGTACACCAGTTGCGTTTGCGCTGAACCCACCGTTACCGTAGCTTGCATGGTCACGGTGCTTCCACCGCCGGTCGCGGTCAAAGTGTAGGTCGTCGTCTGCGCCGGGGAAACGTTCTGCGAGCCCGTCGCCGGTACGTTGCCGACCGTCGAAAGTGTGACCGTATCCGCACCCGTTACGCTCCAGGACAAGGTCGAAGTCCCTCCCGGTTGGATCTGCGTTGGGTTGGCGTAGAAGAATCCAATCGAAGCCTTGGTCGCGGCGGTCGTGGTGATGGTCACGCGAGCCATGGCTTGTCCGCCCAGGCTATCCTTCACCATCAGGGAGAAAGTATAAGCCTGGCCGGCGGCGGCCGTGAAGGTCGTAATAGCCGCGGTTGGACTCGACAGAGAGACGGTTGGTCCGGCTTGCTGGGTCCATTGGTAAGTGAGCGGCAGGCCATCCGGCGAATACGATCCAGATCCATTGAGAGTAATGGTCCCCGCCGGTACGCCGGTTTGATTCGGACCGGCATCCGCCACTGGCGGCGTGTGGCCAACTCGTACGGTCCGGGTCAGCACGTCGTACCGCACGCGCGGAACATCCACCGGAACCGGGTGATTCGCTGCCAGGAATTCCTTCGGACGCAGCGCATTTCCGAACTGCAAACCCGCCACTGCCCGGCCGCTGTTGCTCGGACCGACCAGAGTTTCGTTGATGCCGCCTTCGACCGTGAACGCGATCTTGTCGTTCAACGGGAAAATGAATCGGAGCGTGCCGCCGAAGTGGTCTCCGGTCCCGTAGCTTCTCAAGAATCCAGCGTTGCCCTCGAGATAGTTATTGCCCCACAGGCCGAGAGTTGCGTTGACGCCCACCTGGTCGACCACCCTCAAATAGGTCTCTGTATACAGATCCGGACTGACGAAGCCATTAGCCAGCGTGGCATTCACGCGGTTCACCACCGCCTCGTTCAGGAACCCCTTGGTTCCGAACAGGCCGAGTTTTCCATATTTGAAGATGTAATCGAGGGTCAACGCCGCTTGGCCGAGAGTACCTCCGTTCTGGTTGCCGGAGAGATCCACCTCTTTGAAGCTCGAGAACAAAGCAGCCTGGAACGGACCCATACGATCCACCAAGCCTACGTCCAACTGTCCTTCCTTCTGACCGTGGAAGGACAGGTATTCGGCTTGGGCCTGGAACGCATAGGAGCTGCCGAAGGGAGCGAAGAAACGGCCCTTGCCGCTGAACGTCACGTTGCCGTTTGAATCTCCGCCGGCGTTGATGTTGAGCACCTCGAACTTCGGCTTCTGATTCTTCTCGACCGCCGCCGCGACTTCGGCCGCTGACGGCGGTGGCGTCACCGGCTGATTCACTCTGGATTCGATCACCTGCTGGTTTTGCTTCAGCGCATCCAGCTCCTTTTGCAGGCCGGCGTTTTGATCGGCCAGGCTTTGGAGCATTTTCGCGATATCGTCGAGCTTGTCCAGACGCTTCAGCACTTCGCTGCAGCAGTCCGTCATGCCTTGGGGTTGTGGAGGCGGCTCTACCGCCTTAATCGCTTCGCGGACGCCTGCCGCGCTCACCGTCCGGCCCTGATCGTCCGTCACCGTCAGGATCACCCGGCGATTCATCCAGCGCGCCTCGTCCGTCCTGGTGTAGGTCGGTTTCTGGCCCGGATACTTAGGATCCGCCTTGCCGCGCGTGGCGACCGTGATCTGGTTGGCGCGAGCTCCGTACTTCACCAGGAAATCGCGCACCGTGGAAGCGCGCGCCATACCGAGTTTGTCGTTATAGCCGTTACCGCCCAGGCGGTCCGTATGGCCTTCCACGTTGACCTTATAGCCCGGGTTCTGCTGCAACAGCTCCGCCAGTCGCAACAGGCTTGGAAACCCGTCCACGAGTACCGACGAATTGAACTCAAAATTGATTTCTTCCCAGTCGTCCTTGGACGCCCGTGTGTCCAGACCTTGGGCCGAGACGCTGATTGCAATCAGCGGCAAAAGCACCAGCAACGTGGCGAATTTCTTCAACATTTCTGCGTTTCCTCCAGAATTACGTACCGCTTACTTTCAACTTGTCGTCTGCACCGCGCACAAGTTAACCGCGTCTTCCCCGGCCAACCAACCACAGAAAACCGGTTGGCCGGTACCTCATATTAGTCCTACAGCTTAAAAACGCCCTGCCTTACAAAACCGGCTCAAGCCCCAGAACGAGCCGGCAGCCTTCAGAATACACGAACTGCTTGTAGATCCGCCAGTTGGAAGATTTGTTTCACTTCATCTCTCTGTAAGAGTCCTATGACCCGCAAGTACTGGAAGTACTACCTCCGCCCGTGCCGTCCCAGTCCCCATATAATGGATTCGGGTCTGCCGAATGGGCAGTCGCCCGCTGCGATGAGGAACCTCATTTTGGCGGGAGGAAAGTCCGGTCTCCATAGGGCAGCATGCCGGCTAACGGCCGGGAAGCTCGCTCAAAGCGAGTTTTACGGAAAGTGCCACAGAAAACAATACCGCCTTTCAGGGATCTCCTTGGAGGGTAAGGGTGAAATGGTGCGGTAAGAGCGCACCGCGGCCGCAGTAATGCGCGCTGGCAGGGCAAACCCCATGCGGAGCAAGACCAAATAGGGGAGGAGGAGCGGTCCCGCTCCGTTACCACTTCCGGGTAGGTCGCTAGAGCCGGGGAGTAATCTCCGGCCAAGAGGAATGACTGCCGCCTGCCGGAAACGGCAGGGCACAGAAACCGGCTTATAGTTCGGCAGGCCCGCCGCTAGCCGATAGAATGGATGAGAGGACATTCCATTGCAGCGGCAATTTGACGTCGTTATACAGCGCGACGAAGAAGGCTACTACATCGCCTCCGTCCCGCAGCTTCCGGCATGTCATACGCAGGCTAAGTCGCTCGATGAAGTCACCTCGCGCGTTCGTGAGGCCATCGAGCTGTGCCTAGTGGATGGTGTACCCAGTTCTTAGGTTGAAGCCGGACTTGTCATCGTGAGAGTTTCGCGTCGCGGCGAATCCCCTCTGCGATCCACATTCTCAATTGGGTCTGGTAGCCCACGGACTTGGCGGTGGCGATCTTCTTGGCCTCTGCAATCTGTTCAGGATCCAATCGAATTGAGATCGGGGATTTCGTCGCCCTGTGGCGCTCGCGTATGGCTCTAGCCAGCGTTTTGGATAGCTTCGGCGGCTTGCCCTCGGGCAGTTGCTCCCAAATTGCTGCCACGGAGTGCTTCTCGAAATACTCAGCCGCCTCCCGCTCCGACTGGAACCTCGGCAAAGGAAGTTTCGCTGGAGGAAGTCTTTTCTTCATAGATTTCGTCATTTCCTGTGGTACATACGCCTTTCACGATCATTCATATCGCGCGCCGTGACTACTCGGATCGGGCCTCGAGTCAAGTAGCGAAACCCCAC
>JBEKBK010000378.1:0-8537 GCA_050015435.1 Bryobacteraceae bacterium
GTCCCTTCGGCCCAGGCGAGGCCCGAGTCACCGCCGCCTCCGGGCGCCGGGATCGTGGCAAGCACACGGCCCGTTTGCGGATCGATCTTCTGGATGCGGTCCTCGGCGAGCTGAAACAGGTGCTGGCCGTCGAAGGCCGTTCCTGCATGCGCGGCGACATCAATGGAGCGGAGTGTCTTCCCGCTCGCGGGATCCAAAGCGTTCAGCTTGTCTCCAGCGGCAAACCAGATATTCTCGCCGTCATAAGTGACTCCATGTACGCGCTCGACGCCCGTAAAGGGGCCATACTCACGGACGATCTCGGCGGGTGATTCATTCATATTTCCACCTTAGTCAAACGGCAGCGGAGCGGGGAGTAACAAGGTTGTCGTGAATCCCGGCACGGGTGGCGTGATCCAACGACGAGCACGGGCGCGACCGAACGACTGCACCTTGCCCGCTTCGGCGAGCGAATCGAGCGCCCGCTGCACCGTGCGCTGGCTCGTTCCTAGCGCAAGCGCCAGGGCCGAGCTCGACCAGGATTCCCCGTCGGCGAGGAAGGCCAGCACCGGCGCATGCTCGTCTTCGACCGGCCGCGCCAGCACCACCACCTCGCGTACGCGGCGCGGCGCAAGCACAAACCCTCGCGTCGTCGCGCTGATGCTGGCAAGCGTGCGAAGCACCCTGCGAAGCCGTCCGATTTCGACTCGCAACCGCGCGCGATGGGATTCATCGGCGAGCCTCGCTCCGAACGCCCGCGCGAGGAGTACGTCCCTCGGCACGTCTCCGGGCCACGCTTCGCCCAGCGCTCGTGCGAGCGCGAACAACACCGGACGTCCTGCGAGCGAAACGACCGTTCCTGCGACACGCACCACATGACGGCACGCGTCCACCACGAGCGCTTTCGACTCCAGCAAAGCTTCTACCTCTTCGAGCAGGAGGAGTCGCTCCTGGCCGCTCGCAATCAGGCGCGCCGCCGGAGTGTTCAGCACGAGGGATGCGCTTTCAACCTCCGCAGTCAGCGCAGGAATACGTGCGTCGGACGCGGCGCGAGCGGCCCGAGCGAGCGCAGCGCGGGCCCCTTTCGTCCGGAGGCGCCGCATCGCGATCCCCGCAACCACCAGCTCGTGGACGGTCCTCGACGCGGGGGGAAAGGGAGCCGGGTCGAGTTCCGCGAGCATACGCTCCGCGTCGTTCAGGCGCCCGATCAGGAGGAGGCGCCGGACTTCGAGATACCGCGCATGCGCGGCGTTCAACCGGTCGCCGTGCTCTTCGAGCGTTGCCCCGGCGGCCTCGAGCGCTTTCGCAGGCCAGCCCAGGTCGCGCGAGACGAGCGCGATTTCGGCCTCAGCGACGACGCACCTCGCGCGGGCCACGGCTTCTTTCGGACCGAAGGCCCGCCCGGCACTTCGCAGGAGCGCCCTCGCTCGCGCGAAATCGCCGAGCTGCGCCATCGCAATGCCGCGCAGCGCCAGAGCGGGCGCGTCGTCACGCAGGGCAACCCGTTTTAACGCGCCGAGTGGATCGCCGGCAGCCAGCGCTCGGGCCGCGGCTGTGATCAGCGAGTCCATCGGAATCCCGCCACACTTGTCACTCCCAGCATTTCACCATTCCGGGCTAAGTTTATCTCGTGAGCAGCAAGCACCCAGGTTATATCAAGAACGGAAATAAGCAGCAAAATAATCCACCAAGTAGAAGCTCAGAGGAGAAACATATGTGCCCAGTATGTATCGCAAACACAGCCGTAATGGTCGCCGGAGCGGGATCGACGGGAGGAATCCTGGCGGTGTGCCTCGGCAGGTTCAGAACATTTTTCGCAGTGAACCGACTCGGTCTGGTTCAGAAAGCAAAGGAGAAATAAGATGACCACAAGCAAAGAGAAAGGGAACAATCAACGGAACGGGCATCTGGCGATGAACACCCCTCCGATCGTGTCGCAACAGGAATGGGAGGCTGCGCACCAGCAGCTCCTGGTGAAAGAGAAGGCCTTCACGCACTCGCGTGACGTGCTGGCGGCCGAACGCCGGCGCATGCCTTGGCTGGCGATCGACAAGAAGTACGAGTTCGACGGACCCAAGGGCAAGGTAACCCTGCTCGATTTGTTCGAGGGCCGCCGTCAGTTGATCGTCTATCGCGCTTTCTACGAGCCCGGTGTGTTCGGCTGGCCGGATCACGCGTGCCGCGGCTGCTCCCTGGGAGCCGATCAAGTCGCCCACCTGGCCCATCTGAATGCGCGCGACACGACGCTCGCCTATGCCTCACGCGCGCCGCAGAAGGACATCGAGCGCCTGAAAGCGCGAATGGGTTGGAAGATGCCGTGGTACACGATCACAGACAGCTTCGACAAGGACTTCGGCGTCGATCAATGGCACGGCCACAACGTCTTCTTCCGTGATGGCGACAAGGTGTTCCGCACCTACTTCGTCAACAGCCGCGGCGACGAAGCGATGGGGACAACGTGGAGCTACCTCGATATCACACCGCTCGGCCGTCAGGAGACGTGGGAGGACTCGCCCGAAGGTTATCCCCAGACCCAGCCGTACAAGTGGTGGAACTGGCATGACAACTACCAGGCCGCGGCCGGGCCTGATCCGAAGTGGATCGACATAATAACCGACCCTCAAGACGCCGCCAGAAAGCGCGACGCGGAGGCCAAAGCATGACCGGGGTGGCAAGGGAGAGAACCATGAAAGACAACATGACAGATGAGCTCGCAGCGCCCAAAATCGTCGATTGGAGCACGTTCCAAGCCGAGTTGGACGAATTGCGCGTTCGAGAGAAGGCTCACACAAGAGAGGGCGACGCCATTGCAGCCTACCGCCGAGGGCTCCCCATGGTCGAGGTGGACGGTGCCACACCGCTCATTTGCGAACGTGGGGCGGTGACCCTATTGGATGCGTTTGAGGGACGCCGGATGCTCATCGCCTACTACTTCATGTGGCACACCGGGCACCCTGCGCCGGAGCAGTGCGAGGGGTGTACCTGGGTTACATCGCAGGTCCGCGAGCTATCCTATATTCATTCTCGCGACGTCACCTACGCCACGTTTTGCCAAGGCCCGTACGAAGAGAGCGCCCGATACCGCGACTTCATGGGCTGGGAAATGCCTTGGTACTCGGCCCAGGACTCGCTCGACACCCTCTTGGTTGGACGCCGGGTGGGCATGATGCACATCGTATGCTACCTGCGACAAGGATCCAATGTCTACGAGACTTACTGGACGACGAGACGCGGCGTCGAGGCGATGGATAACAGCTACCAGTTGCTCGACTTGACCGTCTACGGGCGGCAGGAGACGTGGGAGGACTCGCCGGCCGGCTGGCCACAACGGTTTAAAGGCAAGCAAGTTACCCGTACCGATGGACGTCCCACCGCCCAGTGGCCCCGCCTGAAGGCCGGGTATTCCGACGACCTGGGAACCGGCAGGCGAGTGCGGTCTCGAAGTTTTCCCCTGTGACGGACAACTGGGTAAAGAGCAACCGTCATGATTCCCACGACATTCCCCTCTAACCACTCCGCGCGCGCTTCCGAGCAAGCCTTCTTCGTCGTGATGATGGTAGCGATGATGCTGCCATCCTTGGGGCCAACGCTGTGGCACTACCGCGAGGCAGTGGGCAGGACAGGCGAATCACACCTGGGTCGGCTGACCGCGCTGGTGGGCGTTGGGTATGTCCTCGTGTGGACCGTGTTCGGAATGGCCGTATTTCCGGTGGTCGTCGCCCTGGCGGCGGTCGAGATGCGGCGGCGGGCGCTGGCGGGTGCCCTTCCGATGGTGGCGGGGGTGGTGGCCCTAATGGCCGGCGCGTTCCAATTCACCTCGTGGAAGGCACATCACCTTGCCTGATGCCGGGAGGTTCCGGGGCGCGGCCGTACGCTGCCGGCGGACGCCGGAACGGCCTGGCGACACGGCCTGCGCCTCGGCCTGCACTGCGGGTACTGCTGTGCCGGCCTGACGGCGATCCTCCTCGTCATTGGGGTCATGGATCTGCGCGCGATTGCTGTCGTAACGGCAGCCATCACCGCCGAACGTGTCGCACCGGCCGGTGAGCGCGTCGCGCGAGCCATCGGAGCAGTCGTCATCGCAGCAGGATTGTTCTTGATCGCGCGAGCAGCCGGGCTCGCATGACGCATCCGCACGTGCCCGAGAGAAGTCGATTCGGTCACGTCGGTCCTCGCGCCGACATCAACTAAACATAGCGTCATAACTATTTGCGAATGTCCGCTTGCTGACGCGCGCGGTTCCGTAACAGAACCGCGACCGTGAGGGAGCGGATGCGCAAATACTTCTGACGCCATGTTTAGTTGCACCAAGGGCGGTCCGTGGCGCCGGTCGATAGGGTCAGAAGTTTCTTGATCACTCTAGCTTTCAAGAACGGTAGGCTCGATTCCGTCCGGGTGCGGAGCCGTACACCTGCCTTCCTAATTCCACGCTAGGATAGACCCATGCGATTGCTTCTCTTTTCGACAATCATTGGTTCCATGACTTTCTTGGTATCTGGTCAAGATGCAGGCCGCGGACGGGGCGCCACACCTGCGCCGCCGGCCATGACTTTGACCATTGCGGGATTTCCCGACGGCGGCCAGATTCCCGTTAAGTTCAGTCAGGCCGCCCCTGGTGTCGCCGTCGGCGAGGGTACGTCGCCGGCGATGAGTTGGGCCAACGTGCCCTCTGGCACGCAGAGTTTCTTCCTCAACATGCACGACATGGATCTCGCGCGCAACAAGACTACTGACGATCAGGTGCACTGGGTCTTTTGGAACATTCCGGCGACCGCGACCGGCTTGCCCGAAGGCGTACCCAAGGGATCGCAATTGCCCGACGGAAGCTATCAGATCAGCGCCACAGGGCCCATGTACCGCGGTCCGGGCGCCGGCGCGAACGGTCCGTTCCACCACTACGTGTTTGAGCTCTATGCCCTGGACACTAAGCTGGACGTGAAACCATCGGCCGACGCGTTCGAGACGCGCGCCAATGTAATCAAAGCGATTCAGGGTCACATTCTGGCAAAAGCGGTCTACGGGGGCCTGTTCCGACGGCCGCAGTAACCGCCAGGATCGCGAAATCACGTGATCTTCCTAGAAAAACGGTCCGTTAAGTGGTCCGAACCGGCGACATAATTGACACTTTGAGCTAGGAGGTTTTTACAATTCCCAAGTGGGGCAAGGCTTCCGAACCAAGTAAGTGGAAAGGCCTGAGGCTGATTAAAGGTCGCCCCGCAAGGAAGGTATGGATTGGCCGATTCATGTCAAATCTCAGCAACGCGCGTTTCCCGTCAAAGGAACACTGCATGACTACGCGGTAACCAACCCGCGTAAAACAAGGCCTCAATCCGATGCCCGATACACGACCTTCCCTCCGACAATAGTGAGGACGGATTGCGTCCTGGGCAGTTCCTGCGCTGAACTCGTGCGAATATTCTGCGATAGGACCGTGAGGTCCGCAGTTTCCCCGGTTCGAGAGTCCCTTTTCGGCTCTCCTCAAATTCGGCAAAGGCCGCTGTCGCGGTGTAGGCGATGATCGCCTCCTGACGCGTCAGAGCGTCCTGCGGCCGGCCTGGAATTGTACTAATGAGCATGATGACCAGGAACGGATTCATTTCTCCGTCGGAGCCGATCGCAAGAGGAATGTTGGCCTCGATCAGCGATCTGATCGGTTGGCGGCCCTTCATGTTGTCCGGTCCGAAGCGACGCAACGACATCCCACCGAGCGTGAGATGAGTTGGATTGGCGACTACTACAACGGGCAGTTTCCGCGCCAGAGGAATCAAACCGGCATCATTCCATCACCATGCTCAATGCGCACCCGCTTGTCCGCCCATACCATCGTTCCACCCGTCTGTTCCATCGCCTTCAGGAACGCCTCGGTAGTACGATCGCCCACGGCATGAACCAGCAATGTCTGGTTCTGAGAAGAACATATCCTGTCGAGGGGACTTGCGCTCGATGCAGAAACGGCGATGGTGCAAAACACGCTGGGGATGCTAGGCATGTTTCAGTGGCGTTGGGCCGAAGCGGAACAAGCATATCAGCGTGCGATTGCGTTGGAACCGGCGAACTCGTATCCCCATATGATGTATGCGCTACTCTGCACTTTTCTTGGCCGCCATGACGTTGCTTTGCAGCAGGCTGGCAAGGCCGTTGAACTTGATCCGCTCGATCCGATGACCAACTTCCGGCTGGTCCAAAGCTCGTATTATGCGCGGCGCTACGAGACGGCTGTCCAGACTGGCCGCACCGCGATCGAATTGTCTCAAGACTTTCCTTATACGCACTGGTACGTGGCATGGCCGCTCGCGGCATTAGGTTTGAAGAACGAAGCTTGGACCTTCGCGGACGAGATAAGGCTGCGGAGGTGCAGCCGGCTGGAAAGCCGGCTCGCCGGCACGACTGCCGGCCCCACCGATTCTCGAGAGACTCATTTCCGGTGGTCTTCAAAAAGGACAATCGCGACGCCGTTCCAAGCGTTTCGTCCGGCGCTCCGCGGCGGCTTATTCCGAAGCGGTACGATTCCCACCCCGCTGTGCAGGAGGTGAAAGTGCGCCTCCAGGTATTTGCGAACCAGATCTGCCCGGCTTCGTGAAGTCACAAACTGCTGGTCAGGCGTTCCCGTGCCCGAGTAACCCTCGACGATCACGACGTGATCCAGCATTGAGTCCACCACAGGCGCGACCGCGCCGTCAATCTGACGCCGGCCCGCTTCGGCAAACTCCTCTTGGCCGTCGCTGCCGGCAGCAAATAGATTGGAAGCATCCAGCCAGGTCCGCGAGTCGCAAGCCTTTTCGCTCTCGCATGCCCTTAGATATTCATCCGGCGCCAACTGCTCCAGGTTATAAAAGCCGCGCTTCTTGAAAAAACCCCGGAAGAAGAACTCGTGCTTCAATGCTTCCGTGTCTTCCGCAAGATTACTGGTTCCGCGGTTCAGGTTCGAAAGTGTTTGACGAATATTGGATGCCCCGTCCACGCCCATGTCATCCGGAGCCAAGACGCGGTTAACCGCTTCCTTCAGTTGTTGCGACATCGCCTGGACGTTTTCGAGAGTTACTTGCACTTTCGACGCGAGGTTACGGGACTGCAGATCCGTGACGAGCTGATCGGCGCGCGCGGTGACATCGCTCAAGTTTAACGAGGCCTGATGCGCATTGGATAAAGTCTCCTGCAACTGCTGTCTGGTGGCTTCATCTTTCAAAAGCAAGCCGGCCGGCCCCTTACCCGCATTCAAATCCGAAACAATTGCATTGACGGTGCCTGAGATCTGGCTGGCATTGCTGGCCAGCTTTCGGATGTCGGGCTGCACTCCCAAGACCATGCCATCGACGTGATTCACCGTCTTGGTTACCGAATCCAGCGCGACGTCCACCCGGCCGCGAATGTCATTGACACTTGCGTGAACGTCGGTCAACAGCGCGGAACCTTGCTCGATTACTGTCCCTATATCGAACGGCTCTTTACTGGGAAGTGTGGCGCCATCCGGCACTGCTGCCGCGCTGGGCGTGCCCTCCTGAATAAAGACATACTTATCGCCGACGATTCCTTCGGTTTTAATGGAGACTACGGAATCGGCGCGAATCATTCCGCGGGCGTTCTCTCGAACCTGAAGTTTGAGTCTGAACTTTGAGGCGGGGCTGTCCGGAGCTTCAACACCCTTCACCTGGCCGGCCTCCATACCCGAAACGCGCACCTCCGCGCCTTTCGGCAATCCGTCGATGTTAGCAAATTCCGCGTAGAACTCCGTATGTTTACCGAAAACGTCGTGGCGGTTCCCGATCAGAAATAGGATTGCCGTGAAGAACCCAATACCCAGGGTAAGAAACAGGCCAATAGCCCAAGTGTGGATGCGCATACTATATTCCTTCGGAAACTAATGCTCTAACCAGAGCGTTCTCATTCTGAGCCAGCTCCTCAACCGTGCCGATGGCGATAAGCCTGCCGTGATCCAGCACGGCAACGCGGTCGCCTACCCGGCGCGCTTCCTCAGTGTTGTGAGTAACGATCATCATTGTGGTTTTGCACTTTGCCCTGTGGTCCAGCAAAAGGTCGTCGATCTCGGAGGCGGTCACGCGATCCAGACCGCTCAGTGGTTCGTCGATCAGTAGAATGCTCGGCTCGAGCATAAGGGCTCGAGCAAGTCCCGCCCGCTTTCGCATGCCTCCGGATAACTCGGCCGGCATCTTGCTCCCGTCTGTTCCCAGACCCACAGCGTCAAGGTTGCTCTGAACGATGGCTTCAATCTCGTCATTCGATTTTTCCCGGCGCAGACGCCTCAACGGGAGGGCGAGATTCTCATGCAGTGTCATCGAATCGAAAAGTGCGGCACTTTGAAACAGAAAGCCTATGCGGCTTCTTACCTTCGACAAGTGGTCTTCATCCATCCCCACAATGTTTTCGTTTTCCACGCGGATCGTGCCGCTGTCCGGTTGCATCAGGCCGATGATGAGCCTCAGCGTCACGCTTTTTCCCATTCCACTTCGCCCCAGCAGACACAAGGCTTCTCCCTCCGCAACCTCGAAGGAAACGTTATTGAGAACGGTGCGCCCACCAAACGCGCGGGACACTCCGCA
>JBEKBK010000379.1:0-8513 GCA_050015435.1 Bryobacteraceae bacterium
CTGGAAGTTGGGCGAGACGGCTTATTCAGCGTGCGGGACGTTTACCGTGCGGAGTGGGCTGGTCTGAATACGCCAGAGCGGGCGGACGCGGCGGTTTCCATCCTCGCTGACCTGGGATGGATTCGCGAAATTCCGGCCCCATCCCCAGGGCCGCGTGGTGGCCGGCACGCCGGGCCCCGCTACCAAGTCAATCCGAAAGCGATGGAAAAGGCATGACGACACGGCGGTGGCTTCAATGGCGCGGTGTTTCGCCCTCCCGAAATCTTGAGGAGGACGCCAGATGTGAACTGACAGAACTGACAGAACCGGGGTTGTGTCAGTTTAGTCAGTTCGCTATAAGCCACTCCCCCAGAATTTCAGGAGAGTCAAGCTGCGCGAACAGCGATCGCAGCGAACTGGGTGTCAATGGCGTCGCGAAGGTGGCGCTGGCGCTCAACCAGGAAGATCCGCCCAGCGCCTCCTATGCGGATTGGAAGGTGACGTCTCTCCATCGGCTGTTCCAAGCGCAAGGACTTACGAGACAGCCAGGCCGAATCACGGCAGCAACTGTCCTGCACGGCGAACGGAGAGAGCGACAGGTTCCAGCCAAGAACCCTGAATCATCGAGGAGGTGCACGTGTCCAAGTGGCTAAATTGGTCCCGGGCCTCTGGAAAATCTCCAGCCTCCGGCGAAGAGAGTACTGACAAAACTGACAGAACCGGGAATCAGGCGGTTTTCCCTGCGCCGGGTAGGCTGGATCACCTATCGGATTTGCCGCCGGCGCCGCCAGTTGATCGGAACGGGGTTCGCCACCAAGCAGCGTTGATGGGCCGTTCGCTGGAAATCCGGGAATCACAAAGGTCCATCACGGGGATCGCCACGACCGAGCCCCTCTTCGAAATCGCCGTGCTGTTGGCGACCGCTTACCGCAGGTATCAAGAGGTGCAGCGGGCTGGGGGCAACAGGTCCCAAGACTCAGGGAATGACGAGCTTGCTAATTCCAGCGGCGCGAGCGTTCATGGAGTCGTCCCATGAACACCAAACTTCGTGTCGTAGCCCGGGCGGAAGCGGTCGATCTTGACCGGCTCGTCCGAATGCAGCCGCACGAACTTCAGCGGCTTCACCGAAGGATATTCGGTTGTGACTTGCTATCCGGAAATTCGGAACAGGCCCGGCGCAAAATTGCCTGGTACGCTCAGTCCGAACGAGAAGGCGGGCTGCCTGAGTCCGCCCGCCAATACGCTCTGGCTATCGCCAAGGAGGCCAGCCTGCGGATTCAGATACGCAGCGGTAGTACTGAGTCATCGCTCCCCCACGCGACCGTCACGGGCATCGTAGCGGATCACGATTCGCGGCTGCCGATGCCGGGAAGCATCATCGTGAAGGAGTATCGTGGTCAAACCCTTGTGGTCCGCGTCCTCGATACCGGGTTCGAGTACGGCGGCCGGCGCTTCGCATCGCTGAGCGCCGTCGCGAAGGAGATCACCGGCACGAAGTGGAACGGGTTCCTGTTTTTCGGCCTGACAAAGGAGAGCCGCGGTGGCCGTTGAAAGCCAAAACGCCGTGCGCGCCGTCCCGGCCGCCTCGCCCGCCCAAGTGCGGTGCGTCATCTACACGCGCAAGTCGACCGATGAGGGACTCGATCAAGATTTCAATAGCTTGGACGCGCAGCGGGAGTCTGCGGAGGCTTTCATCCTGAGTCAACGGCGAGAGGGGTGGCACGCGCTCGCCCGGCGTTACGATGATGGCGGCTATTCCGGTGCAAATATGGAGCGCCCAGCGTTGAGGCAACTGCTGGCGGATATCGAAGCCGGAACATTGGACTGCGTTGTCATGTATAAGCTGGACCGCTTGACGCGATCCATGAAGGATTTTTTCAAGATCATGGAAATCCTCGACCGTCACAAGGTGACGTTTGTATCGGTGACCCAGCAGTTCAACACCACGACGTCGATCGGGCGCCTGGCCTTGAACATCGTAATGTCCTTCGCGGAGTTTGAGCGGGAGACGATTTCCGAGCGTACACGGGATAAGATGCGTGCAGCCCGGCGCAAAGGGAAATGGATCGGGGGCTTCCCGATCCTTGGCTACGACGTGGCGCCCAAAGGCGGAGCGCTGATCGTAAATGCGGCGGAAGCCAAGCGTGTTCAGGAGATTTTTCGCTTATTCCTGGAGCTGGGCTCGCTCCTTCTAGTCGTCGAGCAACTGGACCGTCGCGATTGGCGAATGAAGGCCTGGACCACGCGCAAGGGTCGCGTGCGTGGCGGGTCACGGTTCAGCAAGACCACTCTCTACGCGCTACTGACCAATGTGATTTACACCGGCAAAGTAAAGTTTGAAGAAAGGCTTATCGACGGCGAACACCAGCGAATCGTCGACGATGGCACGTTCGATCAAGTGCAGGAACGTCTAAGCCGCAATGGCAGGAAGGGCGGCCGCGGAGTCCGTAACAAGCACAGCGCTCTCCTCAAAGGCTTGGTCGAATGCGGCAGCTGCGGCACGCCGATGATTCACACCTACGCTCAGAAAAAGAACACTCGGTACCGTTATTACATCTGCGCGAGGGCCCACCATCGTGGCTGGAACAAATGCGAGACGCGATCGGTATCGGCACCAGAGCTGGAAGGTGCCGTGATCAACAACCTTCGGGGCTTTGCTCAGAACCCGGCGATGCTCTCCGAAGTCCTGCAGCGGCTGAAAGAAGGTCGTGAACCAAACGCGCCAATGGCTGACCCGGGCGAGGTCGCAGGCGCGCTGTTGAAGTTCGACCCCTTGTGGGACCAGCTCACGACGTGCGAGCAGGAAACCTTCATTCGCACCTTGGTCTCGAAGGTGAGATACGACGGCAGAACCGGAGAAGTCACGGTCGGATTTCACAGCGAGGGCATCAAACAACTTTGCAGTCCGGGCGGAGCGATTGAATGACCAACTCGCCACTCGAGATTCAGTTCAATCTGCGAACGAAGCCGCGCGCCGCGAGCGAGCGCGCTGAGCAAGTTGGATCCCCGAAGGCCGGGCGGCTGCCGCGAGTCACACAGGTTCTCGCCTTGGCGATTCATCTGGAAGACATGATCAGGCGGGGTGAAGCCAAAGATTATGCGGACCTAGCGCGGCTGAGCTGTTTGTGCCGGGAGCGGATAAGCCAGATCGTTCGCTTGAACTACCTCGCGCCCGACATCCAGGTGGAATTGTTGTACCTTCCTCCGACACCGACGGGCCGCTATCCGGTCAGTGAGACTGCAGTTCGAAAAATCGCTAGTCTGCGCTCCTGGACCGATCAGCGGCGGGAATGGACGGCACTCAAGCAGAGGCATCGCCTGGGTGTCTGAGCAGCCCTGAGCACTCCTGACCACTCCTGATATATCTCATTGTAAAAACGGTATTTACTTCTGGACTATCCTCCCGTCATCGCTTACATTTGGGGAAGGATGACACCGGCTGCCTCGATCCGCGATTCCGTCGTGTTCGGCGGCAGCCGTGAAGAACTGCTGGCTGCGAAAAATAATGCGCCATCTCTCACAGGAGGGGGCTGAATGAAGATCGAGATCCGCCCGCTGAGCGAAATCTATCCGTACCCAAAGAACGCTCGCAAGATCCCGCAGAGCGCGGTCGATAAAGTAGCTGCATCGCTCCTGGCCTTTGGTTGGCAACAACCGATCGTGGTCGACAAAGAAGGAGTCATAGTCTGCGGTCATGTCCGCCGCCTGGGGGCGCTCCAGCTCGGCTGGACCGAGGCACCGGTCCACGTCGCCGACAAGCTGACGCCCGCGCAGACTCGCGCATACAGGCTAATGGACAACCGGTCCCACGAAGAGGCCGAATGGGATTTTTCGCTGCTGGCCCCCGAGCTTGCGGATCTAAGTGCGCTTGATTTCGATCTCGCGCTGACAGGATTCGATGTGCACGAACTCGACTCGCTACTGCGCGATCCGATGGATGAGGAGAAGGCAGATCAGGCTCCGCCTCTACCGGAAAACGCCGTAACGCGCCCTAACGATCTGTGGATCTGTGGTGAGCATCGGGTCTTGTGCGGGGACGCCACGAGCCCAGAGGCGGTCGCACGGTTGCTCGGCGAGCGGAAGCCGCTGCTCCTGGTCTGCGATCCCCCGTTCGGAATTTCCCTCGACTCCGAATGGCGCGATCGCGCGGGCCTCAACAAGCACGGGCCAGCGGAGGCGAGCTATATGAAGCATCGGACTGAGGGTCACCGGAACACGACCATCTCCTCCGACACGCGCGCCGACTGGTCGGAAGCGTTCGAGCTGGTGCCGAGCCTTCAGATCGGGTACGTGTGGCACGCGAGCATCTATACGCGCGAGGTTCTCGACGGGCTGCTGCGCATAGGCTTCCTGTATCCGCAACAGATCATATGGAACAAAGGCCGGACGGTGCTGACGCGCACTCACTACTGGTATCAACATGAGCCAGCTTGGTACGTGCGGAAGAAAAACGCTCCTTGGTTCGGCAAGGCCGGCGAAAACTCGACTATTTGGGACTCGCCCTCCCCCAAGTTCATCATGGGCGGCAGCGACGAAGAGAAGTGGGACCACCCTACGCAGAAGCCGGTCGAGTTGATGCGGCGGCCGATACTGAACCACCTTCGCTGCGGCGAACTGGTATATGACTCGTTTCTGGGCAGCGGCACGACACTCGTCGCCGCGGAACTCACCGAGCGCGTGTGTTACGGTCTGGAACTCGATCCGAAGTACGCAGATGTGATCATCACCAGGTGGCAATCCCTGACGAACAAGAAAGCCACGCTCGACGGCGACGGCCGGAGCTTCGAAGAAATTGCACGGGAGCGTCTCCCGGAGGCGGCATGAATCGAACGCTGCCGCCGCGAGATCGCGGAAATCGAATCGATGATCCTCTCCGGGCAGCCCGATCTGCAAGGGTTATGTCTGGCGCTTGCGGACTGGTCGGCGGAGTTGAGGATCCTGCTGAACGAAAAACGCCGCCAGGGCAAACCCGGCGGCGCGAAGGGAACCCGTTACTCTGGCTAGGAAATGATCCGATAGGCGCGCTCCTTGTCTTCCGTGCGGAAGGAGTCGACCTTGAGGCCCAGCTTCTTGACCAGCGTTCCGCTGACGAAGCCGCGAACTGTGTGACTTTGCCAGGCAGTCTTTTTCATGATCTCGGCCAGCGTGGCTCCGCTCTTACGGCGCATCAGCTCGATAACTTCGGCCTTCTTGCTGCCGTCGCGCGCTTCGTTCGCGCCGTGTCGCGCCCGGACGGGTCGTTTTCCCTTGACCGGGGACTTCTTCGACCTTGGCTTGGCCGGTGCGACAGGCGCCGCCGGTTGCGCAACGTCCTGGGACAGACGCTGGACCGCCTTCCAGATACGGGCAACTGCCCCTTTCCGGCTCGTGAACTTCTTGACCGGCTTCAGATCATCGAAGGGAGTGACTCCCGCAAAGCTGTTCCAGACGTCCACCAGCCGGGACGCCGGCCAATCGGCGCTCAATTTCCCCAGCTCTTTTTGGCTGGTGAAGGTTTCTCCTGTGGCGGCGTCGGCCGGTTTCCCGGAAAACGCCGTGATGTTGTTTTCGGTGTTGAGAGTGAAGGTTGTCATAGCGACACCATTCATCACTCTGTTTGCCTGAAAAGCCAAGCGGAATCTGCACACGGAAGGGAGACCTTCTGATGCCCGGCGGAACACGACCTGGAGCCGGCCGCAAAGCCGTGACGATTAACCTGGCGGAACTCGAAAAGCTGTGCACCCTTCAATGCACAGATGAGGAAATAGCTTCCTTTCTCGGGGTGAGCTTGCGTACCGTCGAGCGGAGAAAGAAGAAACCTGCGTTTGCCGAAGCCATGGAGCGCGGCAAAGCCAAGGGCCGATTGTCGCTACGCCGGAGCCTGTGGGGTCTGGCGGCTAAGGGGAATGCGGCCGCCAATATCTTCCTTGCCAAGAATCTGCTCGGGTACAAGGACTATTTCGCCAACGAACACACCGGCCCGGACGGCGCACCAGTCCAGTTCTCTTTGCAGGGGCTCGATGCGATCCTCAATAACGCCCGAACAAGAACAAAGAGTCCTTCGGATCACTGAGGACCCCGTGCTGTTCGCTCAGGTCATGCTCGGTCATGACGTATGGTTGAAACAGCGCGAGATCCTCGCATCGGTCGCGGCACACCCGCGCACGGCGGTTAAAGCCTGCCATGCCAGTTCCAAAAGTTTTTCGGCGTCGGAGGTGGTCTTGTGGTGGATTACCAGCCGGCCGCAGGCCATCGCGGTGACTACATCGCCCACCTGGACACAAGTGGAGAAGGTGCTGTGGGGTGAGATCCGTGGTGCGGTCTCCCGTGCGAACATCCGCTACCCCAAGCCCACCGCCACGTCGCTTCATCTCGGCCCTGGACGCTATGCCATCGGTCTTTCCACCAACGAGGGGGTTCGCTTCCAAGGGTTTCACGGGTCGGTGCTGATCGTGCTCGACGAGGCACCCGGCATACGGCCGGAAATCTACGAAGCGATCGAAGGCATCCGGGCAGGAGGCGATGTGCGGGTGCTGGCGCTGGGCAATCCCACCATTGCCAGCGGGCCCTTCTACGACGCTTTCACCACGAACCGCGAGGGTTGGAACCTGATCACGATTTCCGCGTTCGATACTCCCAACCTGAAAGGAATCACGCTGGAGCGTTTGTTGGAGCTCGATGAGAAGGAATTAGATCGTAATCCGCTACCGTATCTGACGGGCCGGCGTTGGGTCAAGGACAAGTTCTTCGAATGGGGTCCCGGCCATCCGCTGTGGGAGGCGCGTGTTCTTGGCAATTTCCCGAAGCAATCGGAGGACGCGCTGCTTTCGCTGACCTGGCTGGAGCAAGCGAAGTTACGAACCGACGGTGAGGGAGAACTCTCCGCTGGCATCGATGTTGCGGGGCCCGGCGAGGACGAGACGGTTCTGTGTGTTCGATGCGGTCCCAGGATTATTTTTCTGGAGGCGTGGACGAATCAAGACCCGCGGGGTGACTTGATTTCTGCACTTGTGCCCTACAAAGCTCAACTGAAGCAAGTCAACGTCGACAGCGTCGGCATCGGTTACTACATGGCAAAGCACTTGAAGGACGAGGGTCTACCTGTCACCGAGATCAACGTGGGCGAGGCGGCCAGAGACTCTGAGAAGTATTCCAACTTGAAAGCTGAGCTTTACTGGGGCTTTCGGATGCGAGTGCAATCTGGAGATCTCGCCGGTCTCACGGACGACAGAACGATTGCACAACTCGCCGGCATTCGGTACAGCCACAACTCTCGAGGGCAAGTCGTCATCGAGTCCAAGGAGGATGCGCGCGGACGCGGCGTAAGGTCTCCGGACCGCGCCGAGGCGGTAATGTTAGCGTTCGCTGAGGTATGTTTTCCACACTCTGGCCTGTTTGAGTATTACCGAAAGCAGGCACACGGCTGAAGCGGGCAGGGCGGGACCGGTCAAGTTTAATTCTGCCAGCACTATGGCTTGGGGCATGATCCGCTCGACGCACGATGGAAATATAATCGGGGAGATGCGGCACGCATGGCTGGTCGCGGTCCTGGCGCTTCGTTGTTCGGGATACGAACTGACGGGTCGCATCGAACCACCGGCCGCGGTTTCGGTTTTACTGCACGGTGCGACGGCCCCGTTCGAAAGCTCAACCGTGAGCGGCGAGGACGGTCGCTTCCGGTTCCGCAAACTCTCGGCGGGGACGTATACGGTGGCCCTCTCGACTGCGGCGCGCGGCGAGGCGCGGCAAACCATCGAACTGAGCCCCGGAACGGTGGATTCGAAAGGGCGGCTCGACATCGTGCTCAGAATCGATGACAGCCGCCTCGAATCTGACGGCGTCCGCGCCAACGGCGCAACGGTCTCGGCGACTGTTCTGTCCATCCCGGATCGTGCCATGAGGGAATATAAGGAAGCCCAGCGCTGCCTCTCGCGCAGCGAATCCACGTGCGCGTCCGCCCACCTGCGGCGCGCGGTTGAGATTGCGCCGCGATTCGCAGCCGCATGGAATCAACTGGGGACCATTGCGTATCAAACGCAGCGGTACAGCGATGCGGAAGCGAACTTCCGTACAGCGCTCGATGCCGATCCCGAAGCCTTCGAGCCGCTCGTCAATCTGGGCGGCGTGTTGCTGAATCTCGGGCGGCCGCAGGAAGCGATCGGATACAACCAGCGCGCCGTCGCGCGAAGGCCGAACGATGCGCTCGCCAACTCGCAGCTCGGGCTCTCGTATTTCAAGCGGAACGATCTGGGTCTGGCCGAGAAGTACCTGGAGATCGCGGTCCGGCTCGACCCTGCGCACTTCTCGCATCCTCAGTTGGCACTGGCCGAGATTTATATCCGACGTGGCGACCGGTCCTCAGCGCTCCGCGCACTGCACGGCTTTCTCGAACAACATCCCGATTCGCCACAGGCCGCAGGAGTCCGCCAGGAAATCGTGGAGCTGAGCCGGTAGACAAACAGCGGACGTCGATTAAAGCGAGGGATGAGCGAGTGACTGCGGTGCTGTGTCCAACGCCCAAGGGTGCTGACGGGGGTCAGTTAGCCCCTGGGACC
>JBEKBK010000380.1:0-8498 GCA_050015435.1 Bryobacteraceae bacterium
TTCAAAACGGGATTCTCCTGGCAGCAGAACAACGACAACCAGACCAATGCCGTTTACAACCAGTACACGTTCCCGAACGTCGCCAGCTATCTGGCGGCGAAGAACGATACCACGGGCTGCACCGTATCCGGCATCACCAACCCGGGGCTGTGCTATTCGAGCTTCTCGACCACGCAGGGCAATCCCGGCGCGGCGTACAAGTCGAATTTCTACGACTTCTTCGTGCAGGATAGCTGGCAGCTTCGGCCAAACCTGTTGTTGATTTACGGCGTCCGTTACGACTATTATGCATCGCCCGCCGCGCTGGCGAACGCGCCGTTCATCTACAACCGGAGCTTCAACAACCCCGGAGCGGACTTTGCTCCGCGTCTCGGCCTGGCATACTCGATCACGCCGAAGACAGTGCTTCGCGTCAGTTCGGGTAAGTTCTACGACGTCCCCTCGACCAACCTTTGGTATGAGACCTACGCCAACGGCGGACTGGCCACGGCCTTCCAGGGAACCTTCACTCCCACCACAACCGGCGCACCGTTGTTCCCGAGCAACCCCACCACGGGCGCGAGCCTCGGAACTCCAACTATCTATGCGCTAACGCCGAACTATAAAACGCCTTACACGATCAATTCCAGTATCCAAATCACGCGCGAATTGAGCAAGAATGACGCCCTAACCGTGGGCTATGTAAATACCGAGGCGCGTCAACTTACGTACATGCGCGACGTCAACCTGATCAACCCGACCAGCTTTTTGGCCGATGGCCGTCCGGTGTATTCGGGGTCGGTCAATGCCAGCACGCGCCTGTTTCCGCAGTTCAATGGCATCCGGCTCATGGACAGCGGAGCCAACGCGAATTACAACGCGCTGATCGTGAACCTGAATCATCGTTTCTCGACGGGCTTCTCGGTGAACGCGTCCTACACCTACTCGCACTCGCTCAGCGATGCTCCCGAGCTGTGGGGCTACGATCAGAGCATACCGATCGAGGATCCCTCCAATCGCAATCGTGATTACGGCAACTCGATTATCAACCGGCCGAATGCCTTCACCATGAGCGCGGTGTTCATGCCGACCTACAAGCTGGACAATCGTTTTCTGAACCGGCTGGCCAATGGGAACCAGTTGACACTGCTGGCGACTCTGCAGAACGGCGATGAGGAGAGCATCACCACCAGCACGCTATTGAATAACGATCCGATCGGAACGTCAGAACGTCCGCTCGGCATCGGACGCGACACGGTGAGCACGCCGAACGTTTACCAGATCGACTCGCGCCTTACGCGCACGCTGTTTACAATCCGTGAGCGCCTCAATGTGAAGTTCATCGCCGAAGGGCTCAACATATTCAACACTCGCAATTACACGACGACCAATACAACGGCGGGAACCAACGCGCTCGGCGTCATCACCAGCCAGCCGACGTATGCTCCCACGGCGTCGGTGCTTGAAGGGCGCCTGCTTCAGATCGGCATTCGCGCCGACTGGTAATCGCTAGGACAAAGGCTTAAACGGAGAATGGGTCGCAGCCGTGAACGATTGCGACCCATTCTCCGTTTTTGTGTGCCGGCATAGCTAGAAGCGGCGTCCGCGGAAGCCACCGTAGAATCCCACGCGAGGACCCACCACTAACGGCCGTCTCCAATATCCGGGATGCCACACCGGGCCAACGTAGTAGCCGGCGACCCAAGCGTAGTCCGGACCAGGAGCGGGCGGAACGTAAGCGGGCGCAACATACGCCGGGGCCACAACCACTGGAGCAATGGGAACTCCGATGCCAATTCCAAAGCCAATCCGAGGCGCCGCGAAGAGTGAACTTCCCGCCACCAGTAAGCCTGCAAGCAATTTGGTCTTCATTTTCTTTTCCTCCTTCTTTCTAACTACGCAACCTAAGAAGGCAATCTGCTCGCCAATCTTAAGCCCTTGAAAAATCAGGCGAGCGCTTTTCGCAGGTGGCCGCCGCTCACCGCTGGCGGTGGTTTTCGGCCACGTGGGGAAATTGTTATCTTTAAGGAATGAAGAGCCTCGCACTGATTCTGGCTTCCGTGGCGTTGTTGAGCGCGCAAAGCGTGCATTCGTACGGACCAGATCATATCTGGTGGGATGCGGGACAAGGTGGAATTCTGCCCTGGGAAGAAAGCTACGATAATCCGGCGGGAGAAGTCAGTATTGTCAACACGACCAGCGCGATCAGGACCGACGGCCATCCCTTCTTCACATCGCTTGGCACGAATGGACGCGCCTGCGTGACTTGCCATCAGCCCTCTAACGCGATGAGCGTTTCCGCGGAAGCCGTTCGCGGGCGATGGAAGGAAACCGAAGGCAAGGACCCGATCTTCGCGGCCGTCGACGGTTCCAATTGCCCGAATCTGCCGCAAAGCGCACCCGAATCGCACAGCTTGCTTCTCCAATATGGTCTGTTCCGCATCGCGATTCCGGTGCCGTCGAAAGCGGAGTTCCACATCGAAGTGGTCCGCGATCCCACCGGATGCAACACCAGCCCGCTTTATGGTCTCAACAGCACCAATCCGGCAGTGAGCGTTTACCGCCGCCCGCGGATTGCCGCCAACATGAAGTACGTGATCGGGGAACTGGACGGGTTGAATTTCATGGCGGATGCGCGGGAGCCCTCTTTGACCAGCCAGGCGACGAACGCGGCGCTGATCCATGAGCAAGCAGCGGCTCCTCCGACCACCGAGCAGCTTCTGCGGATCGTCGAGTTCGAGACCCAGATCTTCACCGCGCAGAGTTCCGACAGGCGCGGCGGATTGCTAAATGAGAGCGATGGTCCCGCAGTATTGGGTCCGCAGAATCTCGCCACAGGCAAGGCTGCGAGCTTGGGCAGCAGTCAGGCGCCGCCCACGTTTGAGGTCTGGAAGAAGACCGGGGACCAGGGCGATCTCGGCCTGCAGCGCGAATTCCGCGCCTCGGTATCGCGGGGAAGCGAGGTCTTTTTCTCCCGTCAGTTCAAGGTTCGGGGCAGGGAAGGGGCGGTCACTTGCGCTACTTGTCATAGTCCTGGAGCGGCCCGCTCGTTTGACATAGGGACCACGAATTTACCGGAGGCGAAGGAGTCGAAGGAACTCCCGTTGTTCAAGGTGACTTGTGATGCAACCGCGGCGCCGCATCCAGTCTTGGGACGGGTCATCTATACGCAGGATCCGGGTCGGGCGCTTATCACAGGGAAGTGCGCGGATGTGGGTTCCATCGTGATCCAGCAGTTCCGGGGACTCGCTGCTCGGGCTCCGTATTTTTCGAACGGCTCCGCGCCGGATATGCGCTTCTTGGTCGAGTTCTACAATGTGAACTTTGGCATCGGGTACACGGAACAAGAGAAGCAGGATCTGGTGAACTTTCTGTCGGTTTTGTAGAAGAGCTCAACAACCGCTTCCTTACGGTCGCGGCTCGGTATCGGTTGCAGAGCCGCGACCGTAAGGAAGCGGTTGAGAGTTTATCGCAGAATCCAGTATGCTGTTTTAGCCGCCAGCCGATCGAGCGCCAGCACGGCCAGTTCGAGGTGCTCCTCTTTCGTGTCTTCGATCTTATTGTGGCTGATTCCTTGAAGTGATTGCACGAACATCATCACGGCGGGAATACCGGCCCGGGAAACTTCGGCGGCATCGTGCAACGGGCCGGACGGGAGCCGATGGACCACACCCGCTGTCTCCCGAATGGCTTCTTCACAGCGTGCGATTAGATCGGGGTGAAAAGGGACAGGTTCGATATTCCAGATCCGCGCCCAATCCACCGTACACTTCTCTTCGCGTGCAAAACGTTCGCTCGCTTCGCGCGCCTCGCGATACATTCCGGCCAACACGGCGGCGTCCAGATCGCGCTGGTCGAGCATCGCTTCGCACCGGCCGACTACCGCGGTCACGATTCCGGGAAACGTCTTCACGCTGCCAATGGTACAGACCGCATCCGGATGCTTGCCCGCGATTGATCGAATTTCGAGCGCCAGTTTCGCCGCCGCAGCGAGCGCATCCCGCCGGGCATTCATCGGCGTGGACCCGGAATGCGCCTCTTGTCCATGAAAGGTGACCGCGTGACGCTCCACGCCTTTGGTTCCTAGGACTGCGCCAAGCGGAAGGCCCATGTTTTCGAGGACCGGTCCCTGCTCGATGTGCAGCTCGATGTATGCGGCCGCGTTCTTCTGTTCCTGGCGCACCTCTGGAAATCGGTCGATTTCGACGCCGCAGCGCCGCAACGCGTCTTCGAGCCGGATGCCGTCCTTATCGGTCTTCCCGCGATCCGCGTCAATGGAGTGAGTTCCCGCAAACGCCGAAGATCCGAGCAGGCTGCGGCCGAAACGCGCGCCCTCCTCATCCGCCCAATCCACCAGGCGAACGGTCACCGGCGGGCGGCCGTTGAACTCCGCCGCGAAGCGGCGCAACACCTCCAGTCCGGCCATCACGTCGAGGCTGCCATCCAGCCAGCCTCCGTTCGGTACGGAATCGAGATGACCGCCAATGAGCAGCGCTTTCTCCGAAGCCCCCGGTAGGGTCACCCATCGATTGCCTGCGGCATCGAAATGCTGCTCCACCGGCAGTCCGTCGAGTTTCGATTCGAACCAGGCGCGCGCCTTCAGCCAAATATCCGTCCAGGCGACTCGTTGCGCGCCGTTTTCGTCCGCGGTGAGCTCCCGCAATTCCTTCAACTCTCGAACTGTGCGTTTGGGATCGATCTGCATGCTTCTGATCATGATGTCATACACTAACCTGTTTGGAACGTCTTCCCTACCGCGCCACCGCGCAGGCAGCAACCTATGAGAACATCGTCACGCTGCCCGTCTCCGTGGTGCTGGACAATGTCCGCAGCCTGTACAACGTCGGTGCATTTTTCCGAACGGCAGACGCTGCGGCGATCGAGGCCCTGTACCTATGCGGGATCACGGGACGGCCTCCCAATAAAGCGATCACCAAGACCGCGCTGGGAGCGGAAGAAACGGTCCGCTGGGAGCATACGTGGGACGCGGTTCAACTCGTCGCGGATTTGCGCGCCGGCGGACACGAAATTGCGGCGGTCGAGACTTCTTTGCGCGCGGTCGATCTGTTCGACTGGAGGCCGCGATTCCCGGTCTGCCTGTTGTTCGGCCATGAAGTCGACGGTCTGCGGCCGGAGCTTGAAAACCTGGCGGATACTCACATCCGCATCCCGATGCTGGGTTTGAAACACTCGCTCAATGTCGCGACCGCAGGCGGAATTGTGATCTACGAGCTGCTACGAAAATACCGGGCGCTTGCGCAGCCCGTTCCCTGAATGAGAATATGAATTCATGTTCAAGATTCATGGCCGGCTCTTCCTTGTAGGTCTCGTGATTTGGTTGGTCGCAACAATCGCCCTGCGCTTGGCAGGCCAATATGTGATGCGTCCCGGCAACTCGGTGGGAATCCTGATTAAGTTCGCAATCAGCTTTCCCTTGATGGCCTGGATAGTGCGCAGCCTGTGCCGCCGCTGTCGACTGCCTGAGCAAGAGTGGCTGATGGGCGCTGTTTCCATTGCGCTTCCCACGCTCCTGCTGGATCCGCTTTCGAGCGCCTTCTTCCCGGTGGTGTTTCCGAATATCGCTCCCGAAGTAGCCGGAGTCTTCGGAGGGTGGATGTTGTTCTGCTGCGCCGGCGCCTTAACGGGAGCGCTCATACGCCCGAACTAGCAAAGGCGCGGCCGAACCTGTTGATGGGTGAAGACCTTCCACTGGAACCGCGTCAAAAGCGAAGCTTGGAGAAGCGGGAAAGGCTGAAGCAAGCCGGACTGGCTCTGTTTGGAGAAAATGGCTACGAGAGCACTTCAATTGAGGACATCACCCAGCGCGCGCATCTCGCCGTCGGAGGATTCTACCAGCACTTCAGATCGAAGCGTCAGCTTCTTCTGGTCCTGATGGACGAGTTGCTGGAAAAACTGAGTGCCCTTGACTTTCGTCCGCAGGGGATGACAGACGTTCGGGCTGGGGTGCGGGCGCTGTTATCCCGCGCATTCGCACATGACCTCCGGTATCTGGGCGCTTATCGCGCCTGGCAAGAAGCGGTGCTTTCCGACGCGGATCTCGCGCGGAAGCAAACAAAAATTCACGCGTGGACCATGACTCGCGTTATGACCGTCTTCCAGCTTCTGCAAAAATTGCCGGGCGCGCGGCCGGGAGTGGACATCCCATCGCTTGCTCGCGCAATGGACATTTTTTTCTGGAGTTTGCTCGGGCAAGCGCTACGGCTCTCCAAAGCAGAGCTCGATCAATCGATCGACTCCGCTACGCACCTGATTTATCACGCGCTGTTCACCGACTTCTAAGTAACAGCCCGCAAAACGGAGCGCGGCGGCAGCGTTACTTGCTTGCAAAATGAGGGCGCCGCCGCGCCCTTTGCGGGCTAGCTGGATTCAACGCGCGCGCGATGCTCCGCGGGGACCAAGTCCATATATTCACGGTGTCCCGAAATGTATTTTGCGACAAACGGGCACATCGGGACGACTTCCAGACCCATGCGCCGGGCGAACTCCAGTCCCGTCCGCGCAAGCTTACTTCCGATGCCGCGCCCCGCCAGCTCGGCAGGGACTTCAACATGAATAAATACGATCGCCTTCGGCCGCAAGCGATAGGTGAGGTACGCAGTCCTGCCATCCACGGAAACTTTGAAGCAGCGTTCCGCTTCGCTATGTTCCACAACATCACCACCCAATGCCCAGGCAGGAGAATCACTCGCGGGAAAAGACTCTTCCGAGGCCTCGTCCACCGAATCGATCGGTTTGTCTAGCTCAGGTTCCATTGTCATTCCGCCTTTCGCATACCTTAGAGATTGATCGATTCGCCAATCCGTTGCTCATGATATTCGACCGATTGCTTGTCATCGCGGCTGCACTTCTATTCTCCACCGGCGGCGCAGCCATCAAGGCATCGTCGCTGACGAGCTGGCAGATAGCGGGATTTCGCTCAGGCATCGCCGCCGTGGTTCTCCTGCTGTGTTTTCCCGGCGCGCGGCGCGGCTGGACGTGGCGCGTCCTGCTCACCGGCGTGGCGTACGCGGCGACTCTGGTTCTATTCGTCGCCGCCAACAAGTTGACGACGTCCGCGAACGCTATCTTTCTCCAGTCGACCGCGCCGGTGTACCTGTTACTACTGGGGCCGATCGTCCTGCACGAGCCCGTCCAGCGGATTCACGTATTCGGGATCTCGGCCGTGGCTTGCGGCGTTATCCTGTTGCTGCTCGGCTCCGAACACGCGGTGGCGACGGCGCCGGACCCGATGCGGGGCAACATGTTCGCTGCATTCGCCGGTGCGGCATGGGCACTGACCATCACCGGACTGCGCCGGATCGGCAAAGAGGCTCTTACGAGTGATGTGGCGATCGTGCCGGTGATCGTGGGGAATCTGGTGGCGTTTGTGGCCTGTCTACCGGCCGCGGTTCCAGTGGTTCACGCCTCGACTGCAGATGTGCTGGTAGTGCTGTATTTGGGCATCTTTCAAGTCGGGCTCGCCTACGTGGCGATGACCCGCGGCCTGCGCCGGGTGCCGGGTCTGGAAGCTTCGATTCTCCTGATGATCGAACCGGTTTTCAATCCCATATGGTCCTGGCTGGTCCACGGCGAACGGCCGAGCGGCCTTGCTTTGGCCGGCGGAACAGTGATTGTTTTGTCGACGTTCGGTGCGACTTGGTGGCGCAATCGGAGATAACGCGCTGGCGACTTTTTAAAAACCGTTGAGCCGCAGATTAACGCGGATAAACGCCGATAAGGCTTTTTTCAATCCGCGTTTATCGGCGTTCATCTGCGGCCCCCTCATTACTTTGATTTAGGCCACACGACGCCCTGGTCCTTCCTAGTGACCGGAGCCAGTCCCTTGTAAAGAAACTTCTGCACGCGCTGGCCCCGATAAGTCTCGGTGGTGAAGATGTTGCCTTTCGAGTCCGTGGCGATGCTGTGGACCCCGTAGAATTCACCCGGCTGGCGGCCGCCTTCACCGAAGGTAGTCAACATTTCGAGTGTGTCGCGCTGAATGATGTGGACTCTGTCATTCTCGCCATCCGTTAAATAAATGAATTTCTGCTGCGGGTCCTTCGAAAAGGCGATATCCCACGCCGAACCGGAGCCGAGCGTTTGCTTCTCATAGAACATTTCCTTGATATATGTCCCGTCTGGTTTGAACACCTGAAGCCGGTCGTTCACGCGATCGCAGACATACAATAGCCGGTCCACCGACAAGTCGGCACAGTGCACCGGGTTGCGGAACTGCTGGGGCGGCGGCGCGGAGGGATCGTACCGGCCGAGATTAGCGTCGTCCGGCTTGTGACCATAGGCGCCCCAATGCCGTTTGTACGCTCCCGTATCGGCGTCAAATACGATCACACGGTGATTGCCGTATCCATCGGCGACGTACACTTCGTTGGCTTCTTTATCGACAAATATCTTTGCCGGCAGCCGGAGGTTGGCCACATCGTTGCTGCCTTTGGTTTGGCCGGGCTTGCCAATCTGCATGAGAAACTTTCCGTCCTGGGTGAATTTCAAGACCATGTCGT
>JBEKBK010000381.1:0-8496 GCA_050015435.1 Bryobacteraceae bacterium
TCGATCCGCCGGTCAAATTGCAGCGGATGGCAAGACGAGCAGTCCTTTTCATAATTGACCGGTTCCATGTAGGCGCTGTTCGAGAGCCGGGTATGGGGTTGGGGCGTCGCACTCGCCAGTCCTGAACGATGGCAATCGCTGCAGCGCAGATCCACATTCCCGTTCGGTCCGCGAAGCTGCTTCTTCAGGTGCACCTGATGATTGAACTTGACCGTTCCCGGATCGGTTTGCCCGGCGCGGAGTGGCGCGAACTCCGGATGATCGGAATTGAAACTGCGGACATGCGCGGCAACCGTCAACACTCCGTTCTTCGTGGTCAGGTTCGAGTGGCACCGCGTGCAAGCTTGGTCACTCGTTCGCGCCAGAGACAAACGGCCCTGATGCTCTACGTGGCATTCCGAGCAGGCGGGCATCGCGGTTTGCTGCGCCTGGTGGATTGGCCCGTCGTGACAGGACTCGCAAGCCTGGTCGGTCACCGCTTTCGTCAGCGCGCCGCGATTGACGTGACAAGCGCCGCAGTTGTCGCCGAAAACTGCGTGGGACGATGCGATGGCGCCGCTGCTATAGACCTTCGGACTGCGGGCGAATGCGTGCCAGGCCAGCCAGAGCAGGCCGATCGCTGTTAAGCCAAGCGAAAGACGAAATCGCCACTGCGTGAGCGGGAAACGGTTCTTGAAATAGTTCTGATTGATCCGTTGCGCGAGCTTTTTCGTGGTGCGGGTTCGTCCAGCCATGTTCTTGGGCCTGTCAGTATTGCAACGCCACAATCGCGTGGATTCCGGCCAGCACCAGTAGCGCGATGGAAAGCGGCACATGCACCAGCAGCCAGGTGTGGAGGAATCGATAAAGCCGCTGCTGACGGATCAGTTGCCGCTCCTCTTCACAGATGCTTTCCAGATCCTCGATCACCGGATGCACCTCCGCCGGCAGAAGACGATGAAGCGACTCGAATACCGCCGCCGCCCGGTTCGGGTTGCCGAACTCATTCATGTTACCTTCCGGAAGTATCAAGAACGGCCGGATACGGTCGAGATAAACCCGCCGCAGATGGGCTCGTTGTTCGGTCTCCACCTCGACGATGGTGGTTGTGTTCATGGCGGCGGACTCTTCACTCTCAACTGCGCCGGCTTGCTCCTGGCCTGGCAAACTGCCGCAAATCGAGCTCACCAGTTGGTCCGCCTCCGCCCGCAGTTGCTCCCTCACGTGGGGGATTTCCTCGTAGATCGTTTCCAGCGGAATGTCTGTCAAAATGACGCGCGGCACATAGTGTTGAATCGCCGCTCCGATGATTCCGCTTACTACCACGACGAAGAACAGGATCATCAGCACGGCCGTGAGCTGCCCCCGCCAGGCGAAGCCGGAATGATACAGAATGAACGGAAAGCTCAGCAGTCCCAGCCACAAATGTCCCCGCATCCAGGTTTGAGCGCGGCCGATTCGCCAGACCGGAACTTTTTTTCGCGCTCCCAGCAGGCCCGCGAACAGCATCATTGCATAGCCGGCGATTCCGTAAGCCAACCCCACCGCGCTGCCGCCGGTGGGACCCTTCGGCGAGCTGATCGCATACGCAATATAAGCCAGTGTCGCGATTCCGAACAGGATCACGGTGGCGATGAACCAGCCCCGATGGGTTTGATCAATT
Source organism: Bryobacteraceae bacterium (assembly GCA_050015435.1). Lineage (GTDB taxonomy): Bacteria > Acidobacteriota > Terriglobia > Bryobacterales > Bryobacteraceae > Palsa-187. Next base: position 1,643 of record JBEKBK010000381.1, read on the forward strand.
CGCATCGGCTTCCGGCGACATCAGGCTGATCAGCACGGACGGGTCCACGCGATGCGCCGCATCATGAGGACAGGCGTAGACGCAACTCGGCTCGGCATGATCGCGGCACAGATCGCACGAAGTGGCTTTGTGCTTCGTAACGGCAACCTTCCGTCCAGGGGCTGCCGGATCATCCTCCATGACTTCGATCGGATGCAAAGTAATGTTGCCATACGGGCAGTTCTTGGCGCACAAGCCGCAACCGATGCACCAGTCTTCAATGACGATCTCCAGGGAATTTTGCCGCCGTATGGAACCGACCGGACAACCCACCATGCATAAAGGATCCCGGCACTGGCGGCAGGACGTTGCGACCAGGTATTTATCAAAGCGAAGCCCTTCGCGGATCAACCGGGTGACGCCGTCATGGGCGTCCGCGCACGCGCGGACACAGTTATCACAGCGGGTGCATTTCTCGAGATCGAGGACCAGAAGACTCTGCGCTTCCATCAATCCCCGTTCCAGGAAATTTTCAAGCGGGACGCTTGCGGCACTGGTCGACTTGCTGCGGTTCTGTTCCCGGCGTTCCTGCGCCACCCACTCCAGGTTCGCGCGGATATCCGGGAAGCGCTCGATCATATGCTGAAACTGTTCCGCCGCAATGCGGACCACTTCCACATGATCCAGCGCCGTGACGGTCGCCGTGCGCCGCCCTTCGCCTAACAACCCCATCTCCCCGAAGTAACCGCCGCGCCCGGAATACGCCAACACGAGATCGCCGCCGGGGTGCTCTTCCGTGATCTTGACGAATCCGATTCGAACCAGGTAGAAACTGTCCGCCAGCTCGTTCTGCCGGACAATGACCTCGCCCTTCGTGTAGCGAACTAACTCCACTTTGTCGCGCAGTTCTTCGATGAAATCCTCGCTGAGATTGGAGAATATCGGGACCGTCCGCAAGTGGTCTTCGAGAGCTCTGCGCCGGTAATTGGCTTCGATGGATGCCCGCAGCGTCTTGTTGCGCTGGACAATCTCGAGCACGTTCTTGAGCATCTCCAGCATCACGCAGTTAGTGGTCGCTTGCACGGTTGCGGATCTGGGATAGCGGCTCATGCACGTCATCTCGCCGAATAGATCCCCAGCGTGAAGCTCGCTCACGGGATTCGACATGCGCAGATCCACAGGGGCGTCGATGGGAATCGTTCGGTCGCCGTCTCTGCCTGCGCTGGTCTGGGGGCGGCGGGTAAGCCGGCTGGTCAAACGGCTGAAGAATCCTGAAGCGCCGCCTTCCGTCTTCAAGTGCGCCATGGGACTCGACAGATAAACGCTGGCGGTGCCTTGAAGAATGAAAAACGCCGTCGATCCGTATTCCCCCTCGCGGCAAATGATCTCACCCGCTTTATAGCGCCGCAGCACCACCGCGTTCTTGTTCAGTTCGAGAAATGTCCCCGATACTTTCTGGAAGAACGGAAGCTGCTTGAGATAGTCGATTTCCACCGGTTCGCCGTGCGGCAGCGCAGTTTTCACGACGCCTTTATTGGTCAAGGCTCCTGTGGGACAGGAGACCATGCATTCGCCACAAGAGACGCAAGACGAATTGCCCATCGGCGCGTTCAGGTCGAAGGCGATGCCGGCCTGAAATCCCTTGCCGCGGCGTGCCAGAACATCATTGTGGCGAATCTCCACACATCCGCGGATGCAGCGATCGCACAGAATGCACGCTTCGTGATCTACTGCGATCGCCAGCGAGGATGAATCCTGGCCGCGCGGCGAGAGCCGTTTAGCAAAACGCGGTGGGCCTAGACCTTCCAGCTTCGCGAGTGTTTCGAGCTCGCAATCCCCCGAATTGCGCTGGCGCGCACATGGGCTCGGATGGTCCGCCATTAATAGTTCGACCAAGGTGCGGCGCGATTGCGCTACTTTCTCGGATTGCGTCTGCACCACCATGCCGTTTTCGGCCGGACGAACGCAGGAGGCGGCGAGCACCCTGCCGCCCACATCGACCACACATACCCGGCACACCCCCACCGGCGTTTCGTTCTGTTGATGGCACAGCGTCGGAATCGGAAAGCCGTTCATACGTGCGGCATCGAAGATGGTGGTGCCAGGAGCTACCGCAACCTTCAACCCGTCGATCGTCAGTTCGATCTGTCCGGTGCTCATCGTACTTAAACCCTGCTCTCCTGCATGGGACACACGCCTTCCGGGCACCGTTTCTGGTAAACGTGCGCCTCGATCTCCGGGCGAAAATGTTTCAAAACGGAGGAAATGGGTGAATGGGCAAACTGTCCCAAACCGCAAATCGAGGTCAGCTTCAGCGCTTCCGTCAGCTCATCTATTAATTGAAAGTCCAGGGGAGTTCCTTTGCCTTGCGTCCATCCGGTCAGGACATCCACCATCTTTTGGGAACCTATCCGGCACGGTACGCACTTTCCGCAAGACTCATTGCGAAAAAACTTCACGGCATTCAATGCCTGGTCAAGCATGCAGCGGCCCTCCGCGCACACCACGATCGCGCCGGAACCCAGCATGGAACCCACCGCGGCCATCGATTTGAAATCCAGCCGAACATTCAGCATCGATGCCGGAAGATAGCCTGAAGATGGACCCGATGGCGCGTAAGCTTTCACTTGTTTGCCGTCGGGAGCCCCGCCCGCAAGCCCCAGGATGACTTCCGAAGCGATCATCCCCATGGGGATTTCAAAAATTCCGGGCTGGCGCACATCCCCGCTCACTCCGACGATCTTTTGTCCGGCCGCGCCGTTCTCGCCTTGCGATTTATACCAGTCCACTCCACGGTAGAGTATCTGCGGGACGTTCGAAAACGTCTCGACATTGTTCAGCGCGGTCGGCTTGCGCCAGACTCCTTCAATTACAGGGAACGGAGGTTTGTTTCGGGGCTCCGAACGCTTTCCCTCGATTGCCTCGATCAGTGCGGTTTCTTCTCCGCAGATGTAGCCGCCCGGACTCACGAAGATTTCGAGATTGAACTCCAAGTCGGTGCCGAGAATGCCGCGTCCCAACAGCCCTTCCGCTTTGCACCGTTCGATCTCCTCATGCACGATGTGTTCCTGGCGCTCATACTCGTGACGGATGTAGAAGATTCCGTTCCGCGCGCCCGTCACCAGGCCCGCGATGATCATGCCTTCCACCACCAGGTGCGGCATGTGCTCGATGATGAAACGGTCCTTGATGGTGCCGGGCTCGCTCTCATCGGCGTTGCAGACGACGTACTTCTCATCCGCGGGCGCCTTTCGCACTGCCTCCCACTTCACGCCGGTGGGAAAGCCTGCGCCACCCATCCCGGGCAGGCCGGACGCCTTGAGCGTGGCAATGACGCCATCCCAATCACGAGTGGAAACCACCTGCCGGAGAGCGCCATACTTCTCGGTTCCGTTGTAAGGTTCCGAGGCGAGTTGCGGCGGCGAGTGCGCCTCCTCCAAATGTGGCAATTCCCCATCCGTCAGCGCGATCAACAAAAGCGCTTCGGCCTGAGCCGCCGTGACGTTGCGATAGGGATGATCGTTTACCAGGATGGCCGGCGCGCCATCGCATTGTCCCAGGCAGGAACATTCCTTCACGCCCACGTCGGTTGAGCCGTTGAGCTGAATGCGACGCTTGAGATCACCGAGGAGTGCGTCTGCGCCGCGGAGATGGCAGGACATATCCGTACAGACTCGCACTGCCACTTTCGGCTGCGGCGTTAAATAGAAATGCGGGTAAAAGTCGGCAACGCTATTGATCTGGTAGAGCGGGATGCCGTTTTGCTTCGAGAGAGCCTTCAGGCGGTCCGCTGGGAGATACCCATACTGGCGCTGGATCGCTTTCAAGTCGTCGAAAATCAAGACTGGGCCTCCGGGCGGAATCCGAACTCAAAAGTATACACGGAATGAAAGCCTCGGAAAACATTTTTGTAAGTTTGGGTGAGTTTGGGTTAAGATGGCCAAGCGATAACCCTACATGACAGTAGAAGAGAAGCGGCTCGAGGAAATTCGCGAGGGCAAGGCGCCCTGGAGACTGTGGGGCCCCTATTTGAGCGAACGCCAGTGGGGAACAGTCCGCGAGGATTATTCACCCGCCGGCACCGCGTGGGATTACCTGACGCATGACCAGGCACGCAGCCGCGCGTATCGCTGGGGAGAAGATGGACTCGCTGGAATCAGCGACCGGCTGCAGCGCTTGTGCCTCTCTCTCGCGTTGTGGAACGGACGCGATTCGATCCTGAAGGAGCGCGTCTTCGGCCTCACGAATAGTGAAGGCAACCATGGCGAAGACGTAAAGGAACTCTATTACTATCTGGACGCGACGCCAACGCACTCCTACTTGAAGATGCTGTACAAGTACCCGCAGCGAGAGTTTCCCTACGCGCGGCTTGTGGAGGAAAATCGGAAGCGCGGCGGACATGACCCGGAGTTCGAACTTCTAGACGCCGGCGTCTTCGATGACGATCGCTACTGGGATGTGTTCATCGAATACGGCAAAGCTGGTCCCCGCGACATTCTCATGCAGATCACGCTCTGCAATCGCGGTCCGGAAGCGGCGGAGATTCACGTTTTGCCGCAGCTCTTCTTCCGCAATACGTGGTCCTGGGGATACGAGGGTATGAAGCCGTCGCTGACTACGGATGATGAGTGCACCATCATCGCCAGGCACCACGAAATTGGCGAATACGAGTTTTACACCGATCCCGCGACCAAGCTGCTGTTTTGCGACAACGAGACCAATTGTGGGCGGGTGTACGGTTGTCACCAGCCGGGCTACTTTAAGGACGCGTTTCATCAGTTCGTCATCCACGGAGACCGCGATGCGGTGAATCCGAACAACACGGGGACCAAGGCAGCGGCGCACTTGGTCGCCAGGGCGGATGCGCGCGGTGAGGTCGTGATGCGGGTCCGTCTTTCCGCGGGCGGCTCGAACGATCCATTTAGCGATTTTGACGATCTCATGCACGCGCGACGGCAGGAGGCAGACGAGTTCTACGCCGAACTGCAGCATGATGTGTCCGATGATGATTCGCGCATGGTCCAGCGTCAGGCGTTGGCCGGCATGATCTGGAGCAAACAGTTTTTCTATTACGACATCCCGCAGTGGATCAAGGGCGATCCGGCCGGTCCGCCGCCGCCCCCGGAACGCGCGTTCGGGCGCAACAACGAATGGGCACACCTGAACAACGCCGACGTTATTTCTATGCCCGATAAATGGGAGTATCCCTGGTACGCGGCCTGGGATTTGGCGTTCCATACTTTACCCTTGGCAGTGGTTGATCCGGATTTCGCCAAGGATCAGTTGGTCCTGATGACTCGCGAGTGGTACATGCATCCCAACGGTCAATTGCCGGCGTACGAGTGGGCTTTCGGCGACGTGAATCCGCCGGTGCATGCGTGGGCCACCTGGCGCGTGTTCCAAATGGACCGGACGCGGGTCCGCAGGCATCAGCCGGATTATGCCGGCGATCTGGTATTTCTGGAGCGCGTGTTCCACAAGTTAATGCTGAACTTCACCTGGTGGGTGAACCGCAAGGATGCCGCGGGCCGCAACATTTTCCAGGGCGGGTTCCTCGGTCTCGACAACATCGGGGTCTTTGACCGCAGTGCTCCCCTGCCCACCGGCGGCTACATCAACCAGTCCGACGGCACCAGTTGGATGGCGATGTACAGTCTGAACCTCATGCGCATCGCGCTCGAGCTGGCGCAGCACAATCACGTCTATGAGGACATCGCTACCAAGTTTTTCGAGCACTTCCTGCACATCGCCCAAGCGATGACCAAGATCGGCGGTCAGGATGGCCACGGATTGTGGGATGACCAGGACGGGTTCTATTACGATGTTCTGAATCTTCCCAACGGCGAGATGATTCCTCTGAAGATACGTTCGATGGTGGGGCTGATCCCGCTGTTTGCGGTGGAGACCCTGGAGCCGTCTTTACTGGAACGCGTTCCGGATTTCAAGAAAAGACTCGTATGGGTTCTGAATCACCGTCAGGATCTGGCATCCTTGGTTTCCCGCTGGCAGGAACCGCGCGCCGGGGAGCGCCATCTCTTATCGCTCATGCGTGGAAGCCGCATGAAAAAAGTGCTGCGGCGCATGCTGAGCGAAACCGAATTTCTCTCCGACTATGGCGTGCGCGCCGTTTCGCAATATCACCGGGACCAACCCTACACGTTCAATTGGGACCATCAATCGATGACCGTGGAATATCAACCGGGCGAATCGACTTCCGGAATGTTCGGCGGAAATTCGAACTGGCGTGGCCCCATCTGGTTTCCGGTGAACTACCTGATCATCGAATCCCTGCAGAAGTTCCACCACTACTACGGAGACGATTTCCGGATCGAATGCCCCACCGGTTCCGGACGGTTCATGAGTATCGATCAAGTGGCTACCGAGATCGGCAACCGTCTGCGGCGGCTCTTTCTTAAGGATTCCTCAGGCCGCCGGCCGCTGTTCGGTCACCACCCGAAGATGCAAGAGGATCCGCATTTCCGCGACTACCTGCTGTTTTTCGAGTACTTCCATGGTGACAGCGGACGCGGAGTGGGAGCCAACCATCAGACCGGATGGACGGGTCTGATTGCCAAGCTGATCCAGCCGCGCCGCGTGCATTGAAATATCTTTGAGATTGAAATAAGGAGACGACACTTGCCCGCCCATTCTGAAGACTATCCGAAGCCGGTGCTTCCCGCCGCTCGCCCCATGCCCGCGCTGCTGACAGGCCAGAAGGCCCTGGTTACCGGCGCTAACTCCGGAATTGGAAGAGCGGTTGCCATCGCGCTCGGCCAGGCTGGCGCGGACGTGGCGGTGAACTACGTGCGCGGCGATGAGGCCGCCCAGGAAGTTGTCGACACGATTAAGTCATGCGGCTGCCGTGCGATCGCATT
>JBEKBK010000382.1:0-8481 GCA_050015435.1 Bryobacteraceae bacterium
CTGCAACGTAAACTTACCAGCCAGGCCCGCCGCCTCGGCTACCAGTTGGTGCCAATCGGCGCTTCCCCTGGAGCCGCAAATGCTTGAAAATCAGCGCTTGCGGAAATGGTTCCTCAGAAGACGAGGAGAAACACATGCCGTTCAGCGAAGCGCTATTACCTGAGTTCGACGAAGAAATGAAGAACACGCGGAAGTTATTGGAGTGCGTCCCCGATGGCAAGTTCGACTATCAGCCCCACCCGAAATCGATGACCCTCGGCCGGCTTTCCACCCATGTGGCGGAATTACCGTCGTGGACCGCTTTCACTCTCGATAGCGACGTCTTCGATATGGCGCCGGATTTCAAACCCCGATTGGCCACGTCGCGGGCTGAGCTGCTCAGCATCTTCGATCAGGGCGTCGCACAAGCTCGCCAGAAGATGGCGGCGGCCACGGACGAGGACTGGCAGAAGATCTGGACCTTCAAGTTTGCTGGAAAGACTGTCATGTCGATGCCTAGGTCGGTCGTCATGCGCAGCACCATCATGAACCATCTGATCCATCACCGCGCGCAGCTAGGCGTCTTCCTGCGCCTTAACGAAGTGGAAATCCCCGGAATGTACGGGCCCTCGGCGGATGAACAGAAATTCTGGGAAGCCGCGTCATAGCGCGGTGGGAGTCCCGACAAAGTTTAACTTGCCCCATCCGATGGTTTGGTAAACCGGGGAAAAATGTTTGGTGATCACGCCCAAGACCAATTGAGGCGCGGATAGCCACTGTTCATACGTCACGATCTCGTGTTCAGTCATCACCTGCAAGGCGTCGAGTTTATCCCACAGACGCCTTGCTAACGGATTGGCGCAGACCACATGCACGAAGGAAAGAAAGGGCGTCCGCCACGGCTCCACGATCACGAAGCGGCCACCTGGCTTCAGAACTCGCTTCGCTTCGGCGACGGTTCGTTCGAGGTCGTCTGGTAAGGCCAAGAGATGATGGAGTCCGCCCTGAACGATCAGGACGTCCTTGCTTTGGCTGCGGAACGGCATGCGGCGGCAATCAGAAACATAGAGCTGCGCGTCGCCGTGGTATTGCCGTACAAGATTTTCGGACAGGTCCACGCCCTCCAGATGAGTAAAGCCGAACTGCTGGAGCGCATGCAATCCTCCGCCGCGGCCGCAGAAGATTTCAACCAAGTGGCTATCTCGCGGCAACCTCGTCACGCCCATCTTTTTAAGGCGCTTTTGAAACTTGATGATTTCCTGCTCCGGCGTTTCAAACCGGAGATACGCGGCTTCCCAAGGACTGGTCTCGACCGGCAAAGGTTGAGGAGGAGCTATTTTTGAACCTCGGTTCCCTTCGCGCTGCTCCATTCGGAGTAGGAACCATCGTACATGCGTGCGTCGTAGCCCAGGTACTTCAGGGTGAAGTATGACTGCGAGGCCTGCATGCCGGTGTTGCAGTAGGTCACCACGGGGCGATTGGGCACGACTCCGGCGGCCTCATACAGCTTGCGCAATGCGGCTTCGGTCTGGAGGGACATGTCATCCTTGCTCTTTTGGCCGTCCATCCAGTAGACGTTGGCTGCGCCCGGAATGTGTCCTGGACGCGTGATTTCGGATGCCGCGCTCTTGCCCTGAAACTCCGGCGCAGTCCTCGCGTCCAACAGGACCGGCGAACTGGAAAACGCATTCGCTGCGGCAAAGGACAAATCTTTAGCGCTGTTCAAATCGATCACGATTTCGGGCCTCGGATGCGGCGTGAAGTGGCCAGCCTTAACCTCAGGCGTGTCCTTTGCCAGCGCGCGGGATTCCGCTTGCCATTTCGGCAGACCGCCATCGAGCAGCGCGGTTTGATCGCCATGCCCCAGATAGTCCAGCGTGAAATACGCGCGAGTGGCCGGGAGAACGGAAGCGTCGCCATACAGGATCACGCGGGAATCGTCAGATACGCCCAAGCGTTCGAACACGCTCTTCAAGTCGCCGGCCGGCGCCAACTCGTTCAGGATTCCGTCGCGCGTGATCGCGATATCCGTCAGTACAAGAAAACGAGCGCCGGGGACGTGACCCGCGTCGTAAGCCTTCCGGTCGCGCGAAACCTGAATGATCACGATCTTGGGATCTTTCAAGTGCTGTGCCAGCCAGTCGGTGGAAACCAGCATGTCGGTTCGCAAGGCCGACGCCGCCATGGTCAAGCAGGGAAGCAGACAGAGTGTACCGAGGAGTCTACCGCGCATAGAGATTGCCCTTTCTTCTGGAATCATTTCTTCTGAGACTTCAGGCTCTTGTAATAAGCGTCAATCGGTCCGAACGGTCCGATCTGATGTTGCCGAAGCGGGAACGAATCGGCAAAGGGCCCGTAGCCGTTGTCCACCGGCTTGGTGGTGCGGTCCGGATAATCCCTTTCCAGATTCGCCATCTGCGGGCGGGGCTGATCATTGATGTACGCGGCGACATCGTAAGCCTCATCGTCGGTCAGATCAGGCTTGCCCAGCGGCATGCGCGCCTTGATAAATTTCCCTGCCGTGAGTACACGATGCATGCCCGCGCCGTCGTTGAAACTATCGGGACCCCACAGTGGCGGAAACACGTAGCCGTGCAGCGGACTCGAAGTCGCCAGCAAGCCCAGGCCATCCTGGCCGTGACACACCGCGCAATGATCCTGATAGACTTTTTTGCCCGCCTCTGGGCTGGCGGCGCGGTCCGGATTCTTGAACGCCGGGGGCTCGTGCTGCTTTCGCGCAGTCGCTCCCATGGCCGCCATTTGCGCGCCCAATGAACGAAGATAGGACGCCATCGCCATCATCTCCGGGTTGTCCTTCGGGAGAGCCCGGCCATTCATGCTGCGCTGCATGCACTCATTAATGCGGTCCTCGATCTCGTTCTGCATCCCTTGACGGCCGGAAAACCGCGGGTAATGAATCGTGACCTCCAGCAAAGTCAGCGTGCCCGGCTCGGTTCCCGTGCCCAAATGACAGGACGCGCAGGCTAGACGGGCGCGTGTATAGCGGTGCTCGGGATTGGGAACATCCGGCCCCATCAGCTCCGAGCTCTGGGCGATCAAGCGTCTCCCATAGTCTTCGGTGGACTGTGCGGGCGCCTTTGCCGCCACGGTTCGTACCAGGCCGAGCCGTCCGCCGAGGAACAAGGTAGCGCCGACAGTGATAGCTCCTACGACGCAGCATGCAAGGACAGTTAAGCCCATTCCGCCCCGCTCCGGTTGTGATTGCTCCACGCTCATCGGGAGGTCGTCCTTTCTTTAGCCGAGTTTACTGCCTGAGTCTTATCATAGCTTTGCACATTGGATTGGAAACGGTACTTGGGCCGCTCGACCCAGGCGCGCACGTTCGGGCTTATCAGCCAGATCGCGGAAAATACGGCGGCAAGAATGATCGTAGAAAATACGATCGCGTCGACCATTACTGAGGTCCGTCCGGTTGATAGAAGTCACGAACATAATACGCTACCGCCGACAATTCTGCTTCGCTGAGGCGGGTGGTCCATTGCGCCATCTGCGTCCCCTCCACGCCGTTGCGCAAGGCGCGCAAGCTGGCGGCAAAACTCGGTCGCTCGGCTCGAAGATTAGCCGGCACTATATGAAGTTCTGGGACTGCCGATCCGTCTCCGCCGCCCTTCTCGCCATGGCACTGCGCGCAATTGGCGGCATAAACCTGAGCACCCAGGTCATGGATGTTCGCCGGCAACTCGGGTTCCCGCTGCGCCTGGTAAAACCCGCGCACGACTTGTGCGACGGCCGAAAGATCGTGGGTCGAAAGATCGCGCCACGCTGGCATCGCGGTTCCGGCGACTCCGTTGTAAAGCACGAAGCTGAGGCGTCCGAGCGTGTACTCATGTTCCGCCAGATTCGCGGGGTGAGGCAGCAAGCCCGCGGCCCCCGGTCCTTCACCTTCCCCGTTTGTTCCATGGCAGGATGAGCAGTTATGAAGATAAATCTGGCGGCCGAGTTCCGAATTGGCCCCGGTTTCCAATCGCGGTGAATCACCTGTGCGGTTCGCTTTGGCCGGATTCGCATTCAGGACCTTGGAATGGAACGCCATCATCGCCATCTCATCGCCATCGCATTTGCAGGCGGCGCGGGCGTGGGCCTCACCTTCCGGTCCCGCGATCTCCCGGGTACGGCCCAGCGAATCCAGATAGGCCACTACATCGCGCGCTCCTTGCGCCGGACGATCGGGCGCTCCGTCGAACAAACCTGGATACGCGGGCATCACCGAATCTGCAACCACGGATCGTGGCGAATACAGGTGAGAATACTGCCAGTCCAAGGAATGGCTCGAACCCTCGCGTGACAGGTCGGGTCCGATGCGGCGCGTGCCCCACAAATGCGGATAATCGAACTTTGTTTCCCATGCGAGCGTCGGCGCACCGAAACGGTTCATATCGGCTTCCACATAGCGGATCTGCTGGGTGTGGCAATATGCACAGCCTTCGCGGCTGTAGATGATGCGTCCGCGTTCCTCACTCGCCGTTAGGCCGAGCGCGTGATCGGGCGACATGGCGCGGGTTTGTTGCTCCAGCACGCGCCCAGGCCAGACGCCAAGCAAGAGAACCGACATGACGAAGAACCCCACTCCACCGATGCTCGCCACTATATAGGACATGCGCACGACGCGGCCGCCGGAAGAGGGGGTCATAATGACTCCCTCGCGATCGCTGGCGCCAGACGCGGCGCGATTTCCTTGATCGGCTCCAGGCCTACGCTTTCCTTCACCTCTCTCAATCCCGCGCCTTTTTCTCCCGTGATCAAGCCGAGGAGCAACGCCATAAAGCCGAGCGTGATGGGCACGGCGGAGAGCGTTCGCATGAACCAGTAGGGCTGCGCCGCACGCACGGAATCGAGCCAGGGAGCGCCGGACTGCCACAAGCGCGCCTCAACAATGCCGCCGATGGTCAGATGCACCACCATGATGATGATGCCGGCGAACAGCAGCCAATACGCCCAGGAGACCGCCACCGCGTTGTAGCGTGCCCATGGGATTCGCTGCCAGGCGTGAGTAATCCCCGCAGCGGCGGCGAACGTCGCAAAACCCAGCATCGCAAGATGCGAGTGACCAATCACCCAATCCGAGAAATGAACTTCGCGATTGATCGACATCTGGGCCTGAACCGAACCCTGGATGCTGACGACCAGATAAAAAATGGTCGACATCGCGGCGAAACGCAACGGGACATCTCGAGTGAAGACGCCCGCGCCGCGCAAGGAAAGAAGCAGATTCGTGACGACGATGATCACATCCACGCCGAGCAAAGTCGAAGCCGCAATCGCGCCGATCTGTGCATTCATGGGGATCACCGAAAAAACGTAATGATGCGTTCCGTTGAGCGGGTAGAGGAAGAACAACAGCCAGAAGCCCAGCATCGAAAGGAAGTGGCTGTAGATGGGACGGCGCGTGGCTGCGGGGATCACAAAGTAAAGAATGGCGAGCGCCAGCGGCGTGACAAACAGGCCCACGGCGTCGTGAATCCACAACCCGCTGAAGGCCGCGCCGCGCGCGCCGGAAACCAGCTCCGGCACAAAATTTCCCATCGGATAGGCGAACAAGGTGAAGACCAGTCCGCCGATGATGTACCAACTGGAGACGTAAAGATCCTCCATTCCGCGCGCGAAGAACGGCGGCAGGAACTGGATGATGGCGAGCACCAGCGCCACTACCACGAACACGTCGATGACCATCGGAAATTCCGCCCATTCGAGTGGCTGGCTGAATCCAGCCAGAACCAGAATCCAGCCCGGTAGGACCACCGCGAAGTTCCATAGTCCGAAAATCCACTGGGCGAGGCGGGCGCTGGTGACAGGCCGACCCGTCAGCAGCGGAACGGCGTGATAGAGAAACGCGAAGAACGCGTTGCCGAGCCACCCGAACATGATTCCCTGGGTGTGGTCGTAACGCAGGCGGCCCCAACTGAGCCATGGGACGCCGCCGGATACATCGGGAACCAGAAGTTCAATCGACGCGATGATCCCGAAGGTCACCGCTATAAAAAGCGTCACGATCGCGGCGAGTCCATGGGCATAAACCAGTTTGGTTTCTACCAGAGGTCCGGACCCGCTCTCAGCGCGTGACGGCGTGGTCACATCTTTATTCATCGCCGGAAGTCTATTGTACTCCCGATCGTTTACTGGAGTGATGTGGCTACCAGGCCGCTAATGGTCGTAGATGACGTGATGTTCGAATTCCTTTTCCACTTCAGGATCTTCCGCAAAGTGCTGGCTTAAGATCCATAGACCCTCCGCGTTTGCGACAAAGATCAGGCCGCGCCGGTCATCCCTAGTGATCGCCGTGACGCCGGTGAACTCGCGGGCGACCTTCGGATGGAAAGGATCTGAAAAATCCATGATCCGGATGGTTTGGGGCGGAACCGACGCGGCGGTCTGCACCGGTCCGTCGGCGACGAGTGCGGCGGTCCCCGCCACGGCAAAGAGAGTGGCGGAATCTCCGTTCGAGGGATAGGCTACATCCGCCAGCAGGGCAGGCCGCGCTGGTTTTGTGACATCGATGAGCGTCACGTTCTTGCCCGCGTCATGTTCAGCGTAGAGATAGTAACTGCTGTAGTGTTGCGTCGCGACGAAGCGCTTTACGGCTCCGTTCGTCAAGGGAACGTGCCCGACAACGACGATCTCGTCCTGTGGGTCTTGGGGCGGCGCTTTGACCTTCTTGTCTTTCGCCTGGGCCCCAGCCCCAAGCGTGAGCCATCCGATGGCGACCGCCAGCCAACGCAATCGATTCTGTGATAATTTCATGGCAAACATTCTTCCTTTATTTCGTTCGTTCGTATGCGAGTGTGAATCCCGCGGGAACCAGGAACACCGTACAGAGAACGGAGACGGTCAACCCGCCGATAATCGCGCGCGCCAGCGGAGCGTACGATTCGCTGCCTTCGCCGAGCTTCAGCGCCATGGGAAGCAGTCCAATCACAGTAGCGAGCGACGTCATCAGCACCGGCCGCAACCTTACGCGGCTCGCGGCGGACACGGCGTCCCGGGCGGTCATGCCTTCGCGGCGCAGGTGGTGCGCGAACTCGACGATCAAAATACTGTTGGACATCGCGATCCCCGCGAGCATCACCACGCCCATCAGTGACATCACGTTCAGCGTGGTTCCGGTAAGCCACAAGGTCACCAGAACCCCGGTTAAGCCCGGCGGGAAAGCCAGAAGAATGATGAACGGGTCGATGAACGAGCGGAACTGGGCGACCAAAATGAGGTAAAGCAGGAGCACGGACAGCATCAGGCCGAGCGCAAAGCTCTTGAAGGATGCGTTCATCCCCTCCACCATTCCCCGCACCGTGACGTCAACTCCTTCCGGCAGTTTGGCTCGCGCGATGAGTCCGTTAATCTGGTCCGCAATCGACCCGAGACCCTCTTCGAGCGGACGAACATAGATATCCAGCACGCGGCGGATCTGGTAGTGATCCACTTCCGTGGGCGCTTCAAAACGGGTAATGCTGCTGACCATGTCGAGCCGGGTCGGTTGTTTCAGTCCAACGCCATGCAGCGGAATCGCCCGCAGATCGAGCAGACTTTGAATTTGCTGTTCCGGATACTGAACGTTCAGAAAGTAGTTATTGTTATTCTTCGGATCGATCCAGATATTCGGCGCGACCATCTGATTCGAGGTCAGCGCGGTGATGACATTCTGGACCACTTCCTTTTCGCTCAGCCCCAGTTCGCCGGCACGCGTGCGATCGATCTCCAGCCTTAGAGCCGGGTAGTCAAGATCCTGCGGGATGAATGCGTCCGCGACGCCATGGATCTGCCGAATCTGCCTCGCCAGATCAAGCGTCGCCGCGTAGCTGGCTTGCTGATTCGTGCCGCCTACTTGCACATCGATGGGAGCCGCGAGCCCCATGTTCAGCACCGCATCCACGAGACTGCCCGACGAAAAATACGCGGCGAGTTCCGGCATTTCCGCTTGCATGCGGGCCTTCACCCGAGCCATGTACTCATAGCTGCCGACTTGATGGTCCGGCTTCAGACCCACCTGCACGAATGCCGTATGCATGGCCGCGTTGGAGGTGTAAAGCGCGGAAAAGCCCGGATCGACGCCGATATTGGAAACGATCATCGCCAGGTCGTTATCGGGAACGATGCCGCGCACGAGTTCCTCGAGGCGAACGATTTCCTTCTCGGTTTCAACCAGCCTCGTACCCGACGGCGCTTTCACGTTAATGACGAACTGGCCGGCGTCGGTTCGTGGAAAGAACGAAAGTTCAATGCGGGGAAACAGCAGCAAACTTCCCCCGAACGCCACCCCAAAAACAATCAGGCACAAAGCTGGCCTAAGGAGCACCGCCCCGACCAACTTGCCGTAAAGGTTCAGGAACGCCCGAAACCGCGATTGAACCACGCGTTGAATCCGCGGCTGGGGTGGGCAACGAGGGTCGCATCGCTGTGGCTACCCGTGGACTTCATGAACCGGGCGCAGAAGAGCGGAACCACGGTCATGGCGACCGCGTAAGAAGCAAACAGCGATAGCACCACTGC
>JBEKBK010000383.1:0-8472 GCA_050015435.1 Bryobacteraceae bacterium
GTCCAGCAGGTGCTGGGTTTCCCCGGCGCCGTCGGCGCGAATCCAGCCGAGGCTGAAGCCATTGGGGGAAGAGAACCGAAACACGATGTGCTTGCCGTCTGGACTCCATTCTGGAAAGACCGGCTGTTGGGAATCGAATGCCAGCCGCGACACCGTATCCCGCTGCAGGTCATAAACGATGATCCCATTGCTGCTGCCGGCACTTCGCAATAACGCCAGTCGCTGGCCGTCGGGGGAAAAGCGAGGCATTACGTAGTAGCCTAGTGTAGTGATCAGCGGTGTGGTCTTCCCCGAGCTATCCAGCCACCACACTGGCCAACTCTCAACCGAAACCTTACCGGCCCGATACACCAACGTTCCCTGACCAGTGGAAGTGAATTGTCCCGCACCCGAATTTGGATCGCCCGCCAAGTCCTCCAGCATCGGCACTGCCGTGCCGCGAAGTTCCAGCCGTGCTGGATCGAACGGCACAGCGAAGAGCACGCCGTCATGGACGTACACCAGATGGCCGGTTGAACCGCTTGTTGGCAGATAGCGGCCGAAGTATCCGCCGCGCACCAAGACCTTAATCTCTCCAGTCTTTAAGGACACAGCCGCGATGCTGGCATCCTCAAAGTCGACGATAGAACGGGAAAGAGTGAACAGAACAGCCTCACTTCCGGGCAAAGTTTGCGGCCAGCGGTGAGTCAACGCGCCCTGTAGCTTAGTGACCGGCTGAGGCGTTCCTCCTCCGGAAGATATACGCGAAAGTGCGCCATTGACGTTGAACGCAGCGACGATGGTGCCGTCATCCCTCCAGGCCGCGCCGCGCGGGTTGGGCGTTTCGCATAGCACCACCGACGCGCCGCCCTGGACGGGGATCTTTTTCATTTTTCCATCCGCAAAAAAGCCGATCCACGTTCCGTCGGGTGAAAAGAAGGGGTCTCTTCCGTTCTCAGTTCCCGAGAGCAACGTTGGCTTGGTTTCACTCAGCAATCGCGAGGCGAGCAGTTGCTTGCCGTCCGGACTTTTGACTGGGAATACCAACCGTGAACCATCGGGTGAAATCACAGCGGTTGTGAACTGACCGGCGACCGCATCCGGCCCAAGATCGACGCTCAGCCGCATGAGCGCACGGTCCACCGGCCGCGTTGCGCGCCAATAGAGGCCCCCGAGCACAATTGAGACCACGGCCAGCGAAGCCGCGACCCATCCGAGCCGCGACTGTGAACGAGCGGGTTTTGACTTGGCGTCGATCGCGGGCGTGTTTGCGATCCACTCGATCTCGTCCTTCAAATCGCGGGCGGAATGCCAGCGATCCTCTGGATCTTTCGCGAGACACTTTTTCAGCACGCGATCCAACGCCGGAGGCGCGACATCCGCGATCGATGGCGCCGGACGGTCCATGATCGCCGCAATCACGCTGGCCGGAGACGAGCCCTCAAAAGCGCGCTTGCCTGTTAGCATTTCATACAGCACCAAGCCAAACGAGAAGATGTCGCTGCGGCCGTCGATCTCCTGGCCGTTGGCCTGCGCCTGCAACTGCTCCGGCGACATGTAGTACAGCGTGCCAATGATCTCGTTCTTGCCGGTGAGCGCCATGGTAAGCGTGGCGTCATCGGGCGGCTTGGCCGCTTGCGATCCGGAACTCAGTTTCGCAAGGCCGAAGTCCAGCAGCTTGATGCCGGCTTTGGTAACGAGAATATTCGCGGGCTTCAGATCGCGATGCGTGAAGCCTTTCTTGTGCGCGTGGTCAAGCGCGGCGCAAATCTGTACTCCGTACTTCAATGCTTGATCGACAGACAAAGGTCCCTTGAGAGGCGCGCCCTCGACGTACTCCATGACCAGGTAGTTGGGACCAACGTCGTACAGGGTACAGATGTTGGGATGATTCAGCGCGCCGATGGCGTGGGCTTCCCGCTCGAATCGTTCACTGAACTGCGCGGCGGAAACCTTGAGCGCGACGATACGATCCAGGCGAGTGTCGCGTGCCTTGTACACCTCGCCCATCCCGCCCGCGCCAACGGGCGCAAGGATCTCGTAAGGGCCGAGTCGTGTCCCCATCGAAAGGGGCATAATGGGCTGATTCTACCCCCTTCAGCGATCATCGTGTGACCCCCTGTCATCGTGTGACCCCCTTGATTCTCCCCGGCGCGCGTGCTTAAAATGTTTGACAATTCGTTTCGGCAGACCTTCTGGACGGACAAGTGTGCGAGCGTCCGGCGCGCCTGCTCAATCTCAACTTCCCGTTAGGCGAAAACTCAAAAGGAGAGATCCAAATGAATCGGATTTTGGTAGCTGTCGCAATCCTGGCTGCGCTTGTGCCGAGCGTGCTGCTGGCCCAGAGCAACCCGTTTGTCGGCACCTGGAAACTGAACACCGCAAAGTCGAAATACAGTCCTGGGCCGGCGCCGCAGAGTACAACGGCGACATATCAAGCCCAAGGCGATGGCGTAAAAGTCAGCAGCGACGGGACCGCCGGGGATGGAAGCCGCGTCGCTTGGAGCTATACGGCAAACTACGACGGAAAGGACAACCCCATTTCAGGAACCACAACAGCTCTGAATGGGGCCGATACCGTTGCCCTCAAGCGCATCAACCCCAATACGACCGAAGCGACTTTCAAGAAGGCCGGAAGAGTAGTTCTGACGGGACGACAAGTAGTCTCGAAGGATGGGAAGGTCATGACGATCACCGCGAAGGGAACTGCTGCGAACGGCCAGCCAATCAACAGGCTGCTGGTCGAGGACAAGCAGTAAGCCGAGGGAACTTCTAATATTCCGAGCCGCAGGGGGGGCCACTCGCAGGGGAAGAATGCAACTGGGAGGATAAAGGATGGCGGCTGGGAGCATACTGGCTCGTGAACGGGAAAGCAGAATGGGAATCTCAAAGGAGGTCTCAATATGAACGTCCGATCTCTCCTGTCATTGAGTGCTCTGGCGTTCGCGGTCACGTCGATCATGCCAATGCCGATCGCCGCGCAGGCAACGCAGGGCGCAGCGAAAACTAAGGAAAATGCGGTTATCAGGACCCAGACATTCGACTACAAGCAGGGTGACACCGTGCTTGAAGGCTTCATTGCCTGGGACGACGCGAGGACCGGAAAAATGCCGGGAGTTCTGGTTTTCTCGCAATGGACTGGACCTTCCGACCACGAGCGCAACGCAGCGCGCGAACTTGCGAAGCTTGGCTACGTCGCGATGGTGGCGGACGTTTATGGCAAGGGCATTCATCCGCCAGCGCCAAAGGAATCCGGCATCGAGGTGGCAAAATACATCAACAATCGTGCGCTATTGCGCGCACGAGTAAGGGCAGGCTTCGACCGTTTGCTGGCCGACTCACATGTCGACGCTTCGAACATAGCCGCAATTGGCTATTGTTTTGGCGGCGCGGGAGCGTTGGAACTTGGCCGCCAAGGTGCCAATGTGAGAGCCATAGTGGTCTTCCATGGGACACTCTCTAACCCTACACCGGCTGATGCGAGAAACATCAAGGCGCATGTGCTCGTGCTGCACGGCGCCGACGATCCCAACGTTCCGCAAGGAGAAGTTGAGGCGTTCAAGGCCGAGATGAAAGAGGCGAACGTCGACCTCGAATTCGTGGCCTATAGCGGCACCGTACATTCCTTCACGATTAACATGGTTGGATACCCGACTAATCCAGGCTCTCACTACAACGCCGTTTCGGCTAAGCGCTCGTGGATCGCCATGCAGGACTTTTTAAAGGAGACGCTCGGACAGTGAGGGAGCGAGTATGTTCCTCTCCTTCTCTCAAAGGAGCGCCGACGAGTTGATCGCGTAGCGTTTAACCAATTCGATAAACTCCGGCCTATTCTTTGCCAACATTCGTTGTGCCGGTGATCATCACGACCCACGGCCTGATGCTCGTACTCGGATTCACAGCAACTGCCCAGCCACCCTAATGGAGGTTGGTGTCGTATTCCACACTGGCCTTCCGCACTTCCGCCCCCGACATTCACCGATAGACTGACCCTCGGACGAATCAGCGAATCTTCACTTCAAAGGGTCATCTGCTGCGCAATCATTTCGCAGGTATCTTCCGCCGTAGCTCATCGAAGAAGTTCAGTAGCATCGTGACGTGCACCGAGCCTTTCTCGGGTCCCGCGGCTTCCGGCATGGGGAACACCGCGAAGCGCTTGCCGTCCGGCGCCAGGGCCAGGTTCCAACTACCGGGATAAAAGATCTGCTTCTCGGACCAAAGGCGCGGCTTGCCGGGCACGAATGAATCGCCATTCACTGTGTAATCCACCACCATGATGTGGTAGTCCGCTGTCTCGTAGAACAGCTCCCGGCCGTTGTTGGACCAAATTGGGTACAGCCCGCCTTCCGTCGAGATCTGCCACTTACCGCCCCGCCCGGCTGGGAAAGGCCGCACGTAGATCTCGGTCGGTCCCGATTCGTTGGACCGATACGCGATCCATCGTCCGTCGGGTGAGAACATCGGCGTATTCTCATCAGAGGGCGTTCCCAGAAACAACTCCGGCTTGCCCGGTTTGGGATGGTCAGGATCGCTCGTGTCCAGGGGCCACGTCGATAGATCATAACCGGTCGCGGAAGTGGATTCTTGGAAGGCTATGTGCTTACCGTCGGGGGAGAAGGACCATGGAGAGACTGTGTTGTTTTGAGCCGCGAGGATTTGCTGTGGTTCTCCGGAGCCGTCGCTGCGGATCCACCAGATCACGAAACCGCTGGCAGTCGTCCGGTAGGCTATGTGCTTCCCGTCGGGTGTCCAGACCGGGTTGTTCGCATGCCCTCCAAAGGTGAGCCGCGTTATCGTTTCCCGCTCCAACTCGAAGACATAGATGTCGTTGCCACTGCTGGTACTCATCAAGAGAGCCAGCCGCCGCCCGTCCGGCGAAAACCGGGGAACGGTATACGCACCTGGGGTGGCTATCAGAGGCTGCATCTTCCCGGAACTGTCGAGCCACACCACCGGCCACTGAGCCGCCCCTTTGCCTGCCAGGTACACCAAGGTCCCGTGACCAGAGGGCGCCGCGGTAAAGTCAAACTGGCCCCCGCCCTGCATCGGGCTTGCTGCCACATCTTCCAGAAGCGGCACTGGCGTACCTTGAAGTTCCAGGCGGTCGGGATCGAAGCCCACCCCCAACAACACGCCTTGATGCAGGTAGACCAGATAACCGCGGGTTCCGTTCGCCGGCAGATACCGGCCGAAGTATCCCGCGGCTACGAGCGTCTTCGTTGCACCGCTCTTCAACGACATTGCTTCGACGCTGGCGTTCTCCATCCCGTTTAAAGTGGGAGCGGCCGTGAAGAGAATGGCCTGCCCTCCCGGCAGGATCTGGGGCCAGCGGTGGGTCCCCTCATCTTTACCCCGTTTTGTAAACAGCTGAGGCCTCCCGCCGGCAGCGGACACTCGGGAGAGGCCAGTTTGCCGGTCCAACGCCGCGACGATTGTTCCGTCTTCCCCCCAACTGGCGCCGTAATCAAACGGGGCATCGCATAGAGTCACCGGCGCTCCACCCTGGACGGAGACCTTTTTCAGCTTGCCATCCGCGAAGAATCCGACCCACTGACTGTCGGGAGAGAAAAACGCATCCCGGCCGTTTTCGGTGCCGGGCAGCAGGGTGGCTTGGGCCTGGTCCAGCAGCCGCGTGGCAAGCTGCTGCGTGCCGTTGGAACCGCGCGCCGGAAAAACCAGACGTCTGCCGTCGGGAGAGATGGCCGCGGTGAGATTGAGACCCGTCATCGCATCCGGCCCCAAGGCCACGCTCAATCGCGTCAAAGGAAGATCCACCGGCCGCGTCGCGCGCCACGCTATCCACGTTGCCGCGACCCCGACAATCGCGAGCACTCCCGCTACAACCCAACCGAGCCGTGACCGTGAGGGAGCGGTGCTGACCTGTGGCTGATGCTCCAGAGCCCACGACAGCGCCGCTTTAAGATCACGAGCAGTCTGAAACCGCTGGTCAGGATCTTTCGCAAGAGACCGTCTCACCACCCGATCAAGCGGTCGAGCAACCTCCAGCGGCGCGGGCTCCCGCTCCAGAATCGCGGCGATCACACTCGCCGCGCTGGTTCCGTCAAAAGCCCGTTTGCCCGTGAGCAGTTCATACAGCACACAACCGAAGCTGAACAAATCGCTGCGCGCATCGATTTCCTTGCCCTGCAACTGCTCCGGAGACATGTACTGCAACGTGCCCACGATTTGCCCGGGGTCCGTGAGCGCCCTGGTGGAGTCGTTCTCACCCAGGCGAACTGCCTGTTTCGCCAATCCGAAATCGAGCAGCTTGATCCCTTGCTTGGTGACCAGGATATTCGCCGGCTTCAGATCCCGATGCGTGATGCCTTTCTGATGCGCTGCATCGAGAGCATCCAAAATCTGCCCTGCATACTCGACAGTCTTTTCGATCGGCAGAGGACCTTTCAGGGCCGTGCCTTCGACGAACTCCATCACCAGATAATTCGGTCCGACGTCGTAAAGCTGGCAGATGTGGGGATGGTTCAAAGCCCCAACCGCACGCGCTTCCTGCTCAAAGCGTTCCGAGAACTGTTCTTTGGATACCTTGATCGCGACAATCCGATCCAGCCGCGTGTCACGGGCGCGGTACACCTCGCCCATCCCTCCCGCGCCGATCGGGGCGACGATTTCGTACGGGCCGAGTCTGGTTCCAGGTGTGAGGCTCATTTGTTCACCGGAATCCTGCGCCGCAATTCATCGAAGAAGTTTTCGAGGAAAATGACGTGGTTCTGCGCGGCTTGCGCTTCCGGCCCTTCCGCTGTCATAAGCGCCGCGACGCGCTTGCCATCCGGCGCGAGGTCGTATGTTCGCCCCCCTATGGCGCCCATGTCCGCGATCCGCTGCTCCGACCAGACTCGCGGCTTGTCCGCCACAAACGAGTCTCCCTTCGCGGCGTATGCCGCAACCATCACCCGGCTGTCTAAATTTCGGAAGAACAGCTCGCGCCCGTTATCCGACCAGACCGGAAAAGAGCCGCCGCTGTTGGAGATTTGCCACTTGCCGCCTTTATCCGGAAACGCCCGTACGTACACCTGGTAGGTGCCTGACTCGTTGGACGTGTAGGCCAGCCACCGCCCATCGGGAGAGAACATGGGATGCCGGAGGTCGAACGACGTCTGAAGCAGCACCTCTGGTTTCGCGGCCCGCAGCCCCACTCCCCCGCCCTCCACAGGGACGCTCCACAAAACAGACTCGCTTTCTTGTTGCTCATTCCACGCCAGTCGCTTGCCGTCGGGCGTAAAGGACCACGGAAACTGCTGGCTCTTACTCTGGGTCAATGGCTGCGGCTTGTCGGCCCCGTCGGAGCGGGTCCAGAACAGACCTCCTGCTCCTTGGAAAACGATATAGCGGCCATCCGGACTCCAGACAGGATTCATAGCGCCCGCTCCAGCGCCGAATGTTAGGCGCGTCATGTTGTCGCGCTGCAAGTCGTAGACCCACGTATCGTAACTCGATCCCTCCGTCACTTCGAGGGCCAGCCGCTGGCCATCCGGCGACAGGCGGGGACGCCCGTACAAACCGGGCTTTGGCAACAGCGGTCGCGTCTTACCACCGCCGTCCAGCCATTGCGCGGTGAGCAATCCGTTTGCTCCGCCGCGCCGGTAGACGAGCGTTCCCACCCCGGAGAAATCGAATTGCGCGTCACCAGTCGTGGCGGAGTAGGCGACGTCGTCCAGCAGCGGCGCGGGCGTGCCTCGCGCGGTCAAGGTGTCCAGATCGAACGGCACGGCAAAAAGTGTGCCGCGGTTCACGTACGCCAGGTGGCCACTGGGCAGATAACGCCCGAAGGTGCCCCCTCGCACGAGCGTCTTCCGGCGATGATCCGCCAAAGACACGACCTCGATGTTGGCCCCATCGAATTCGCCCAATGAGGTGCTCGCGGTGAATAGCACCGCCTTGCCTCCCAGCAGGATCTGCGGCCAGCGATGCGCAACCTCTCCTTGCACCAACTCTGTCGCCGGCTTTGGCGCGCCTCCAGCCGAGGGAACCTGCCACAGAAAACCACTATTGGTGCGCACCGCGATAATGTTCCCGTCCTCGCCCCAACTGCCGCTGGCGCCAGTGCCGGTGGAAGCATCGCACAAGGCGACGGGCATGCCACCAGCGACCGAAACCTTTTTCAGCTTTCCCGATGCAAAAAATGCAACCCACTGTCCGTCCGGAGAGAAAAACGGAGCGGAAGCCCCTTCTGAGCCCACCAGCTCAGCGGCCTTAGGCTGGTCCATCCTACGAGTAAAGAGTTTGTCCTGTGATACGTACACCATCCGCGCGCCATCGGGCGAGATGATCGCAGCGGCTCCGCCTAACGAGCCCAGCGACACATCGGGCCCAAGGTCGACGTCCAATCGCACCAGCGGTTTCAGCTCCGCGGACCGCGTAGCACGCCAGTAAAGCGCTCCAAGCACAAACAACGCAATCGCAAGCACGCCCGCCGCAACCCAACCGAACCACGACCGTGAGGGAGCGGTGGTGACCTGCGGCTGATGCTCCAGA
>JBEKBK010000384.1:0-8447 GCA_050015435.1 Bryobacteraceae bacterium
GACCACGCATGGAAAAACGGTGAAAGCCTACGGCTCGCTGCGGCAGGATTATTTTGTGGACAACATGGTTTTCACCTCGGAAACCGGAGCGATCGGCGCTGGAACGAGTAATCCGGAAATCCGGGCGAACACGCCGCCAGTGCTCGAGGCGGCGGGGGATACGATTCGGACTGTGAAGGTGGGTGAGGCGTTAGTGCTAACCGCGCACGTGACGGACGATGGCATTCCCAAGCCACGGCCGCGCGGCGCTTTCCTAGATCGGACCGGTCAACAGAATGTGAAGGATATCCGGCTGATTCCGCCGCGTCAAGTCACCGTCGGCAGCGCGACCGGGTTGTGGGTTGCCTGTTATGTTTATCGCGGACCGGGAATGGTGAAGATCAGTCCGGATCAGCCCAAACCGTGGGAAGATACTCGAGCCGGCGCCAACTCACAGTGGGCTCCGCTCTGGCAAGCTCCACCGCCCCCACCGGGCAACAATTGGACGGCGACCGCAACTTTCGATACACCAGGAACTTACGTCCTGCGGTGGCACGCGTCTGATGGTGCACTTTGGAAGGATCAGAACATTACCGTCACTGTAACGCCCTAACCGCGTTTTCGCCCATTCTTCTCAACGCTCGGGCTAGTTTGCCAAGAGTCCCACCAAACATACCAACTTCGGCCCCTGACATTAGTTAGGGCATCCGGCAGAATGGCGGAATAGGTGCAGGCGGACAGGCCTGCTGGACGGCATATGTTGGGGCATTCCGCCGCCATTTGGGTGAGGTTAGTCAATCGAAAGGTTGGGGAAACGTACAAGCATACCTGGCCGTTGCTTATGCTGGCTTTGTCGCTTGGTTGGACCGACCGTCTGGTCCAGGCTCAAGATACCGGGCAAATTTCGGGAACCGTAATTGCGCGTGCCGCCAACGCGCATGCGGAGGGTTGCTACAGCGCACCTGCCCTGCCGGCTGGCACCTATGAAGTCCGCGTAGAAGTGCAGGGATTCCGCACCGCGATTCGAGAGGCTGTCGACCAGGCTGCATCCGTCGGTGCGTTCATGCTCAGTTCTCTATTTCAGTGCCCGGTACCGCCAGCAGAGGACCGCGGAAGCATCGTGAACAACGTCGAAGGCGGGTACGACGATGAACTTCTCCAACGAGATCGTTCAGGAATTCCAGACATCCCAGGTGAACTTGGTTCGATCAATATCGTGATGCGCTCCGAAAGCGACGTTTTTCATGGCAGCACTTACTTTTTTTATCGGGACCCAATATGGCCGCCTTAGGATCACAATGTTATGCCAGCGGGGAGTAATGCGATGTTCAAGGCGATTTCTGAGGCGCAGATTCGGAGTATCGTCCCGGTCTTGCCATATGTAACCAGTGCTCATCTGAACTGGTCCGGCGTGGAGGTCCACCGGTATCGGTTAGGGCCTGGCATGAGCCGTGAGCACTCTTTCTCGCAGCTCGTGGTTTTCCTGCCGCACGTGAACGAGCCCATCAGATGCGAAGTAGAGGCTGAAGGCAAACTGTTCAGATATCAATTGAATAACAATACGGTTTCGATTGTGCCTCCCGGGTTGAAGGTGAAGAGCCGCCGGTTTGGGGTGTATGAACTGACAGCGATTTTTCTCGACCCTCTAGCAATGGCAGAGATCGCGCGAGCGGCGACTGGCCTTGACTTTCCGGAAGTCATTCATCAGGTCGGGATCCGCGATCCGCTGATCAGGTCGATTGGCACGATGCTCGATGCGGAACTCACGGCCGAACATCCGTGTCCGCAAATTTATGCTGATTCCCTCGCCGCAGCGCTCGCCTCGCATATTTTTGTCAAATATACAAAGCCCGTCTCCGATAGTATTCGGCGTTTGAGCCTGAATAGATCGCAACTGCGCCGCGTTATCGAATTCATAAATGAAAACCTCGATAAGGATCTTCCCTTGAGTGATCTTGCGGTTGTCGCAAATATGAGCAAATACCACTTTGCAAAATCGTTTCGTCGCGCCATTGGGATTGCGCCGCACCAGTACCTAGTGAGAGTACGCATAGAGAAGGCGCGAAAGCTTCTGCTAACAGAAGATACCGCTTCGCTTGCCGAAATTGCGAGACGCGTCGGCTATGCTGATCCGACCTTTTTCTCTGCTCAATTTCTAAAGACTGTAGGAATGTCCCCGAGCCGTTATCGAACGAATCGCTGATGTGCTTTGGACGCGGAAGCCACGCTGGGACCCCGGTAGGCTTCGCGAAAGAAGCGTCAGTCAATGAGGCTTTCGGAAGGCGTTTCAGCGAGAAGTCCCATCGTACAACAAATCTGGAAACGTCCACCAACAACTTTCGGTTTATGGATGCTTTTCAGCAGTGTCGCCTGTGAGACACCGAGCCGTTTCTGTTGTCACTGGTTCAAGACTAACGACCATCGAACCCAGTCGGGTAGTTCGTAGCGTTACCCAGAACGGGCGCGTTCGCGTGGACCATCGAAACGCAGCATCTTCGACGGGATCAAGTAACCTTTGTCCAAGAAATGATTACCTCGGTAGTTGGCGACTGGCGAGCGCCCCTAGACAGCGCGTCGCGAAACGACCTTGATGTTGCCTACTCGAACGCACTCCGCACGGCGAGCAGACGCAATCGCACCGGGCGTGGACGTTTAGTGCTCGCTTTGCCCAGTACGGCGGTATCGAACGAGGCGCGAACTTTCAACACGGGGCGTCGTCAGGTGAAACAAATCGCTCCATGGGCTCAGAACGAGATCCGGGCCCCGATTTGTTCCGCCCGCGGCCCGGTCTGTCCGAACGTCTGAATGGAACGCTGCGTCGGCTGGCCGAACTTGTATATCTGAGCGGCCGGGTTGGCGTTCAGGGTGTCGAGCGCCGTGCCATAGCCGGTCAGGTTGGCGATATTAAACGCGTTGAATACTTCGCCAAACACCTGCAGCTTGTACCGCTCCTTATAAGTAAAAGTCTTCGTTAGGCGGAAGTTCTGCGAAAAGACCGGATCCCCGAATTGGTAATCCGTGGGTACTGCCAGCTTCGGCGTGGGATTACCATTCGGATATTTCGCGCCGGAGGCATTGAAGGCGGCCACTGCCGCACTCAACTGGGCTTTGCTACAGAAGCAGTCATAGGTGGTCCCCGGCAACAAGCTCTCAGCGGTTGCGGTCGCGTTCGGAGCCGTTCCCGTCAGATCGCCGCCCGGCACTGCAATCAGGCTGGGGGTTCTGCTGATGATCTGCGAGTTGACGCTGAGTTCGAAGCCCCAGGGAAGCGAAACCAGGCCGGAAACGTTAAGGTTGTGATGAGCGAGGGCTGGTCCGTAGGACTCAAAGTAGTTATTTCCGTTGAAGACGGTGCCGATCGTGTCCAGCGCCTGGAAGGCATAGGATGCGGTGCCCTGGACGTGGTTGCTGAAGCGCTTGTTCACCTTCATCAGCAGGCCGTTGTAGTGCGACCGTCCGCCGTCCACCCAAAAAGTGATGGGTCCGTTGGAGCACTCGACGCCGGGAGTCGTGGTGAACGTTGGGCATTTCGGTATGACCGGACCGGCGACCGCGTTGTAGTGGTTCAGATCTTCTTCGCCGATCTGGACGTCCGTCGTGATTTTGCGTGTGTAATCCGCGGTGAGCACCATACCCAATCCGAGATCGCGTTGCAGGCCGATGGAAGTCTGGTAGCTCCGCGCGAGCGGCATGTTCTGGGGATACAACTCAGCGCTCGACTTCAGGACGTCGATGGCGCTAACTCCGATCGGCCCGCTGGTCTGGGCGGTAGGCGAGAACTGCTGGATCAAAGCGGGGATCTGCGTGCTGAGCATCTGCTCGAACTCACCGAGCGTGAGATTGGTCAGTGTCCCGGTCGGAATGTTTGCGCCAATCGGGATAGGTACGGCCGTGGCGCTCGCGCCGCTGCCGGTAATTTTGACAATTCCAGGCAGCGTGTTAGTGATGATGTTGGTGGAAACGGTGAGACGGCCGTTGCCAAGCGGCGTGATTGCACTGCGATCGCGATAGCGCTGGTATTGCGAAAGGCTGTCCCAATAGATGCCTCCGCCGCCACGGATAACGGTCTTTTGGTTCTTTCCGATTGCCCAAGCGAACCCGGCGGCCGGCGCCAGTTCGACATTGTTGGCTTTGGTCGCACCGAGGTTGGAACCGTAAATTGGCGCCAGGAATTGTGGTTTCGGCACGTCGCTGTTGAATAATCCACTTTCCCGCTCGTACTGCAAACCAAAGTTCAACGTGAGGTTTGGGCGAATTTTCCAGGTGTCCTGCACGTAGACATCGGGACGGTAGTTCTGGAAGCCCGACTGTTCATACGGGCCCGGGTTGTTCGGCGAGCCGAGTCCGATACCCCCGCTGGCGGCGGCCTGAGAGCCATAGAGCGGAAGGTTGAGGAGATCCGCGCTGGTCCTGATAAACGTGGGGAGGGTCGGGAAGTATTGCGAGACCAGCGCCGCATTGACATTTGCCCGTACGTACTCGGGAGCGATCACACCTTCGCAGCCCGGGGTGCAGAAGCCCCATGCGATGGGGGACTCGTCGACATACATCTGGCCCCCGAAGCGGAGGCGATGGTTGCCTTTTTGCCAGGACAGATTGTCCATAAACTGCCAGCGGTGCTGGACACCTATCTGCGGAGTGATCGGGTTATTGCCGAAGCTGAATCCGGCGGAGGAACCCACCGTGGTGGTGATGCCGGGATCGTTCCAGCCCACGCAGGGGTACTCGCATTCGCTTTGCGGAGGCAGGGTGTTGAGCCGGCTCCAGTAGAACAGGATGAACTTGAAGTCGTTGACAAGGGTCGGTTTGAGCACGCTGGTGAGTCCGACCACGCCCTGGTCCGCCCAATTCACCTGATTCGTCCAATAAGAAGGTTCGGGAGAACCGACATTCTGAGGTCCGAAGCCGATGTTGCCGTCGTGCGAATAGCGCAGGAAGAATGTGTGCTTGTCGTTTAGCCGGTAATCGAAACGCGTGGTGAGACTCTTGGATACATACGGGCTGCTG
This sequence comes from Bryobacteraceae bacterium, assembly GCA_050015435.1. Taxonomy (GTDB): domain Bacteria; phylum Acidobacteriota; class Terriglobia; order Bryobacterales; family Bryobacteraceae; genus Palsa-187. The sequence goes on from JBEKBK010000384.1 coordinate 4,987, forward strand.
AAGACGTTCTCGAGCACAGCGATGGAAGGCAGATCCGGCTGCACCTGGATGGCCTGCACCTGGTTGGTGTATTCGTAGTTAAAGAAGAAGAAGGCCTTGTCCTTCTTGATTGGTCCGCCAATGTACATGCCGGGATTGCGGCGGGCGAAGAAAGGATTCGGGTCCAGCGTGCTGCGGGCTAGGCCGGGATACGCCGCCATGTTGTGGTCACGGTAGAAGAAGTAGCCGCCGCCGTGGAAGTCATTGCCGCCGGAGCGGGTGACGATGTTGATCGCGCCGGAAGCAGCGATGCCAGTGCCCAGATCGAAATTGATCTGCGCCACCTGGAACTCCTGCACGATTTCATTGGAGAAGTTCATCGCGACGCCGCCTTCGACGTTATCGACGATGCTACCGCCATCCACCGTGACGTAATTTCTGCCGGCGGAGCCCAGCACCGTGATGGAGAACTGTGCGTTGAACACACCGACAGAAGCAGATGCGGTCGTGATGCCGGGCTCCAGAGTCGCGAGCTGCAGCATATTGCGGCCGTTGAGCGGGATGTCCTGCACGGTTTCGCGGGTGATGGTACCGGAAACGTTGTGCGTCTCGTAGTTAATTTGCGCGGTTGCGGCTTCGACGTTGACAACTTCCTGCGCCGTGCCAACGGGCAGCGAAAGGTTGACCGTGGTTGTGGCGCCCGCTTCCACAGTCGCCTGACGTATGACCGTACGGAAGCCCGTCACTTCAACTCGAACCGTGTATGCACCTGCGAGCAGGGATGGAGCGCTGTACAAGCCTTCGGCATTGGCCACAGCGGTCCGCGATAAGCCGGTATCGGTGTTCGTGATGGTAACCGTTGCGTTCGGAACTACCGCGCCCGATTCATCGGCCACTGTTCCGGTGATCAACCCGGTATTCTGAGCCAGCGACACTGAGCTGACCAGCACTACACAAGAGACAAATAACGACGCACTCCAGAGCCTTTGCAACATGGTTTTCTCCCAACCGATCAACCCCAACGTTTCGATTGCGCGCGAGTCAACCGTTAGACTCTATCGGGATGGCTGGTCGAAATCAATGGTCTAGATTGGGATGATACTGGCTAATCTTGGGGTACCGTCACACGAAGAGGTCGCGACCTGCCTCCTCGGACCAGACTCAGAAAATTGACCCATCATGGCTGCTTGGCTCGCGATAGACAGGAAGCTTGAAGGGAGCGGTGGGCACTACCTCGCTCTTTCGAGCCGCAGCTAAACGACATCGCGTCCCTTGCACCACCTTCGGGATTCTTAAGGCCTCGTTGTGAATTGAAATTTCGGAGTCATCCGCTGAGTCCAAAATACTATTCACGCGTTTTCATCGAACTGATGTCGTAGACGGACGACCCAAGATTCAGAACCGACGTGGCCGCGGACCAAATTTGCGACTCTGCTCCTTTGCGGTCTACTAATTCCGCCCCGGTTAGCATGGTCCACGAAATACCTGGACTGGACCATAAGCTGATCCGAGGCAGGCAGCTAAATCGCTACAGCCCTCCCGGGTAGATTCGGGACATGGGTCAGTACGGAGCGGACGCGATTTCGCCACGAATACCGAGAAGAATCCCAAGAAGTCCACGCGGGTCCGGCGCCTAGATACTGTAAAATGAATGACATAGTAAAGGAAGGTTGTGAAAACCTATGCTTGACGCGAAGGAATACAGACGTTCAACAAGTTCTCTTGCCAGTGTCGTCATAACGGCTCTCGTCGTGAGTTTTGGGGCGTTCGGCGCCGAGGATCTGGCGCTGCCCGAGGTGAAGACGCCGGTTACGTTCTCGAAGGACATTGCCCCGATCCTGCAACGAAGCTGCCAGAACTGCCATCAGCCGGATTCGGTGGCACCGATGTCGCTGATTTCTTATCAGGATGTCCGGCCATGGGCGAAGTCGATCAAGGCCAAGACGCTCTTGCGGGACAAGCCGGGTGCGATGCCGCCCTGGTACCTCGAGCGGAACATCGGGATTCAGCATTTCAAGAACGACACCTCTCTCAGCGACATGGATCTCGCAAAGATTGTGAAGTGGGTAGATAGTGGGGCGCCGGAAGGGAATCCTGCAGACATGCCCCCACCAATCGAGTTGGGGCAGGCCAATCGATGGACCGCCGGTCAGCCGGACTTGATTGTGCCCACGCCGTGGGTGACGGTGAAAGCCGGGTCCCCGGACTGGTGGGGTGAACTGGACTCCGCGCCGACAGGGCTAACTGAAGACCGCTGGGTCAAGTCGGTTGAAATTCGCGAAGAAAACGATGTGCCACCGGCGACGGACGGCGGACGCAAGACGGTCGGTTCGCGGTTTGTGTTCCATCACCTGATCTGGACGGCGAGCGTTCCGGGCGCTGCGCCTTCGGCGGAAGATTTCGGCGAAGGGAGCGCCGGCATCTGGCCCATTCATGAGGTCGGGCGCAACGCCGACATTTTCCCCGACAATGCTGGAAAGCTCTTGCGCGCAGGCGCGGTTCTAAATCTTTTCTCGACCCATTTGCATTCGAACGGGCGAGACACGAAGTCCCGTCTGTTGTACGGCTTCAAGTTTTTCCCGAAGGGCTATAAGCCCGAGTTCCGGTATTCACCGCGTGCGCTTGGCAACGGTGTCGACATCGATATCAGCGGCAACGAGGCCAATCAGCGTCTCGATGCTTACCAAGTGCTAGAAGTACCCACCATGATTACGAGCTACGAACCGCACATGCACGCACCGGGCGTCCGGATGTGCTTCGAAGCGATTTGGGGATTCAACATCGAGACGCTTAACTGCACCGGTTACGACCACAATTGGGTGCGCACGTATGAGTATGACGACGACTATGCGCCGCTGTTGCCGAAGGGGACGATTCTCCACATAATCGCGTACTTTGACCAGACGCCCGCGAATAAGAACGTTCCTGATCCACGCAACTGGTCGGGGTCGGGCAACCGGTCGATTACGAATATGTTCATCGATCTAGGGCAGGGTGTGGGGATGACCGACGCGCAGTTCCAGGCGGAAATGGACCGCCGGCGGGCGAAGTTCCACTGGTCCAAGAATCAGGTTATTATCGGCTGCCCGCTTTGCAATGGCGACCCGATCATTCCCAAGGCAAGGCCGGCGAGGGCCACGGGTGGGGGGGCCGACGGACAGTGAAGGCAGCGAGCATTATACCGGGTTTCCTCATCGTTTGCGGGGCAGCACTGGGGCAGCTAAGTTTAAGTTACTCGAGCGGGCAGAAGGTGTCGCCCGCTTACGAAGGGTGGGATCAGAACCCCGACGGCTCCTTCAATTTGATTTTCGGATACATGAACCAGAATTGGGAAGAGGAGCTAGACGTCCCGGTCGGTCCGGCGAATAATATTCAACCGGGGGGTCCGGATCAGGGACAGCCTGCGCACTTTTACCCGCGCCGCAACAGATTCGTTTTCGCGGTCCGGGTACCGAAGGATTTTGGTGATAAGGAACTGGTCT
>JBEKBK010000385.1:0-8413 GCA_050015435.1 Bryobacteraceae bacterium
ACTCTTGCACTGGGATCTACGATTGCGGTCGGGTGAATCGGCATCTAAACCATTTCTTGATTTTGCGTTGACCAGTTTCGTACGGCTTGTAACAGTGCTTTCAACGGAGTGCGCTTCCTGGGACGGTCAACGTTATCCCCGAAACTGGTCTAGACATCGGTCCGGTCGGCGAGCTTGCACATCATCTCCGCCTCCGCCACCACTACGCCTTCGACGGTCGCGGTGCCGAACATTTTCGCAATGGTGGCCTTGCGCTTGGCCACTTTCATCTCAATGCGGAGTTGATCGCCGGGCCGAACCGGCTTCCGAAACTTCGCTTCGCTCACGCTGGCCAGCAGCACCAGCTTCGTCTTACGTTCCGGAATCTGGCTCAGCACCAGCACTCCGGCAACCTGCGCCATCGCCTCCAGAATCATGACGCCGGGCATCACCGGGAATTCCGGAAAATGACCCTGGAAGAAAGGTTCGTTGACGGTGACATTCTTGATGCCGACAATCCGATCCTCTTCCAGCTCCTCGATGCGGTCCACCAGCAGCATCGGGTAGCGGTGAGGAAGGATTTCCCGGATCGCCTGGATATCCATGACTGGCATGCGGTCTGGCTATTATAGCAGCGATGGATTCTTTTCTCGCTTACACGCGCCAAAGACAAAAGGACATGATCGCGTTGATTCGCGAATTTGTCGAATGCGAATCTCCGAGCGATGACGCGCCCAGCGTGAATCGCTTCGCGGACCTCATCGCGGAACGCATCAAGGATGTGGCGCGGGTGCGCACCTACCCGGCGGGTTCGTTCGGGCGGCATATGCGATGCGAGTTCCAATTACCGGGCCGCAAGAAGACGGGGAGCATTCTGGCGCTCGGCCATTCCGATACGGTGTGGGCGCTGGGAACGCTGCGCAGCATGCCTTTTCGGGTCTCCACGGGACGCTTGTGGGGGCCGGGCGTATACGACATGAAGGCCGGCATCGTCTTTTTCATCTTCGCCATGCGCGCGCTGCGGGATCTAGACGTGGAAGTCGCGCGCAACGTCGTTTTGCAAATCAATTCCGATGAAGAGGTAGGCAGCACATCGTCCCGGCCGCTTACCGAAGAAGCCGCCCGGAAAAGTGAAGCGGTGCTGGTGCTGGAACCGGGCACGGGACTCGAAGGTAAGCTCAAGACCGCGCGCAAGGGCGTCGGGAGCTACACGATCAAGGTCCGCGGGCGAGCGGCGCATGCCGGGGTGGACTTCGCGAACGGCGCCAGCGCGATTGTAGAAATGGCTCGTCAGATCGAGAGAATCGCCAAATTCACGCGGCTCAGCCGCGGCGTTACCGTGAATCCCGGCGTGATCCACGGGGGCACGCGGTCGAATGTGATCGCGGCGGAGTGCCAGGCGGAAATCGACTTTCGGGTGCCGAGGGAAAGCGATTGGAAAGAGTTGGAGAAGAAGTTCGAGTCGCTGAAGGCCTTCGACTCGCGGTGCACGATCGAAGTCAGCGGCGGTCTCAACCGCCCGCCGCTGGAGCACTCGGCCGGGGTGCGGAAGCTGTTTGGGATGGCCAAAGCGCTGGCCGCGGAACTGGGCGTGACGCTCGCGGAATCGTCCACCGGGGGTGGATCGGACGGGAATTTCACGGCGGCTCTTGGAGTGCCTACCTTGGACGGGCTGGGGGCCGTGGGGGAGGGCGCTCACGCCCCTAATGAGAGTATCCTGATCGACCGGATTGCGGACCGGACTGCACTGCTGGCAAAGCTGGTTGCGGTTTTGTAGCTGATATCCTAAAGCAAAGCGATGCGCCGTACACGATGGCTTTTTCTTGCCGCCATCCCGGTTATTCTTTTCTTCATCGGCGGAAGCTATTTCAAAAATAGAAGCCTCCTGGAGAAGGACGCGCCTCAACCGCCGAAAGCGCTGGACGCCGGAACCGACGCCAGTATCCCCGATTGGCATTATTTGAAATCCGATGGCACGCGGCCAGTCTTTTTCGTGAGCGCCAAAAGTATGCGCCAGAAGAAGGACGTCTCCCGCATGGAGCTGGAAGGGTTGGAACTGCATCTTTATCACAAGGACGGCAAGGAATACGACCTGGTGCGGACGGATAACGGCCAATTCGACATGTCCGCTAAATTGCTCTACTCCGACGGCAAGGTCGACATTACATTGGGCGTGCCTGTAGATGGGCCGCAACATGGGCGTGTGTTGAGAATCCAGTCTTCAGGCGTGCGCTTTGAGAGCGAGAGCGGGAAAGCGACCACCGACCGCAGAGCGGATTTCGAGTTCGATCAGGGCAGCGGTTCGGCGGTCGGGGTCGATTACGATCCGGCCACTCGCGAGTTGCACCTGCGGAGTCAGGTGGCTCTCGATTGGACCGGAAAGACCTCCGACTTTGTACCCATGCATATCGAGGGGGGCGAGGCTTTTTACAAGGAGCGTGAATCCAAGGTAATCCTGCTGCCGTGGTCGAAGCTCAAACGCGATACGTTGAGCATGGAAGCCGGAATGTCCATCGTGACTCTGGATCATGGCGAAGTACAGTTGGCGGAAGCGGTAGCGGGACACGGCATCAAGGACGATCCGGATCGCAAGATTGAGTTCGGGGCCGATCAGCTCACGCTGCACTTTGCCGAACACATGCAGATCAGCAAAATCGAGGGGGACCGCAACGCCCGGATGGTTTCCACGGCACAGACCATGCGGACCACCGTTACCGGCGGCAAGGTCGATCTGAACTTCGACCCTGCGGCGAACAGTACGTTGTTGACTGCGGTGGCCACGGGATCCAGTGTCGCCGAGGCGGTGCCGCTTCCCAAGCCGGGCACCGAGTTGGCTGAAACCCGGATACTCAAAAGCGACACGATCCATTTGAAGATGAAATCGGGCGGGAAAGAAATCGAGAACGTCGAGACTGCGGGGCCAGGCACGTTGGATTTTCTCCCGAACCGGCCGGGTCAACCGAAGCGTTGGATGAAGGGCGACCGCATCTGGATCACTTACGGCGCGGACAATCGCATCCAATCGTTTCGGTCGGTCAACGTTGCAACGCGCACGGATAGACCGCACGCGCCCGGAGCTCCCGACGCTCCTCCCGCGCTCACCGATAGCAAGGAGATGGTGGCGAGCTTCGATCCGAAGACCAGCGATTTGACCCGCCTGGATCAGAAGACGAACTTCCATTACGAGGAGGGATTGCGGCACGCAAACGCCGACCACGCGACGCTCGAGCAGCAGGAGGACCGGATGCAGCTCGAGGGCACGGCGCGAATGTGGGATGACACGGGCAGTTCGAGGGCCGATCGAATCCTCATGAACCAGAAGACTGGCGACTTTACTGCCGAGGGCCACGTGGCTTCCACACGGCAACCGGATAAGGACGGCAAATCGTCCGCCATGCTCTCCAACGATGAAGTGATGCAAGCCCGCGCGCAAAAGATGACGTCGACGGATCACAACCTCAAGATTCGCTACGAAGGCAGTGCGGTGGCATGGCAAGGGGCGAATCGAGTGGAGGCGGACCGGATCGACATCGATCGCGATCGGCAGGTGATGGAGGCCCACGGGAAGGTGATCAGCCAGTTTGTCGATAAGGACAAGACCAAACAGGGCGAGGATCCCGCGCCGCCGAAGCCCGCGACAGCGCCGATTTTTACCGTGGTGCACGCGCCGGACATGGTCTATACGGAGGAAACGCGCATCGCGGTCTACTCCGGCGGAGCAGACCTCAAGCGGCCGGATATGGCTGTCACCGGCAAGGAGATCCGGGCTTTTCTCAAGGACGCCGACCAGGACTCGTCTCTGGACAAGGCATTCGCCAGTGGAACCGTAAAGATCGTTAGCACGTCGGAGAAACTGAAGCGGACGCGCACCGGCACTTCCGAACATGCCGAGTACTATGCCGATGAACAGAAGGTGATCCTGCAAGATGGCAAGCCGCTGCTGGTGGATAGCGTGAAAGGGCGCACAACGGGGGAACAATTGACCTGGTGGGCCAACGATGATAGGCTGCTGATTAACGGTGTAGAAAAGACCAACCCCGCCAAGAGTACAATCCGCAAGAAATAGCCTGTGCGAACCCTCCAGACCACCGAAATCACCAAGACGTATCGCCGCCGCAAGGTGGTCGACAATGTTTCGGTGTGGGTGCAACAGGGCGAAGTGGTCGGATTGCTCGGGCCCAACGGCGCGGGCAAGACGACGTCGTTTTACATGATCGTTGGGCTGATCACCCCGGATTCGGGCCGCGTGCTGCTCGACGACAAGGACATCACTCCACTCGCCATGTATCAGCGCGCGCGGCATGGAATCAGCTATCTGCCGCAGGAAGCGTCCGTTTTCCGCAAGCTATCCGTCGAGGACAATCTCATGGCGATCCTGCAGACGCTACCGCTCAACCGGCGGGAGCGGCGGGATCGCATGAACCGGTTAATCGAGCAACTAGGCTTGGAGCAGGTCCGGCATAGCAAGGGATACGTGCTCTCCGGCGGCGAGCGGCGCAGAGTGGAGATCGCGCGTTCTCTGGTCATCGAGCCGAGTTTCCTGCTGCTTGATGAGCCGTTTTCGGGAATCGATCCGATTCAGGTTTTGGAACTTCAGAAGATCATCTTCGATCTGAAGCGCGCCGGAATTGGAATCCTGGTCACCGATCACAACGTGCGCGAGACGCTGGCGGTAACGGACCGCGCCTACATCATCAATAACGGCCGGATTTTCCGCTCGGGCTCGCCTGACGCGTTGGGGAACGATCCTGAGGTGCGGCGAGTGTATCTCGGCGAAAACTTCAATATGGAAGTGCAGGGCAGCCGCTGGCAGGTGCCGGCAGCGGACTAAGCCGCCGCCGGGCGACCAGTCAGGGAAGGAACCGCACGAAGCACTTCATGAGTCTTAGCTCGATCTACGTCGCGATGGCTCTACTGGCGACCTCCGCGTGGGGGCAGTTGTATCTGGTCACGGGGAGCCAGTCTTCAAAGTCACCGGAGGGCTCTGCCTCGGTTCTGTTCCGGGTTGGTGACGCGGGCGAGATAGAACGGGTTGAGGAGATTGTTTCACAGGACGCTGGAACATGGTTCATCGAGATTTCGTCTGAGTCACGGAAGTTGGTGGCGTTCAGCCCGAGTGACGGAGGTAATATAGAGGCCCGGTTCACCGTCGTTGACCTTGATAAGCCGGGGGTGGTAAAAGCCTGTCCAATGCCGCGAAATACCCCGGGCTACGTCGCCTTTGCAGAGTGGCTAGCGGACGTTCGCGGAAAGGGTCTCACAATGCTTCAGCAATCTGCTGTCAATGGCTTCGCCAATAGGGGGTTAGTCCGAGGCATGTCGCTCGACGCGAGTGTTCCTTGTGATGAGAGTTTTGAAACAATTGCGCCCGCGGACATTGAAGGGATTGTCGTTAACGGTCAAGCTGGCGTAGCAGGTCTTGCCGCGAACGAGTATGTTGATTTCGCGATGGACCGCGATGGAAAGATTATGAGGAGATTCGCCGGTGGCGACGTCGTTTATCTCGGGTATCAGGTTCCGGAAGTGCTGCGGTCCGGTCTTGACCTGCCGTATATAAGTGTGATGGTTAACAATTCGGATGTCCTCGTCGTCGGTATCATCGGGAAGGGAGCCGTGGGGGCTACCAAGCTTATCGCGCTTCGGAAGAGTGATCGGACATGGCACCTAGTTCCTTCTCTCCAAGGCGATCGCCCCGTACCTCGAAGCGTCGGACATTATCTGGCCATTCCTGAAAGGCATTTGAAAAGTGCAGCATTCCCGGAGTCCGCGGGCGGAGTTGAGTGGAGAAAAGCCAGGGGTGAAATGGGGCCGAGCATTGCGGAGCAGTTCCGGGATTCGGATCTCGTGTATCCCGGCAAGCTGCATCTCTACGATCTAGATAGCGAAAAGGTCTATACCATCGACACTAAGCAGGGCGACAGCGAAGTTCTTCTAGTTGAGGATGGCAAGGTGTATTACCGGGCGAGCGACCGCCTCTACTCGGCGCCGATCACGAATAGCGGCATTGGTACGGCGCGGCTCCTCGCAACAGACGACGCGATTCGAGACACGCACTGGGCGTTCATCAAACACTGAAGTCCGCCAGCTAGGCGGCAGCAGCGGAGGCGGCGCGTTCGCCGGTCGCGTTGGCGAAATAGGCGATTACCCGGGACATTTCATCGAGAGCCTGACACGCGGCAGTCGACGAAACCCGGCGGGTGACCGCGAACCAGGCTTGCATCAGCCGATAATGAACCGCGAGCATGCTCGGCTCGAGACTCAGGTTTCCCCCGGACAAGCTGGCGTGTTTCAAGAGATAGGTCACCAACTTGTAATCACGATCCAGAAGGGCGTGCAACTGGTCTAGCTCGGCAGCGGGTGTCGAACGCAGCCGCGATTGAACCTCCACAAAGCTGAGCTGGTTCGCCATGACGACTTGTGCCGCGTAGTCGCGTGCGGTCCTGGCGCTCAGAATGAGCAGGCAGGTATAGCGGAACCAGTAGGCAAGCAGCAGCGCCGAACTTAGGGTGATGACGGCGGTGGCGATCAGTTCGCTCATACGCTGGTCCTGAACTGCTGAAAGAATATCACTGGATATCTTGGTTCGGCAGGTAGTAGAGGCTCTTTTTCTAAAGTCTTAAGGTGTACCTGGGACCTGGAACGTCATGTTTTCCGGAGCGTCCGGGTTGGATTTGCGATATTCGCCGTAGAGGCTGGCATAGCTTGCCGTCATATAGTCGGAGGGCGAGAATCCCAGCCGGGTTGCGGTTTGGTCGATCCACTCGGCTGGTCCCTCGAGTTCCATGAACACGCCAATCGGGGTTTCATCGATGGTGACGATTCCGGGTTCATCCGGACGAGCAAACTTCGCGCGCTGCTTCTCGTAACGGAAACGGCCGGTATAGCCGAGGCGTTCCAGAGTTTGGCGGAACGCGTCGGCGTCAGAAACGTCGAATTCGATTTCTTCGCGGCTCTTGTACCGGCCCCCGGCCACGGGACCTTTATAGGTTACGGTGGCCCGGCCGCCGCTCCGGCGCAGGCGCAGCAGCCTTCCAGTGCTCCGCAGCTCGGCGTCGGAACGGTCAAATAGTTGATCCGCTTCAAAGGTGCGCGGTTCGATCATCCGGTAGCCGTTTTGGTCGAGTATGTGCTGGGCAGCCTGGGGTCCGGTGGACCAGCGGAGTTTAACCTCGGTTTCGACAGATGTCATGCCTTTTGTGATGATACGATGAGGTGATCCGCGCCCGTAGCTCAGCCGGATAGAGCGACTGGCTTCGAACCAGTAGGCCGGGGGTTCGAGTCCCTCCGGGCGCGCCACTAAAAACAAAAGACTTATGCGTTTTGCCTGAGAGCTGCGGGCGGTACTCCGGGGCATCATTTTTGGCGCGCCGGGTCCATTCGGCTTCTTTCCTTGCCTTCGCGGACTCGCGTCGCGAGCCCTTTTTTCGATCAAATTGCACTGTTTCTTTCGTGAGCCGCGCCGTGCCCCAGGCGTAAAAATTCCGGTGAAACCCAAACGGTATTTCACTCTTCCCGCAGAGCAACGATCGGATCGATTCGCGCGGCCCGCGCGGCTGGAATATAACACCCCCATTAGAGCGACTATCGATACCAACGCCGCCACTGCACCGTAGATGGCCGGATCGGCGGCCTTGACGCCCACCAGCAGCTTGGTCATCGACCGCGTTACCGCGAGTGCAACCCCAGTCCCGATTGTGATTCCAAGCGCCGTGAGTGCAATTCCTCGTCCCAGTACCAGGCGCGTGACGTCGCCGCCACTCGCGCCCAGCGCTACCCGTATGCCGATCTCTCGTGTCCGCTGCGTGACCGCATATTGGCGACGATTTGATCCTTGAAGTGGCACGACCACTGCGCTGAGCTGCTTGTTAGTATCCGGATATTGCTGCGCCAGACGCTGCGCGATGGCGGCCATGTCCGACTGCGCCCGCGCCAGCGTGACTCCAGGTTTGAGGCGCGCGACTACGTTGAGCAAATGTAATTTGCGGTTATTCGCATCTGAGGTGTGAACTGAGCAGGAGACAGAAACTGAGTTCTCCGCTTAGGCAAGGTGAATCCGGGCGGCATGACTCCAATGATCGTGGTCTTTGCATCGTTCATCAGGATGTTGCGGCCGATCACGCCAGGGTCGCCGGCATAGCTGCCACAGGCCGTAGCTTAGAATAATCACGTTCTCGCCGGAACGATCCTCTTCTTCTGTGAATGCGCGGCCGAGGAGGGGCTGGACGCCAAGGACTTCAAAGAGGTTCGATGTGACGGCCCCGCCCAGGACCATTTCCGGCGGGCCATCACCCGTAAGGCTGCCTGCGCGGTCACGGCTCGCGGCCAAGGCGCTGAAGACCTGGCTCTGCTTTTGCCAGTCCATAAAGTTGGCCACCGTGGGCGCGTTGCGTGGAAAGCTGATGTACGATGCATCCTCCCATAGCGTGACCAGCCG
>JBEKBK010000386.1:0-9496 GCA_050015435.1 Bryobacteraceae bacterium
CGCCGTCGATGGTTGGGGTGCCGCGCGGCCCGTTCCCGCGATCGTTGCTGTACGACCGGGTGGTCGGCGATTCCCACAGCTTCTTACCGGTTTTCAGATCCAGGGCCAGAACATATTCCTGGTTGCCGCGCTGTCCCTGAGTGTAGATTCGGCCGTTAACGATCGCGAGCGACGAGTACCCTTCGCCGAGCCCGCTGGTTTTCCAGACAACACTCGGGCCATTCGACGGCCATGAAGGGAGCAGACCGGTTTCGGTCGAAATACCATCGCGGTTTGGACCGCGCCACTGCGGCCAGTCGGCTGCGCTAGCGAGGCTGGAGACCAGAAAAATTGCAATAAAACGGCCCATCGGGAGCTCCTGCACGGATGGTAGCACGGGAGCCGTTAGGCGGCGCCAGAAAACCTACTCGCTGGCGAGCGCGCGGCGCACCACGGCCGGTTCTTTCGCGATGACAGTTAAGTACGCGCGGGCAGCGGAGTCTGGCTGACGACCGCCCTGCTCCCACTCCTGCAACGCGCGCTTGCTGATCCCATAGGCACGCGAGAACTCGGCCTGCGACATTTTCACGCGCTTGCGAATCGCCTTCACATCGATCGGCTTCGGACAAACCTGATGGAGTTCGACTTGGCCGCGCTGGTGCGCCAGGACTAGATTCATCCCCTCAATCAGGTCGGCTCCAAAGGTGGTCTTTTTCTTCGGCTCTTTCCTTGGCATTCTAGTGAACTCCCTTCAGATGCGCCGCGATTTTGCGTAGCCGCTTCTTCTCAGCCTCAGTCAGGTCTGTACTGACGTTCTTCGAGTAACAGCGGAGCAGGTAAATTCGCCCAGGCGTTACCGCTTACGATCAGACGGACAGCCCAACGCTTCGATGCCGTCAGCCTCCAATCAACTCCGTGACCTCGGACTTAAACTTCGGCAACTGCAAGACAGTGTTTTCGGCGCATCCCGTACCATTCTATACCGCATTGCGGTATAGAACGTCCCCAATGCGGGTAGGCGATACATTTGACAGCACAAATGTTTTATAGAATGTGATGGTGGCCTCTGGTTCGCAGAATCTGCGCATGGACGATGACGGTCTGATGACTCCCGAAGTCGGCAGCTGGGCGGAGACGAAGTATCGCCTTTTGGCCCTGTACGACGAGTTGTTCTCGACCGGCATGAAGAACAAGTGGGATCAGAGAGTTTATCTCGATCTGTATGCCGCGGCCGGGTACAGCCGCATCCAGGGAACGAGCAAATTCCTGCGACGATGAGGTCGAGAAGATCTGCAAGCAGATACCGAAGGGCTCATCAACCAACAAGGTGCTGAGCCTTTGTCTCGTCGACCCGTTCGACTTCGGGCTCAAGTTCGAGACTTTGCGCAGGCTTTCCACTGTCTTCATGGATTTTGTCGTCCTGCTTGCCATCGGCATGGATGCGAATCGTAATTATGAACATTACGTTGATGGCAATTCCAAGAAGATCGATGAGGCGCTTGGGAATAGGGAATGGCGTGAACGCTGGAAGGCGATCGGTATCAGGAGAAGCGACTTCAGGCGGTTTTTGGCGCGCGAGTTCTGCAGGAGCATGGAATCCCTCGATTATCTCAAGAAGCCGCTTGACCGCATGAAGCTGGTCCGTTCCGTAGAGAAGAACTTGCCACTCTACTACCTTGCGCTATTCTCTCGGAGTGAGACGGCATTCAAATTCTGGGACGATGTGCTCAGGTATAGCACCGATCAAAAGAACCTATGGGACTGAACCCGATGTCACTGCTTTCAAAAATTGAGTGGACGGACGCAACATGGAACCCGGTTCGCGGCTGCACAAAGATCAGTCCTGGTTGCAAGCACTGCTACGCGGAAAGGTTCGCCGAGCGTTTCCGCGGAGTCAAGGGACATCCCTTCGAGCAAGGCTTCGATCTGCGTCTCGTTCCAACGAAGCTAGGCGAACCCCTGCGATGGAGCGAGCCGAGAATGATCTTCGTCAACTCGATGAGCGATCTGTTCCACGAAGGCGTGCCGCTTTCGTATATCCAGAACGTGGCGGCGACGATGCGGCTTGCGAACTGGCACACTTATCAAGTCCTCACGAAGCGCTCCGAGCGCCTGCGGGACCTGCTTTGCGGACCGCTTCGGACAGTCGCAAATGATGCTCATGTGTGGTGGGGTGTGTCAGTGGAGGACCGTAAGTACGGTCTGCCACGAATCGCCGACCTTCAAGCAACTCCTGCCGCTATCCGTTTCCTCTCCGTGGAACCGCTCCTGGAAGACATCGGAAAGCTGCCGTTACATGGCATCTCTTGGGTCATCGTCGGCGGCGAAAGCGGACCTGGTGCGCGGCCGATGAAAGAGGAGTGGGTTCTTTCCATTCGCGAACAGTGCGAGGCCGCTGACGTTCCATTCTTTTTCAAACAGTGGGGAGGCGTACGCAAGAAAGCGGCAGGCAGGACGCTTCGGGGCCGGACTTACGATGGCTTCCCCGCGCGGGTGCAGAACCCGACGTTGCCGGCACTGCTACGCCTTAAACACGCACTCGAAATCGAAAACGCTGCGCTCGTGCAGTTGATGTAGGCGATCGGCGGCTCTCATACTTCTCGAATAGCAAAGCGCCGTTCACCGGCCAGTTGGATTGCCATTCTTGAACGACGGCTCGATCCATTGCGACAGCGCTCTGGTTTAAGCCATTCCTCTACCTCACCGGCTGGAAGTAAGTGTGCAGGCGCAAATCACTCTCAAGTTGCATTGAATCAGTAAGTTTCCTTGAGGATGGGAGATAGGCACTGGGGAATGCGCTTGCGATCAGTTGCCAGATTTCCAGAAGAACGCATCAAGGGTGACCCGGTGGAATCAACCGTATGACGGACAAACAGACCAGTGCCTATGGAAGATTGTGACGGAGCCGGGCGCGAACCGCGAGGCCCGTGAACTAAGTGAGGTTAGTCCCAACCGATGCGACGATCAACGCCGCCAGATTCCACGCGACCACCACTGCGAACAGGACGTTGATCCGGACCAGCAGACGCTGCCGTCCGCCCCGCCAGCAGTAGAGCCCTAAAGCCACCGCCAGAACCTTTATAGCCACTAGGCCACCCAGGGGATGAGGGGCATACTGTAGCGCCAACCGGACCAGCGGATTCCCCTCGCGAACTCCGTGCAAAAGAAATGCCACGGTGGTCATCAAATCAAGCATCTGGAGGTACGAGTATTGCAGCAGGAGCTGATTCACGTATTGGTCCTTAGTGACTTATTTTACCTAATCTAGACGGAAGGCCTTATGGGGTAAATAGGTCATCCGCCCCATCCCACACAGTACACCATGGTTACGAGTACTAGGTCCGTCAAGATTTCGCCCCAACTGCCGATCCATTCAGGGTGGGAGATCTCTACCTTGACGCGCGGCTGACCGCCCTCCGAGCGGTCCAAAATACCGACGGGGGATGGGGCTACTTTCCGGGGAAACAGTCCTGGCTGGAGCCGACCGTTTACGCGACCCTCGCGCTTCACGGCGACCCAGCGGCGGACCGCGCCTGGGCGCTGGTGAGCTCCTGGCAGACTCGCGATGGTTATTGGCGTCCGTCCGCCGACGTGGAAATCAAGCACTGGAGCACGGCGCTATGCGTGACACTGGCGACCGTCCGGAATGAAACCGGCGCGCCCTTGCGCAAGGCGGTGGAATATCTCCTGAACGTCGCAGGCGCGGAAGAATCCAGTCTGTTAACCCGTGCCGTGGCCAAGATGGGCGTGCTCGAGACGGAGCGCAATTTCAGTCTCAAAGGCTGGCCCTGGAAACCGGGAACATCGTCCTGGGTCGAGCCGACCGCGCATACCCTGGTGGCATTGAAAAGAGCGTCCACGGTATTGTCCGCCCCGGACGTAAGCAGCCGGGTCCGGTCGGGTGAGGCTCAGCTACTGGATGTCCGCGGCCGCGACGGCGGCTGGAACTACGGCAGCCGATCGGCGCGAGGCATCGATTTGCCGACTTATCCGGAAACGACCGCGCTGGCTTTGCTCGGGTTGCAGTCGCACGCCGGTTTATCGCCTTCGCTCGACCTCGCCGGAGGTATGTTGCGCGAAACTTCCTCGCCCATGGCTCGCGCATGGCTGACCATCGCGCTGCGTCTGCATGGCGTCGAGGTCCCCTGCCTTCCGGATGTCGCGCCTTCCTCCGATATTTTGATCACGGCCCTGGAAGCGCTCGGATCGGGAGAGAACTATCGCTTCCTCAAGACTGGAGTGGTGGCATGAAGTTTACGAGGCGCGATCTTATTCCGTTGGCGGGAGCGGGGCTGGTCGCCGGATACGCCGGATTGCACACGAAGGAGAACCCGCCCCAGCGTCTGCGAGGACCATCCGCGGTAGCCGTGGTGAAAGCCTCGTCGTATTCCGACGACCTGGTGTCGCGAATGCTCGAAGGGATCCGCGCATGCGGGCTGGACGTCCGTGGACGCAAGGTGCTGCTCAAGCCCAATCTGGTTGAGTTCGATCCGGCCACCTGCATCAATACGAATGTCGCGGTGGTCGCGGCCGCGCTCGAAGTATTTCGCAAATTGGGAGCGTCCAACGTTGTCATCGGCGAGGGCCCCGGTCATCGCCGCGACACCTACGCGCTGGCGGAAATGGCGCGCTACCGTCCGGAGATTCCGAAGTTCGATACGCACTTCGTCGATTTGAATCGGGATGACGTCAGTCCGATTGAGGGCTTCGCGGACCGCGGCGAAATCTATTTGCCGAACACGGCTTTGCGCGCGGACCTGGTCGTTTCGCTCGCCAAGATGAAGACCCACCACTGGGCCGGAGCCACGCTCGCGATGAAGAACTTCTTCGGATTGGTGCCCGGCGCGGTTTATGGATGGCCGAAGAACGAACTTCATCACGTGGGGATCGATCGCTCGATTGTCGAACTGAATCGCATCTTCCGCCGAAGCTTCGCCATTGTGGACGGGATCGTCGGCATGGAGGGTAACGGTCCCATCCAGGGCACGCCGCGCCCGGTTGGGGTGCTGGTGATGGGCGGCGATTTGCCGGCCGTCGATGCCACTTGCTGCCGTATCATGGGCATCGATCCAGCACGGGTCGAATACCTGCGGAATGCCGCGGACCGGTTGGGCATCACGGAAGAGTCCCGCATCGAGCAGCGCGGGGAGCCAATCAGCAGCGTCCGCGTCAACTTCGGCCTGATCAATGCCTTCCGCCAATATCGCCTGGCCTGAACACGTCATGGAGGACGCGCAGTCCTTCGAAGCGCCTGAAGTCGAAAGAGCGGCCCACACTTAAGCCACAGATGGACCCTGATGAACACCCATAGACCAACTCTCTTAGATCTGTGTCCATCTGCGGCAAGTCATGTATTGGCCTTTTTTGCCGACGCTTGGCATCAGTCGTGAATCCCGATAGAAACTCTCTCACGAGAAGGCCTCATCCGGAAGTTGGGGAAGCTTGTGCGAGAGCTGTCCAAGCTCGTTCAATCGTCTTTTCAAGCTATTCTGGGCTGAACTTCTTCGGTCCGGCGGGAACATGGGCGGCCTCTGCAAGCAGACTTGCTGCATCGGCTCACTTCCTCCTGAACCTCAGGCGTGATGCAGTCACAGCTCTGCTGCAGGGGTGCTCAATCCATGCCTGTTATTCTGAAAACACATGCGCAAACCGGTGATGGCCGGCAACTGGAAAATGTACAAGTCTGCCGGCGAGACTGTGGCCTTTCTGCACAAGTTCGCGCCGATGGTGGCTGGTGCGACGCACGCCGAAGTGGTGATTTGTCCTGCCTTCGTGAACCTCCCGGCTGCGGTGGAAGCCTCGCGGTCGACCGCCATCGAAATCGGTGCGCAGGATGTGTTCTGGCTGAAAGAAGGCGCCTACACCGGAGAGGTTTCCGCTCCGATGCTGGCCGCGACGGGCTGCCGCTGGGTGATCGTCGGACATAGCGAACGCCGGCAGTATTTCGGTGAGACCGATGAGACCGTCTTCAAGAAGACCGTGGCTGCGCTCGAAGCCGGGCTGAAACCGATCGTCTGCGTGGGTGAGCGGTTGGAAGAACGCGAATCCGGATCGACCGAAGCCGTACTTGCGGCGCAATGTCTCGGCGGGATCAGCGGTCTGGAGCCGGAGCAGTTTGCTCGAATTGTGGTCGCGTATGAGCCGGTCTGGGCGATTGGCACGGGCAAGACCGCAACCCCGGAAATCGCCGCGGACGCGCACCGCTTCCTTCGCGGCCGGCTTCGCGATCGCTACGGCGAGGAGCTCGCGAATGCTTGCAGGATCCTGTACGGGGGCAGTGTCAAGCCCGATAACGTCAAAGGCCTGATGGCTCAACCTGAGATCGATGGGGCACTGGTGGGCGGCGCGAGCCTCGACCCCGCCTCGTTTGCCTCCATCGTAAACTACAGCGGAATTTCGTAATAGAAGTAGTCCTGCCCGGTGGCCGCGTCTTTGATGCCGGTCAGGTACAGCTTCGTACCCGGTTTGGGCTCGGTCTGGAAATAAAAGAATCCGTTCACGGATTCGCCCGCAGGCAGCAACTTCGCTGAAAACGCCCGCCCCGTGATCTCCAAGGTGTCCAGCGGACCACCCTTCGCCCGCCTCGGAAGCGGGAACGGCGCGCCGCTGCTGCCGGGTATTCTCGGAACCTTCTTTGATCCGCCGATGAACGTCACGTCGAGGGCGGGTGTCGCGTCCAGGTGCTTGCCGTCCGGTTCGACAAACTCCGCCTGTAGGTCCAGGCGCAAAGCTTTGCCGGTTCCATTCGCGATAACCACCAGGATCGGCAACACTCCATATTTGTTCGGATTGGCTTTGTCAAATGCGGAGTGCGCCTGCGCCTCGCTGACATACGGCACGGCGGCGATGGTGATCTTATCGACCGTCTGATGGTTGGGATACGACTCGGCAAGGCCGGGAGCGAAACGGGCTTTGTCCTTGTCGTCGCTGGCGCTCGCGGCTATACTCAAAAGAACGATTAACGCCACTCGTCTCATTTATTTCCTCTATCAGATTCTCCAGCTCGCCTCGATTCCGGCGGTGGCCTTGTACCTACTTTACCGGGGAATCCGGGATCGAAGGTATTTCGAGCACCTGGTCGAGCGACTCGGGTTCCTGCCCAGCACCCTAGAATCGACGGGTTCTGGAGCAATCTGGTTTCATGCCGTCTCGGTCGGCGAAGTGCTTACGGCCGTACCGCTGATCCGCCGGCTGCGTTCTGAACGTCCGCTTGTACGCGTGTATCTTTCCACAACCACGCTGGCCGGACGCGCGTCGGCGGAAGAAAAACTCGAGGGACTCGTCGCCCGCGTCTTTTTCGCCCCGCTCGATTTTCGAAGTTCGGTCCGCCGGGTCTTGAGAAGACTGAGACCCGCGCTCGTGGTGGTGCTCGAAACCGAAATTTGGCCCAATCTGTATCGCGAATCAAAACGCGCGGGCGCGTCGCTGATCATTGTTAACGGACGGATTTCGGATCGCGCGCTGCCGCGCTACCGGCGATTCCGGACGTTCTTTCGGTATGTGCTTCGCTGGCCCGATGCGATTCTGGTGCAAAGCGAGGAGGATCGTAAGCGCTATATCGCTGCAGGCGCGCCCCCGGACAATATCGCAGTCACCGGAAACCTCAAGTACGATTTCACCCCGCCCGCGAGCGGCATGCCGCCCGAGCTCGCGCGATTCATCGAACACGCGAACCCTAGTCAAGTATGGATTGCCGCCAGCACGATGCCGCCGGCAGAAGCGGGGGACGTCGATGAGGACGATGCGGTGATCGCGGCGTTCCAGACTCTATGCTCGACGCGAAACGGGCTGCTTCTGATCCTGGCTCCTCGGAAACCAGAACGATTCGATTTGGTCGCGGAGAAACTCAAAGATAGCGGTATCGCGTTTACACGACGTTCGAAATTGGTGGACCCAACGCCGCGCGTCCTGCTGCTCGATTCGATCGGCGAACTCGCAGCTTTGTTCGAGTGTGCCGACGTGGTGTTTATGGGCGGAACGCTGGCTCGCCGCGGAGGCCACAATATCCTGGAGCCGGCCTATTTCGCAAAGCCAATCATTGTGGGTCCGCACCTGGAAAACTTTGCGGAGATCGCGAATTCGTTTTACGCCGCCGAGGCACTGGAGCGAATTGAGGATCAAAGTGCGCTCGCAAGCGCAGTGAGGTGTTTATTAGACGACCCGGAACGCGCGGCGGTGTTGGGGCAACGGGCGCGCGACCTGGCGCGTTCAAGACGTGGAGTGGTGGCCGCGATCAGTCATGAGATCTGGCGGGCCTATGGCCAAGGTGTTCCCGATCCGCCCCGCGTCTTGGCGGCACGTCTGCTGCTGACGCCGCTCACATGGTTGTGGCGGGCGGGACATCGCCTCCATCTTGAGCTGGCAAAGAAACGGGCCCTCAACACGCGCGTGGTCAGCGTCGGCGGGCTGACGATGGGCGGTGTCGGCAAGTCGCCGATGGTGGCCTATCTTGCCGCGCGACTGCGCGATCCGGCGATTCTGACGCGGGGCTACAAGCGAAAATCCGGGAGCGCCGTTATTATCGTTCCGCGCGGGAAAACCGCGCCCACGGAAGTCACCGGGGATGAGGCGCAGATCTTCATCCGTGGCGGCTATGCACATGTCGGCATTGGGAAGGACCGGTTTGCGGTAGGGCGGCGGATAGAAGCGGAATTGAAGCCCGACATTTTTCTGCTGGACGATGGCTTTCAGCATTTCCAGTTGCGCCGGGATCATGACATAGTGCTCATCGATGCGCTCGACCCACTGGGCGGCGGCGCGTTTCCGTTAGGGCGGCTCCGGGAACCGCTGGAGGGTCTGGCGCGCGCCGGCACGATTGTGATTACACGCGTTGAACCCGGCCAGGACATCTCCGGCATCGAACACCTGTTGCGGAGGTACAATGCCCAAGCGCCCCTATTCCGGTCGCGCGTGGTTCCGCGAGAGTGGGTCGACGTGGAATCCGGATTGGCCCTGGATCTCGCCGGCGCGAAGCTCGGCCGCGTTGCCGCGTTCTGCGGGTTAGGTTCGCCGCGTTCGTTCTGGCGGACGCTGGAGGAACTGGGGATTGAGGTCGGTTTGCGTCAGGCTTTCGAGGATCATCATCAATACAGTCTGGTGGAGTTGAAAAGGCTGGCTCAACACGCGGCGGACGTTCTGGTGACCACTGAAAAGGACGCGATGAACCTGCCGGAGGGCGCCAGCGCGATAGTGGCTCCACTTAAGCTTTTGTGGCTCCGGATTGGGATTGAGATCGAGAAAGAGGACGAGTTGTTGAAACGCATCTTATGAGGACCGCGATCTTCGGAGGAACGTTCGATCCGATTCATCGCGCGCACCTGGTGGTGGCGCGCGAGGCGGCCGACACGTTCGCTCTCGATCGGGTGCTGTTTATCCCCGCGGCGAATCCACCGCTCAAAGAGGCTAGCGCCAGCTACGACGATCGGTTCAAAATGGTGGAGCTCGCTTGCGCCGCCGATTCGCGATTTGTTCCTTCACGCCTGGAAGAGGGTAAAGGAAAAAGCTACTCCATTCACAC
>JBEKBK010000387.1:0-8384 GCA_050015435.1 Bryobacteraceae bacterium
AAGCCAGAGCAACCGAGCCCGTCCTCCTGTTGAAGAGCGATACAGCCGCGCACTACACACCTGCTGGCGGTGGGCGGCTTCTCTTTGTCCGCGGCGACAATTTGTATGCGCAGAGGCTGGATCTCAAGGCGCGCAGGTTGATTGGTGAATCACAGCTGGTAGCGGAAAACGTCGCATCAGGACCAGGAACTTCCCGGCGAGCGGATTTTTCAGTGTCCCGCACTGGTGTCTTGGCGTGGCGGCCAGGGAAGGCTGCGCTCTCGCAGGTTACGATCTTCGATCGCCAAGGGAACGTCATCGGAACCGCCGGCCCCGGTGGCCCGGTCACCTCAATACTCCTTTCACCCGATGAAAAGCGGTTAGTGGCGAATTCTATCATGGGCTCTTGGCTCTTGGATGTTGGTCAGCCGGGCAGCCTGAGCTTAGGAGTCGGTTGGTGGTGGCTTTGGGCACCTGATGGAACCAAGCTCATAGGGCAGTCACAGCTATCTAGAGGTCGCATTGGCGAACGCGCGGTGAATAGTACAGGCGAGATACGCGATTTGGGCGATTCTACGGGCCTCCTGCAGGACCTTTCCCCGGACGGGACGCAGGTCTTATTTGGATTCGCCGGCGGCGGTGTGGCTTCCGCCCTCCTGAGGGGGACCGACGCGGAACGCGTGGCCAAGAAGGTCGTTGATACAGGCGAAGAAATCACGGGAGAGAGCTTCTCTCCTGACGGCCGCTGGGTCGCGTACGCCGTGAGACAGAGAGCGGAACGAATGGCCTACATCTACGTCCAGCCCTTTCCGGGACCCGGATTACGAAGGCAGATAGCGGCAGTCACTGGACCTAGCAACTTGCAATGGCGGCGAGATGGAAAAGAGATGATTTATGCTGGTGGCGGCTCGGACATTTACTCCGTGCGGATCGAAGTGGTGGGTAGTGAGATTAGGTTCGGCGCTCCCCAAAAGCTGTTCTCGGGCCTGAGGTCGCCACCAGGTTTGCTTACAGGCCAACGTCCGCTTGCTGTATCCCGCGATGGCTCCAAAATCTTCTGGGCGCAAGGCGTAGATCAGCCAGACTCGAACATGATCCACATCAAAACCGGCTGGATTAAGTAGCACCCTACCGCGCGCCGAACCAAGCGTCCAGAGCATGCTCAAGAAAAGGCGTAACAACGTGGCTGACTCGCCCTATCGGTGCGACGCGCTGTGGTGCCCCCGAACAGGCCTGCGGCGTTGGAATTGAATTTGACTAGGGTTACAGGTCCCTGGCGTGTTGCGAATCGGGTGGCCGTCGACCTCTGCCAAGGGTCTTGTTAAACGACAAAGCATGTGGCGGTCTAGGAAACCGAGTGGACGTTAATGTGAATTCTCAGGCACTCGGGCATCAGCCCACGTGGGCCGACAAATTTGCCGGAATGTTCACTTAAGGCGATCGCCACACCCTGATCTTATGACGAACCGTGATCCACGCGCGCTTGACGTCCATCATCAAAATGGAGAAGCGCATGCGCCAGATCATCAACGGAACCGTTGCCAAGACATTGTCGATTTCGGACTCGTGCTTCTTCCACCGTTTTTGGAAGGCAAGATAATTGATCAGGATGTTGGCAAATAACGTTGTATCCGCTTCTTCGCTGCTCGCGTACCGCACCAAAATCGAATAGAGCCATTTGAGGTGACGATTCGTCGCGACGTAGAACACGGGGGCAGCGACCAAAGTTAGGCCAACAAACGTCAAGAGTTGTCTTGTGGAGATTGCGCGATCAGGCTCTATAGCAGCCCAGCAAAGAGCGGCGAGGGAAATAGCGCACAAAGTGATCGACAGCACTGCAACGCAGCGCGTCAGCGACTGTGCGTGGCGAAGCCCCGCAGTTGATCGGAGTGTAAACGAAATGAATTCCTCCCGATCCCGTTCCTTGAGCTCGAAACCGGGACTTACTTCCTTAATCTTTCGGAGCATCGACTCGGCAGCTTGATCACGTATCCCTTCGAAGTCGGAAACCAGCACTGGAAGTACCGCATTCACGCCGACCGCTAGTTGGAAGATGCTGTTTGAGGACGAGAGTGTGAGCATGAATTGTACGCAACACGATTTGAATTCAGTTTTTCGGCAAGCTCAAGCAAGCGGGTCTCGTTGAGAGCCAATACGAATCTGACGACGCCCAGTTGTCGATTACAGGTCATCACCGTGGGCGAACAAAGGAGGCGAGGATACGTCGCCCACGTAAAACAAACGTATCTCCACCGGAACCGTTTCTTGGTCTGCGGCACACGCCAGCCCGGCAGCTCTTATCCATTTCGCGTATTCCAACGCTCTTGCAATTTTTCTCGTGCCAGACTCGTCCGCTGTTGGTCGAAAGAGAGATCTTGTTCCCTTTTGAACAACGAGATTCCAACGCCAGTTCAAGGTGCGACGCTCGCCATCATCACCGTTTTTCATTGGAACCCGGTACATCGGAAATATTACGTTCTGCAGCGCGTGTGGTTGGGAGCGATCCATAAGTGCGGGGAGTGGCTCTGCAACGGACTCGTCAATTACTCCACCTATCCAGTCCTGGGATTGTTCTAGTTCATATGCAGCGGTGAGGGCAGGTCCCAAGAAGACAGCACGTTCAACGTCGACGAACATGTCGCCAAACGTCACGCCGACTCGGGTGGGAAATCCAGCGGCCATCATCCCTTGCATGATCCGGAGCGCTATGACGTTTACGGCTAGGCAGCTCGACAAAGACGAGTCGTGTGAAATCAATAATATAGAGTCAGAAAAGGAGTAAACCAGACAGAACCGTTCATTGGGTCCTGGGCTGTTTAGGAGACGAGGAAGGTTTTGATCAGCTAGCAGCGGCCGAGTGAGGCCATTGAGCACACCATCTATTATCTTGGCGAACCGGGGGCCAAGCTCCGATGCAGGTATCTGGGCGACGAGCGATCTGAAGCCAAGAACATCGAGGAATGCGACGGTGCGCTTCACAGGTCCCAAAATCACCATAGCATCGCTCCTTCAGTTGATGCTCAGCGTCTACAATGGCCCTCGGCTGCGGAGAGTTCGCCTTGCACCTTAACGGGGATTGACCTGCCGGTTGCGGCCAAAGGAGGTAAGTGAATAAGAGCCGATAATGCCCCGCATCAGGCGCTTTTTCAATGCACCGCGCAGCCTGATGGAACGGCGCACGAGCTTTAAAATCCGCTCTATTGAAGATTCACATCCGCGAGATGCGCGTTACCCGTCAACTTGGCTCTCGCACATCCATTTTTCAGGGCGTACAATCGATACGCTCGATCTTTCGATGCCGGGACTCCGAACCTCGCACGGCGTCGTTCCTGGGATACCGTTTACAGCTCGTCATAATCGAAACCGAACGCGTTGCATACGACCTTGAACTTCTGTAGTAGACGGTCTTC
Source organism: Bryobacteraceae bacterium (assembly GCA_050015435.1). GTDB lineage: Bacteria > Acidobacteriota > Terriglobia > Bryobacterales > Bryobacteraceae > Palsa-187. The sequence continues at coordinate 3,390 of JBEKBK010000387.1, forward strand.
GCTCCATTTGCTGGAATACATGTGCTTGACGGTTTCCAAAGCCACGGCCAAATCGTCGCGGTTGGACGTTGAGAACACCCGGTTCATGATCTCGTCGCGGCTCAATTCGTTGTAAGCCGGATCGAGGGTGGAGAACATTTTCTTCCAGCTGTGATCCGCATACCCAAGTTCGTTCACAAGGTTCTTGAGGCGGAGTAATCCACTCGCGCCGATTACTGAGGCGTCCTTCCGGTTCTCACAATAGGTATACCAACGGTCCCGGATCGCCTTGAGCCGGGATGGCGTCAAATTCACAGTCAAAGCCGCGTGGGTATGAGCCTGACCATGACAGTTGGGACAGACCGGAGCGATGTTGTCGAAGTCGTTGTTGGACGGATCTTCGTCGATGTGGTGGAATTGAACAAAAGGCGTCTGGCAAACGCAGCATCGGTTGTTGGTCCGGCTCAGGATCTCGTTCTTGAGGTCTTCAGGAATTGCGACGCGTGTTCTCACTGGGTGACTCCGGGGCGCGGTGGCGCTGACGCCCTTGTGCTACATCCCATTTTCGATGATGGTGGTCGCCATCGCGGAAAATGAATTCGGGACTGCACGGGATCGTCGGGCATTTCCCGCTCAAGTGGACTCCTCACTCTGCCGAAGTCCGCCCGAAAGTTCGAGATTCATGACTGTCCGACTGGTTTATAGTCGTCTTTAGGATGATCTTCGTATGCTACAGCCATGCTGACGAAGCTTGGCGCAAGCGCTTCGAGACGGTCTCTAAGCCGCTCAGCCGCGCGGAATCCATGGTCTTCTGGTCCGATAAAAACATAAAAATGGGCGAGTGGGAGAAACAGATCGAGGATGCTCTGAAAGGCGCTGTCGCCGCCGTGCTCCTCGTCAGCGATAATTTTCTGGCCTCCGACTACATCGTTGACAAAGAACTGCCCTATATTATTAGCGCCAATAAGACACGTGGACTGAAGATCGTTTGGGCTTATCTCGAACCCTGCGACCTGAAGCGCTTTCCACAGATCACCAGGTTCCAGGCGATGACGTTGGGAGACCTGAAACCCATGGCCGCGATGAACCAGTGGGAGTGGAAGCAAACAATGCTCAAAGGCTGCGAGCTAATCGACGGCTTTTTGAAGGATCTGGAACGGCCATCCATCAATGTCGCGATCGTCGGCAAATCATTTCCAAGGATCGCGGATCTGCAACTCCTCGCCCGCTCCGCGCGCCGCCGGGTCGAGGTGCTGGTGTATGCCAATAAGAAGTGGTGGCCGCAATCGGGCGTCAAACCGGGCATGATGACAACGAGAATTCATCTCGGAGATAACATTACGAAAAAAGGCACACCCTTCACCGTCATCGCTGTCACTACGGATAAGCCCCTCGCGCAGGCGACATATCTGAGCCTTCCCGAGTACCGAACGAAATCGAAGGAATTTACGCTTATTCGTGGATGAGACGCGTCCGCCCCGCTTGATGAAGATATCTTGCCTGTCTGCCACATCCTGCGATCGGGCGGACGATAGCACGTTGACGCACAGTCGGTTACGCACCTCAGTGACCGATCCGCGCTGATCGAAGACGCATCGCGGCCTTTGAGTCGTTAATGACCGACATCAGGTCCGATGCAGACGCACTCACGGAACGAAAACGATATTCAATTTCGTTGCTTCCTAAGCCGGTTACTACCGATCGCCCTCACTCTGCCCCTAGCTCGGGGGTGACGGACTGATCCGGGCCTATCGCCGCTGATTGTGTTGGTCCTGAAATTCCTTTAGACGATTTACATCATCGGCTAAAACATCTCGATCCCGGGGCGCAAGGCGCTCGTCGTTCGAGGACTTTCGAATGGAATCGATCACATCGTTCAGCACGCCGTTATCCCACCGCCCCTGATTCAGATCCGCTTGCATCTTTGTTAGCTCTTCTTCGGTTTTTTGTATGCGCGTAAGTTCTCGGTCGCTCGCCTTGCCGCTCCAAACGTGTTCCAGATCGGTTCGCACGTGCTCGAAGATGTGCGCTCGCCATTGCTCTCCCCGATAGCGCTCTGCACGATCCCGATACCAGTCCTGCGCGGCGGCACTCAATGTCACCAGCATCATGATTACGCCGGTCGAAAGAAGTCGTCTCATAGTACATCCTCCACCCACCATTTAGTGTAGCTATCGATAATGCTGCACATCAGGTCGCCGAACGATTCAGCCTACAGCGCCCAATAAACGGGAAGCGAATTTCCGAGGGAGGATTCCGCCGAGCTCGTGCCCAAGAACGGTTTGCGCACCTTTGTTTCATGCTCTGAATCGCAGACGATCCGGTCCTCTCTGTCGAGCGGTGGTGGTTGTCCCTAAATAAGGGGCGATTCTAAAGGAAGGATGCTCGACCAACCGTTACCGCTCCACAACGCGCCTCTAACGGATTGCGCCGGTGCGAACATGGAGGACCTCCGCGTTAGGCTCCTCCGCGGATTGCAAGAAATAGATCCTTGAGCCATCGCGGCTTATTGCTAGGGGTCGCGAGGCGCTGGTCAATCCAAAGGGTCTGGACACAGAAAAAAGGGGGGCAGGAGCAGCGAACCGCAGATCTGTGCCCAAACCGCCCACAGGAACAGACCAGATTCCAGGTTGATCAGAGTACACGATCTCCTTGCCGTCCTTGCGCCATACCGCGGAATTGCCGCTCTTCGCGATCTGTTTCCGGAGGCCATGGCTGGTAAGCGGCTGCACGTAAATCCCGGATTCCGTGTATGGATGGTACACGGCCCAAGCGCCGTCCGGCGACATACCAGCGTTATCAACGCGCTGTTCCACAACCTGCTCAGATCGGCGGTCGCCATCGAGTGAAAACGAAAGAAGGGAGGTCCCGCTGTAAAGGATACGTCGCCCGTCCACTGAAATGTCATGCAGCAGGAGGCGCCCCCCAAACGCAGGAAGGCCCGCGAACGGCCGAGACTCGCGAGACCCACTTACGGACCGCTCGACAATTTCTCCGCCTCTGACGCCAATAATTCCCGAACCATCAGGTGACCAAACAAGCGACCAAAGATTCGCTACAGGAGATCCGAGCCTGACTCTGCCCGGTCCGTTGGATTCCATGACCCATGAGCCTGCCCTAGACGTGACCAGCACATGCGCTTCGTCAGGCGCAAGGCTAATCATCTCTGCGGGCACTGAAGCGCCTGCAGTTCCTATTCGATTCCCCTTCCGGTCAAAAACCGTCACTTGTGAAACCACGGCTGTTCCACTGCGCCATACAATTGTGCCGGAGCCCGAAACGGAGAAGTACGCACTCCTAGACGCGGCGTTGGAGGCCACGCGCTCCTGGATGAGTTCCGGCTCACCGATTATGTGACGAGCCTTCACATCAAGCTTCTGCGCGTATAGATTATCGTTTCGGACAAACAGAATGCGGCCGCCGCCAGCGCTTGTGAACGCTGCGGCAGTATCGTTGCTGAATAGCAATTGCGGATCGACTGCCTTCCCATCGCGTAGAGTAGCCATAAATAGCTGGGCTTCTACCGCGTCCGAAGGCACGAATGCGAACAAGAAATCTTCACCGCCGGGAAGGAACTCTGGGTTGAAATACCGGCCATCTTTGAGTCCTGGAACCTCAACTGGATAGGCTTTTCCTCCCGCCGCTGGAACACCGTAGAGGCCAATGCCACCTGGAGAGGAGTCCAGGCTGGCAAAAAGAATAATGCCTTTGTCGCTCCAGCTGCCTCCGCGCCCAGCGCCGCGGTCGGCTAAGACGTCAGCCGTAATCAACTCAGGGGCGCCGTTTGGCACCTGCATTTTCATCAGGCCGGTTACGGTCGGAAATGCGATTGACTTGGAATCGGGGGCCCAGAACGCGTCACCCGTGTAATCGAAGGGAGGCAGCGGTTGATCTTGAAGAGAACTCAATCTTCGAATGTGGAATCTGCCGGCAGCGCGATAAAGAACTGTTGACCCATCAGGTGAAATTCTCTCAACGTTAAGACCACCAACCAGGCTAAGATTATCGCTGGGCCCAGCGATCGTGAACGCCAACTCCGGCACTGAGGTTACCACCGGCGGCGCCCTTCGCGTCCATCCTATTGCCGCCAGAACAGCGAGGGCGGCGACCGCCGCCCAGGAACCCCAAACTGCACGAGGCGGCTGCGCTTTGGGTGAGTTCCGAATCGGTTCCGCGAGAAGGAATTTTGCATCACCGATAGCCTGAAGTCGCTTCTTGAAATCCTTCTGTAAACAGCTTCGGAGAAGGTGCTGAACTGCGACGGGCACATCGGTCCAGTCGGGTTCCTTATTCATGACCAGACCCAAAGTCTCCACAACAGATTCACCTTGAAAGGGCCGCTTGCCCGTTAGCAGCTCATACAGGATGACGCCAAACGACCAGATGTCCGCACGCTTATCTACTGGCTTGCCGCGAGCCTGCTCTGGACTCATATACGCCGCCGTGCCAAGAATCATTCCAGCGCGCGTCGGGGATATCGTGATCGTCGGTGAATTGGTAGCATCAGGGGAAGCTGCGGATTCATCGGCAGTCTTCGCTAGGCCAAAATCGAGGACTTTGACAACGCCTCCCGGTGTCACTTTCACATTCGCCGGTTTCAGATCCCGGTGAATGATCCCCTTCTCGTGGGCAGCTTCTAGGGCCTCGGCGATTTGGCTGGCATAGTTGAGCACGGTTTCCAGGGCTAATGGACCTTTGGGGTTCTCGCCGTCGACGAGTTCCATCACCAAAGCCCGATCCTCTACGCCGTAAATAGCGGCGATGTTGGGATGATTCAGAGACGCCAGTATTTCAGCCTCGCGCTGAAAACGTGTCATGCGCTCCTTGTCGTTGGCAACGGAATCGGGCAACACCTTCAGCGCGACATCTCGCTTTAGCTTGCTGTCACGGGCTCGGTATACTTCGCCCATGCCGCCCGCGCCAAGAGGCGCGAGGATCTCGTAGTGGCCAACCGTTGTGCCGACAGAAAACGGCATAGGAGCAATTTAGCTCAGTTTACTGGATCGCGAAGCGGAT
>JBEKBK010000388.1:0-8367 GCA_050015435.1 Bryobacteraceae bacterium
TACTTATGTACGGCGCAAGACAAAAGAAAACCGGCAAGTCCGTCATACTACGGGCCTGCCGGCGCGGGTTGGCTCGTGAGCCTCCCCCAGCACTACATAACGGTGAGCGCAACATAATACGCCAAGTTCTTCATGCCCGGCACCGGCTGGACATGGTACGTCACCGAGGGCAGCCCGGAAGGCGACGAGTTCCTGTTCTTCGGATTCGTCGTCGGCCTGGAAAGCGAGTTTGGCTATTTCCTGCTCTCCGAGCTTGAAGAAGTTCGGAATTCGCTCGGCCTGAAAGTGGAACGCGATCTGTCGTTCCGCGAAGGCAGGCTCACTGATGTTGTGCCCGCGCCGGATACATAAACGGCGCACCTTTAGAGACCAAGAAATCTTCTTGGTCTCTTTTCTAAGCGGCTGTTTTCAGTCTGCTCGTTACTGGACACCAATCGGGAGAGGACCCGCCTCCCAAAAAAGGAGAAATACAAATATGAAAAAGCTGTCTGTTGTTGTGGCCGGAACCGGCCAGATCCGCGATGTGGAGATTCAGCCGGGCACCACTGCCGGCGATGTCCTTCATCAACTCAACCTTCAGGACTACCTGCTTAGCAAGGGTCCGAACGAGCCGTTTTTCGCAGCTGCCGAGTCGATCTACGACAAGGTCAAAGACGGCGAGAAGATTTTCGCCTCCACCAAAGCCGAGGTTGGCATCGCGCTATGCGCGTAAGAGATCTCGGTACCCGGCCTGCCCCCAATTCCATCCGCGACCTATTCTCGCGGGTGGTACGGGGGCACGCCCCCTCCATTCCCGTCCAGCGCCGCCAGATTCCGTATTGGCAGGAGCGCGGCTGGACGCACAGTGGCAACCGGTACACCGGTTCGTATCAAATGCCCTACGGGGCGTTTCAGGGCTGGATCGAAGAGCAAAGATCCGGCCAGATGGACTTCTATCTCTACAATCCATCGAACGAAATCCGCAGCCATAGCCACTGGACCTGCTTCCAGCATCGCGGCAACGACTGGTACCTGGTCCACATGGCGAGGCAACCCAAGGATGTCAGCTCAGGAATCATGACCATCGAACGACTAAACAACTTATGAAAACCACACAACTGGAACAAAAGAAGAAAACGCTGATTGAGAACCGTGAAAAACTGATCGGCCGGTTCAACGATTCCGCGCGCGCCCGCAAGAGCACCTTGCGGGTATGCGCCGAGATTCGCCGCACGAATGATTTTCTCACCGCACTGGACCGGATCGTTGAAGAGAACACGCCCATGCCTGGCGAGCCGCGGAGGTACGCAGTCAGCTCGTTGTTTCTCCACGAATGCTACAAAAAGCTGACCGCCGACCCTGACGAGCAGTTTTTCTTCATCACCGGCTCCGAGGTCGAGGGCGTGCATGTGCTCGACCAGTGGGCCGAATTTGCGCACCAGCGCCGCAGCCGGATCGGGGTCGTGGCAGATATGCCATCAACGCACAATCTGCTTATCAGGCTGGAACAATTTGGCCACAGATTCCTGGCTCACTTTCACAGTCATCCCGGCAAAGGCGCGGACGCCACGCATCCATCCGGGACCGACAATAACTTCCAAAGTCGCCTTGAAAAGGCCGGCCATGTCGCACTGATGGCGATTTTCAGCAGCGACGGGTATGTCCGTTTCCTGCGGCTGGATCAGAACTTTGAACTGAAAATCTTCGGGGAAGGAGTTGAGAGCTATGCACCCGGCATCTACCGGCTCAAGAACATCGATTAGGCTGCGCGGCAAGGCGGTCCCCGGAGCTGAGGACCGCCAGAGGAGGATTGCTGGATTCGACCAGGAAATCTTCTCAAAAAGCAGCGTGCTGTGCATCGGGGCGGGCGGGATCGTTTCCCAGATCGCGCCCACCTTGGTGCGCAAAGGCATCGGGCAGATAACGTTACTTGATGACGACATCGTCGAGCCCAGTAATCTCAACCGGCAGCGCTTCTATATAAAGGATGTGGGCAGGAACAAAGCTCTGGCGCTGGCGCGGAATCTTAAGCCGGAGTGTATCGTTACAACAGAGATCCGCGGCTACGGCCTGCGGCTCCAAGAGGCAATTGCACGCGGAATTGATCTCGACTGCGACGTGGCACTCTGCGGAGTCGATAACAATCCGGCCCGTGTTGCCGCCAGTCTGTACTTTCGCTCGAAAGGAATCCCGGTGGTCTTCACTGCCGTGAGCCGGGATGCCGATCACGGCTATGTCTTCGTGCAGGACAAAAGCGGACCATGTATCGCGTGCTTGTTTCCGGACATGATTGATGACGATCGGTACCCGTGTCCCGGTACACCAGCAATCGCCGACATCTTGCAAGCAGTTGGATCGTTGGCGGTGTATGCCGTTGATACCTTACTCATGCCGCGTTCCCGATCGTGGAACTACCGCCGAATCATCCTCTCGGACGGGGCGCTCGATGGATCCTCCACTATCCCAGCTCGTCGTGAATGCCCGAATGCACATTGACCAGATCCAAATCGGGTATCGGTACCGGAAAGATCTCGGCGACTTGCGGACTCTCGCCGATAGCATAGCCGAGGTCGGACTGCTTCACCCTGTCGTGGTCACTCCGGAGGGCCGTCTTATTGCGGGACAACGGCGGCTTGAGGCGTGCCGAATGGCCGGCTGGACCGAAATCCCAGTGACTATCGTGGATCTGTACCAAGCTGCCCGCGGTGAAGCGCACGAAAACTTCGTTCGGAAGGATCTTCTGCCCAGCGAAATTGTGGCGCTAAAACGCGCGATCGAGCCCCTGGAACGCCGGGAGGCGCGCGAACGCCAAGGTCACAAGGCGGACCTCTGTCATCCCGCCACAGTGGCGGAAGGACAGGGGTCCGTCCCCGGAGACACGCGGGACAAGATCGCGCGGTACCTGGGGGTCGGGCGCACCACCATCGAGCGAGCCGAAGCGGTGATCGACGCCGCCGAAGAGGAGCCGGAAGAGTACGGCTACTTGGTTGAGCAGATGGACCGCAGCGGCAAGGTCGCGGGCGCTTTCCGGCGGCTTGAGGTTCTTAGGCAAGCTAAGGAACTGAATGCTACGCCGCCCGAACTGCCAACCGGCCCATTCCAGGTGATCGTGGCGGATCCGCCATGGCGCTACCAATCTGGCAACGGCCTGCCATATCCGACCATGGACATCGAAGAAATCAAGGCAATGCCGGTGGCCGAAATAGCGGATGACAACGCGATCTTGTGGCTGTGGACGACCAATGCCCACCTGCGCGTTGCCTTTGATGTCGTCGAGGCTTGGGGCTTTGAGTACCGGACCCTTCTGACGTGGGTAAAGGACAGGATGGGCACCGGCGAATGGCTGCGCGGCCAGACCGAGCACTGCATGTTGGCCATCCGAGGCAAGCCAGTGTTCCTGCACGGCAATCATGCGACGATCCTTGAGGCGGCACGGCGCGAGCATTCCAGGAAGCCGGAGGAGTTTTACGCCCTTGTCGAACAGACCAGTCCAGGGGGAAAGGTTGAGTTGTTTTGCCGGCAAGAGCGGGCGGGATGGGTTGGATTCGGAAATCAGCCGATGATGTTCCCAAACGAGGGCCTTAATGCTGCTAGAATGAAATTCGCCATTTCTTCGCCCGGAGTACCGGAGCCGCTGAATGACTGATCGAGCATTTTTCGATGAGACGACAGAACAGTCTGTGGTCAAAGCCACAATCGTCGCGAAGTACTTTTGGGCTTGGGCGAAAGTGATCATCCCGACGGCTAAGCGGCACGGGGGCAAGGTCGCCTACCTGGACCTCTTCGCTGGCCCCGGCCGATACAAGGACGGCAGCAAGTCAACGCCGCTGCTAATTCTGCAACAGGCGATTGCTGATCCCGACATGCGCAAGATGCTTGTCACGGTCTTTAACGATAAGGACGAAGACCATTCTCGAAATCTGGAAACCGCGATCAAAGCGCTACCTGGCATCGAAACGCTGATACATCAACCCATCGTGCTGAACGAAGAAGTCGGCTCGGAGATGGTCAAGCAATTCCAATCAATGAAATTTGTCCCGACCTTGTTTTTCGTCGATCCATGGGGTTACAAGGGGCTTTCGCTGCAGTTGGTAGACTCGGTCCTTAAGGATTGGGGATGCGACTGCATTTTCTTCTTCAACTACAACCGCATCAACATGGGTCTAACCAATCCGGCCGTTCTTGAGCACATGAATGCGCTGTTCGGTGAAAGTCGTGCCAATCAGCTTCGTGTTGAACTTGAGGCCTTGACGCCGCAGGATCGGGAGCTTCGCATCGTCGAAGAACTGTGCCAAGCGATAGGTGCCGCAAACAGTCGATATGTATTGCCGTTCCGCTTCCGCTCTGATCAAGGGACCCGGACCAGCCACCATCTGATCTTTGTGAGCAAGCATTTCAAGGGGTACGAGATCATGAAGCAGGTAATGGCCAAGGAAAGCACATCACACGACCAGGGGGTTCCAAGTTTCGAGTACAACCCAGCGGATAAACGTTTCCTTTTGCTATTCGAGCTCACCCGCCCCTTGGATGAGTTGGAGGATATGCTTATGGAAGCCTTCTCGGGGCGAAGCGCGAAGATGCATGACGTTTATCTGGAACACAACGTCGGTCGGCGGTTCATTGAGCGCAATTATAAGGACGCGTTGATGAGCCTTGAAACGAAAAGGCTGATTACGTGCGACCCTCCTGCCAGTACGCGACGCGCGGGCACGATGGGTCCAAATACGCTTGTCAGCTTTCCAAGGGCAAAGGCGAACAATGGCGCTTAAATCGCAAATTGAATGGACCGACGCGACTTGGAATCCCGTCCGCGGGTGTCTCAAGGTCAGCCCCGGATGCAAGCATTGCTATGCCGAGACTTTCGCGGAACGCTTCCGCGGCGTCCCTGGCCATCCTTACGAGCAGGGGTTTGACCTACGACTGGTACCTGAAAAACTGGTGGAACCATTGCTCTGGCCTTCGGCGCAGATGGTGTTCGTCAATTCCATGAGCGACTTGTTCCAGATTGGCGTGCCAGATGAGTATATCGTCGCCGTGGCCCGGGTCATGCAGAAGGCAAATTGGCACATTTACCAAGTGCTGACTAAGCGTGCTGATCGATTGGCATCACTCCTCCAGACGAAATTACGCTTCGCCGCTGCGCTCGACCATATTTGGTGGGGTGTGAGCGTGGAGGACAAAAAATACGGTCTACCCAGAACCGAGCTACTTCGCGCAGCTCCCGCCCGCGTACGGTTTTTATCAATAGAACCGTTGCTCGAAGACCTTGGTCACATCGATCTAAGCGGCATAGAGTGGGTTATCGTCGGTGGCGAGAGTGGCCTTGGCGCTCGCCCCATTCAACCGGCATGGGTGCGATCCATCCTTGTCCAGTGCAAAGCTGCAGGGGTTCCCTTCTTCTTCAAGCAGTGGGGAGGACGGCAAAAGAGCAAGGCGGGACGACACCTGGACGGTCGAACCTATGATGAACTGCCGAAGTTGACTCGGGCGCCGATTGAACCCAGGTCGCGCCGTGTATTGGTAGCCGGAGCGTTTCGGCACGAGCTGCGCGTTTGGACGGATCAAGATCGACTCGTCGGAATCGTGCAGGGCGGGCGAACTCTTGCAGCCAGGCCTTAGTATAGACGAACGGTTCCGGGCCGAATTAGGCGAAGGATGCGGCGAGCGGGCGGTCGCTGTGTTTGGCCTATGCACGGATCATTCCAGATGCGGCTCGCCACTAGCCCGAGGCCGCACGCGGCGGCTTGACTGTGACAGACTCCCCGATGGTGAGGATGAATGGGCGGTTCGAAGAAGTCTAGTCCGGCCGGGACACCGAGGGCAGCAGCGGTGAGTATCCCTTGAAGGGTCACCGGCTCCCCGGTCGCAGCCGACGCAGCGACGTAGGTGATCGTTGTGGCGGTCACTCCGGCTAAAACATGCTCTCTTGCGCGCATTTCGTTCCTTTCCAGCCACTCAACTCAGGCTGAACGTTTGAGTGCGTCTTCTGTTATCTAGCTACCGCCACTGCCTGACCCGCTTCCGTTGCCCCGCAGAACAGGTTCACCAGCCGAATCTGCTCCAGACGCGAACATCGTGTTCGGACCAGTTTCGAGCTGGCCACGATCACCGCCAGTATCTGCGCTCGCGAGATCGCAACGTTTAAGCGGTTTCGGCTAAATAGAAAGTCGATCCCGCGGGACGAAGCGTCTCCTTCGCTCGCTGTCATTGAGAAGACCACCACCGGAGCCTGCTGGCCCTGGAACTTATCTACTGTGCCAACGCGGGCGCCTGGGATCGTTGACTGGATCTTCCGGACCTGTAGGTTGAATGGTGCCACGATCAAGATGTCTCTAAGATTGAGTCTTTTCGGAGCCTCGTTCGGCAGCTCCAGCGTGTAGCTGCAAAGCTCGCGCACAAGTTGGTCAATCACCGCAGCTTCTTCTGAGCACTCGTAAGTGTTTCCATCGTGGTCCAGGGAGATGTAGACCAGCCCGCTGTCAGAATGGATCCGCCCGCGCTGGCCACGGCGAAGCTGAATGCGTCGTGTGTCATTCACTGGATTCGGACTCACCCGTCCTGAGTAGATGCCATCTGATATGAATCGGCAGACCTCCGATCGCATCCGCCAGGTGCGAGGCAGAAAGATGCCCCGATCCTCAGAAATCGTGGATTGGTCCCCAAGCAGGTATTCGAGAACCGACTGCCCGCTCTCAGCAGGATGCGTGCCCTGCACCGGCTGGTTAAGCTGCATCTGATCGCCGATGAGTACAATATTCTTGGTCGCTGGAGCCATACCAACAAGGTTGGCCACTGATACTTGGCCTGCTTCATCTACAAATAGGTAGTCGAATTGTCCGATCGCCTCAGCTCTGCTGAACACCCAGGCTGTACCACCAACGAGGTCTGGCATTACAGCCAGATTGAATACGTCTCCATTTTCTTCAAGCAAATCTATCGATTGGTGGATAGGTTCCTGATCATCGTCCGCTCCGGCCTTGGCTCCGGTAAAGCGTACCCCCATCCTATCTGCGGCTTCTGCTGCCGACTTGAGGAGCAGACAGATCGCGCGGTGACTGTTTGAAGCGACTCCGACGCGCTTCCCAGTTCTCAGAAGAGAAGAAATCAGCTCACCGCCGGTATACGTCTTCCCGCAGCCAGGTGGCCCCTGAATGCAAAGCGTGGTCTCATTCATCCGTCCAACAATATCCTTGGCGGAACTGAGCAGATCCGCTTCGTCGAGGATCAGCGGGCCTCCAACATGGCCGTATATACGGGGCCTGACTCGGTAGAGGAAGTCTTGGATTGCGTTCGGCAGCTGTCCCGTTGTACGGTAATGCCGAACGGTACGCTCAATCGAGTCGACGATCGTTTTTCCGGGCACTAAATCATCCGGAATCAAGCTCAACCGCGAGGGCGGGGCAGGTCGCGATTTGCCGAGTGTGAAATACAGCAGGCCCGCGTTATAGTCGATTCGTTCGATTTCAATCTTAAGGTCTATATCGTGAGAGAATCGGCACGACTTTCCATCCCGCAGCTTGCTTTCCTGTGCCGGATCGAATCGATACTCGTACCGGTATGACTTTTTGACAATCTCCGGTGGCCGTGCTGTTCGTTCAAGCGCTCCCAGGCAGTCGGGATCACCGACAAGCTCCTCCTCGGTCATGCCGGCTCGATCGAATAGGAACCACCACGACGGTTTGTCCTCTCGGCGATGAAACTCCAGAAGATGCGAAAGCAGTGCGTGCACCCGCCACTTTTCGGGGTCTGCGGAGTCTCGGGGGATCTCGGCAAGCATCGCCTCCGCCAGCGCCGCGCGTTCATTCGTAGTAGGGTTCGGTTGTTTGACCTCACCAGCGGGCACAAACGGAATCGCGGCAGTGCTCTGTATTACTCGCAACCACTCCATCATCTTCCATGTTGACCGGCAGTCCGCTTCGTTGTAAGCGCGAATGAAACGCAAAGTTGGTGATGTTGTCCAATCTGGGCCATCGCGCTCCTGAAGCCAGCGATGGTAATACACCATGGAATCTCCGGCCGTCGCGATCTCCTCGTCGCGCTTCGCCATATACAGGTGCTCAATGTTCTTCAATGAATAGGCTGGTTCGCCGACAATCAATGCCTGCCGTAGGACCGTATAGAGATCGACAAAAACATGATTGCGCAGAAGGTCATCAATTTCCTGTTCGCAGCATGCATACCGTCCCATCAGCCGCTTGAGGGCAGTGGTCTCGTAGGGTGCGTAATGGTAGATGTGCATTGTTGGGTCCTGACACCATCTGCCATGCACCCAATGCACGAAAGCTTCGAAAGCCCATCTTTCCTCAGTTCGGTCATGAGCCCACCAGTCTCGGAATGCGACCCGTCCGTCTTCCTGAAGGACCACTCCAAGAAGATACTCAAGACCGC
>JBEKBK010000389.1:0-8364 GCA_050015435.1 Bryobacteraceae bacterium
GGGTCGTATCGAACCACCGGCCGCGCGGTTCCTGTTTTCCTGCACGGCGCGATGGCCCCGTTCGAAAGCTCAACCGTGAGCGGCGAGGACGGTCGCTTCCGGTTTCGCAAACTCTCGGCGGGGACGTATACGGTGGCCCTCTCGACTGCGGCGCGCGGCGAGGCGCGGCAAACCATCGAACTGAGCCCCGGAACCGTGGATTCGAAAGGCCGGCTCGACATAGTGCTCAGAATCGATGACAGCCGCCTCGAATCCGATGGCGTCCGCGCCAACGGTGCGACAGTGTCCGCTACTGTACTCTCCATCCCGGATCGTGCCGTGAGGGAATACAAGGAAGCCCAGCGCTGCCTGTTCCGCAGCGAATCGAGGTGCGCATCTGCTCATCTGCGGCGCGCGGTTGAGATTGCGCCACGATTCGCAGCCGCATGGAATCAACTGGGTACGCTTGCGTATCAGACGCAGCGGTACAGCGATGCGGAAGCGAACTTCCGTACAGCGCTCGATGTCGATCACGAAGCCTTCAAACCGCTCGTCAATCTGGGCGGCGTGTTACTGAATCTTGGGCGGCCGCAGGAAGCGATCGCATACAACCAGCGTGCAGTCGCGCGCAGGCCGAACGATGCACTCGCCAACTCGCAGCTCGGGCTCTCGTATTTCGAGCTGAACGATCTGGATTTGGCCGGGAAGTACCTGGAGATCGCGGTCCAACTCGACCATGCGCATTTTTCACATCCGCAATTGGCGCTAGCCGAGATTTATATCCGGCGTGGCGACCGGTCCTCCGCGCTCCGCGCACTGTACGGCTTTCTCGAACAGCATCCCGATTCGCCACAGGCTGCAGGAGTCCGCCAGGAAATCGCGGAGCTGAGTCGGTAGACAAACAGCGGACGTTGATCGAAGTGAGTGACCGCGGAAGCGGGAAGACCACCTGGATTCTAACGGCCACTATCGATCGCCGAAATCATACGGACGCCCATTCCCGCCGCGATCCGAACGTTCCCGCGGCCGTCCGGCTACGGGCGGCTGAGTCTGTCATCGCTCACGCCATCAAAGGTGTCGAATTGGAGGATATCGAGACGAGGGTTGCGGCGCTCGAAGAATCGGCTCCTCCCGAGAATCGCAAGCGATGAACGCGATGGCCAGACGGGTTCACAGGCTTGAGAAGCAATTTGCACCCCGGCTGGATGATCAAGGGCGCAGCATCCGTTCCCGCCGATTTCAGTCGAGAGCTCAAGCCGATGCCGGTGGGCCACGAACATGATTAAGGAGAAGCTCTATAGACGATTAGAACGGCTAGAAGAAGAGAGGATACCCGCTGACCCGCCTAGGATAATCGATGTCTGCTACGTCAATTCCGACGGTTCGCCCGCGGGAGGATACCAGGTGGTAATTCCGGCATGCGGCTCAGGACACGACTATCGGCGAGGAGCCGCCGGACCGCGAACCTCATCTCGCAACCGCTTCCGATAATGGTGAGCAGTCCCCGATTGCGTGGGTAAAGCCGGCAGTACTACCTTTGCACTAACCCTGGCGACCATCACCAAATAGGACAGCCGATCTCGGGTCCAGCCGCCGAGCCAACTGACCTTCCAGTCGTCGAAGCGAGAGCCGATCGTAACTGGGGTGCGAAGACGAAGGTATTTGGTTACCAGGATTCTTTGACCGACCTGCAAAGGAAGTTCACCACAAGATTGCGCTGCGGCGACGTCGAGCCGTTCTAACGCAATCGCAAGGTCTTCTAGACCCGCGTTCCGGAGCTTGGCTGCATTCGCGGCGGAAAAGGCTTGGACATCCTCAAGGGTGAACGGCGGCTTAGTCGGTTTCCGTGTTGGCGACGGAGTATTGGCCTGTTCCTGCGCCTCGGCCGCGACTGCGTAAGCGCAGTATGCCAGGGAATTCACCATCTGGGTACGGTCCCGGGCCAGCCTCTTGCGCCAGTTTTCGAAAGTTCGATCAATGCCGCGGAGAACTGCTGCGAGTGGAATGCCCACACGCTCCCAGGCGTCGACCAGAGCCACATCGCAAGGAGATAGAAGAAAGAATGGCGTCCCACGTGCACACCGAAAATGCTCCTCGATCGTTGTGAAATAACTGAAAGGACCCTTGGCCGCCTGCGAAACCTGGTCAACCGCTCGTAGATAGGGTGCTCCCTTCATAGGTGCACCTGCTGAACCGAGGACCGCAGCGTTACTCGACGCGGCACGCCACCGTGAACGACGATCTTCTCGATTGAGCCGTTCTGAAGAGCATCGATCTGTGCAAGTAGACGGCGCACTTCTACTCCCAAACTGAAATCGCTAAGGTTCATTTCGGCGCGCGGGCAAACCTCCTCATCGAGTCGAATGTCGACCAGCATTTCGGGTTGCGGATCGAAGCTCAGCTCGCCGTCGACAACCATCAAGTTCAAGATCGATCCGTAGTTCACGGATTGCATGACTCGAATGAGCGTTTGTCGTGATAGCGATAGCTGTGAAAACTTGGGTACTGTGGTCATTTAAACTCCCTCAATTTCGATAGCTTCGGTCATGGAATTGAACTCCTCTTTGCTAAGGCCGGTGCCGTTCATGGGATCGTCCGGACTCGCGGGTGTAAAGACCATCTCTCGAAAGCCCCTTTGCTGAAAGTAGTCGCCGACGACAGTCTTGAACCAACCGAAGCGTCGGGGTCCGTGCTTGGTTCCAGGACGAAGCCCGCGCTCCTCTCTCAGATAGCGCAGGCACCGGATCACCTCGTTTTCGGTGGCGCCCCCGGCGGCATCCATCACGTCGACCACAAGACGATCGTGAGGATACACAGGCTCGTCGTCGTCCAGGGTCGCCATGTAGTCCGCGAGTGCTTCCCGCAAAGCGGGATATTGCTTGCACGCAGGAGCATCACCACCGTCCAGCCGCGAATCGCGGTTTTTGCGATTCGTGGGTGGATAGTCTAGGTCGTTGTTTGTCTCTTCAAACTGACTCTCTTCAAACTGACTCTCTTTGGGTGAACGATCGTTCACCCCCTCCGGTGCAGGATCCGTCACCCCCTCCGGTGCAGTTCCCTTCACTCCCTCCTCAAACAGCGGATGCCACAAGAACACATACGCGTTGCTCGTTTGCCCCGAATCCGAGATTCTTGGCACCCGTCGTATCAGTTCGATTCTTTCCAACTCGGCGAGATATTTCTGCGTCTGGCGCACGCTGATAGCGATCTCAGATGCGAGTGTCGGTACTGCGGGATAGCAGTTCCCGTCTTGGCCGGCATACCGAGTGAGACGCCCATATGTGAGCTTGGCTCCCGGCGAGATGCCCTTGGCTCGCACCAGTGCGTCCGGAATCCAGATGCCGTGAAACAGCCCGAACGGGTTGAAGGGCTGGCCCGTTTGAAGTCCGACCGTTCCGGAGACGTTGGCTGAATGCTGTTTTGACAAGAATGCACCAACTTTGGAAAATCAAGGGGCGCGCCGCTGGCGGGCGGCCTTTTCCTGAAATGCGATTATTCGTGAACGATGCTAGGAGTCAATCCGTGGCAGGTTAGTACGGGAACGACCAGGCCTTGACGCATGCCATCGTCCTTGAGGCAACCTCGAACCTTGCCGGCACGTCGACTTTCAGTGCTCGCAGGCTGGTCGCACGGCTACGCCCTCCACGAGCGGTCATGCGGACGCCTTTTACTGGGGGAAATGATGCTTTTTCGTTTCGAAGCTGAGGTTTGACGATTTAGATCCGCTCAACTTCCGTTTCAGTGATCGGTGATGGCGCGGGTGCGATCGACTGCCAGGGCGTTGTTAATTTCTCACGATCTGAGTTGACCAAGTCGACGCGTAACCGTTCCCAGCTTGTTCAAAGTCCCTGAATCTTTCCCATTCTCCCTGCCCCCCTCCTATAGGCATTGAAACTTAACAGTCACGCTGATTGGATCTTCGGCTGTGAGTTCGACAGGCGCATCCGTACCGGGCGGCCTCAAGGCCAGCGCGCGGTAGTCATTCATAACGGTGACGTGGGAAGCCTGATATCCGGCTGCCTCTAGTAGTTGCTCCATAACCCGCAGAGAGGGTATGGCGCCCTTCTCGGTAGCAATTTGGCGGATGGCTGCCCGCCTGTCTTCGATCATCTGTAGTCGGGTTCTCTTTAGGTCGGACGGCTTTGCGGATTGACGGAAACGACTCGCCGGCGGATATTTCGCAAGGTTCGCGGACTCCTGGGGAGTGATGTCGAGCCAGTCCGCGACCGTCTGAAATCGGACTGACATGGGAACAACCCGCCCGCCGCACTTGCGGTAACCAGTCTTCAGAGCGTCCCGGCATTCCGAGTCGGAAAGCGGTGGCCTGCATTTTTTCCCCAACTCAAACACTTTTTCCGAAGCGTCAACCTTGCGGGTTCTCTGACACCTCAGCAGCCAGGCGAAATACAAGGCGGCCCGATTGCGGCACCCATCACGGAACCCACCGCCGCGAAGTTCCAGAAGGGTAAGGAAGTCGTTCACCCGATAGGCGGTCAACGCCTTTGGTCCCCGCGATCGGCCGTTCTGCGATCGTGCGACCAATTTCGGTGAGCGAAAGGCCTTGTCTTCAGCCGCCACATCGAACTGCGCCGCGAGTTGATCGAGAGTGTAGCTGTACGGTCCAGCTCCATTGGATTGAATCCAATACTTGACACGTTCGCCCGAAGCGGAATTGATCGACCCTGGCACTCGCGTGAGTCGAAGCGCATCCTGCGCGTCTGCTCCGAGGTGGGCGAGCACCTGATGGATCTTTTGCTGGATGAGTCGATACTGGTTTACCTTTTCCGGCCACGCCCGAGGCGCAATTTCTGGATGTTCGCCATCACGGAGAAGCCAGACCAGCCACAGGCCGCGCCCGCTGCGAATGATAACCGATACTGCGGGAATGCGGTTCTGATCCTGGTAATCAATAATCTTTCCGATCACCTCGCCATACGTGAGGCCGGACTTGTAAAAATCGAGATCCGTGAAGCAAGCGCACAGATACCGAAGTCGGTTTGACTGTCGGCATTGTGCCGCTGATAAATAGTGGCGCCCCCTCTCCCGATTACAAAACGCATTCATCGACATGAATACGTCGGCTTCGAGGTGCGAAACAATTTCAGGGAAGGTCCTGGAAAGATGCTCAGATCGGATAGCGAACAGGTTCTTAAAGTCACCGTCCATCTTTTGATGGAAGGTAATGACGCCATCGTCGTGTCGGTGGATCAGTTTCAGAAGGCTAAGCTCCGGCGCAATGGGATCTGCCCAAGGTGCAACGGTAGGTGAAGGCAGGCTATTGCTCATCGCTGCCTCGGACGCAGACCAGACTTCGACCTTCGAGTCTTACGACGCGGAGACTCGGAGACGCAGAGGGTGATGGCATTCGGCAATGACTTCTGTTTTGAAAAATGAAGAAACTTCACAGGGACGCGAAAGACCGGACGAGGCGCCTCACGCTGGCACCTGCCGTGTCTCCGTGGTTCAAGCAATTGGCAAAAGCCCGAAAGGCCGAGCCTACAAGGCGGAAGGTCGTTCTAGAAGATAGTTGCTTCGGGGGTATGTCAGTCGCGTGTGCGCAATCTACATCCCCGTTCTTGTTCACGCATTGATCGCCAGGTGAGTTCGAGACGTGTCCAGGTTGGGGGCCCGGTGTGGACAAGCATAGGCAGTCCGCACGGATGATTCTGAAAATATTAGGCGTTGATAGGTTCGATCAGAGGATCAGTTGGGCCGAATAAGTTCGAAACGTGTCCAGGGTGGGGAGCCAAACATCAATTCCCGAAGTTCGCGTTATCTGGTTGATTTGATTGCGTGCCTTTGAAGGCTTTCCTCAAATTTTTACCGGTAGATCTGCTACCCCAACATGGACTCGAACCCTGCATGGACCCAATCGCTTGAGCCGTACCTGCCGATGATGCGATGTTTGCAGAAGACGATGGCCCTCTGGATTCCGGAAAAGCAGCGCGCGAGCCCATCATGGATTGTTCAACGACAACTGTCTCAATGGGTTTGGTTACGGGGCAACTTGCGAGTGACCGACCGTACGACCAGAGTCCGGGCGAGGCACTTGCACGGACCGGCGTGACACGCCAAAGTGGCCGAGCCGGCTTCCGTGCAGCTACATATCAAAAGCTCAAAGTGGCGGAGAAACATAGGCCGTTGAGCGGCCACATGCATGCAAGCCCTTATATTATCGTGGAGGAACAGTGGACGACCCTTTGAAGTCATGTAACGATGCGCGGCCGGAGGGGTCGGAATGTCTCGGCGGTGGCGCGATACGACTCATCGCCCTGATTCTCGTGTTTGCAGCGAGCGCAATTCCGCAATCGGTTCCTGCAAGCATCAGCACGATCCCGCAGCCCAGCAGTGCTCGCCCGTTTTTTGATGCTTCTAACCTCCCGGAGTCCCTGGCCGCTTCTTCGTCCATCGCAGTGGATGCAGCGGGCAACGCTTATATCGCCGGTCAGACTTCTTCGGGTCATGCTTCTATCGTGAAGTTGAGCGCGGACGGCTCTACCATCGTGTATAACGCCACTCTCGCCGGCAGCGGTGCGGACGCGGTAACAGCCATAGCGGCCGACTCGGCGGGCAACGCTTTCGTAGCGGGGCAAACCACTTCGCCCGATTTTCCGGTAACGGCGGGCGCGTTCCAGCAGCACCTAAACGGAAGCCAGAATAGTTTCCTTGTCAGGCTGGATCCTTCCGGCAACGTGCTGAGCAGCACATACTTCGGCGGGAGCGGCTCCGACAATCCGTCGTCGATCGCCGTCGACGGCGCGGGCAATATCGACCTGGTGGGATCCACCAGCTCACTCGATCTCCCCGCGACACAGGGAACCATGCAACCGTCAGCGATCGTGCCTCCGTGGAACAATTTCTCGCCCGCCGGCTTCGTCGCGCAGTTCGCCCCGGACGGCATTTCGTTGAAGTGGGCGAGTTACGTGATGAGTGCCGATCTCCAGCCGATTGATAAGGCCATGGGTGCGAACTTCGACGTTGGCGTCAGCGCACTCGGGGTAGGCCCGGCTGGCGATATTTACATCGGCGGGCGCACGGGCCCAGGATTCCCGGTGACACCTTCGGCTCCCCAGATTTGCTTCCAGGGCACCACCAACCGCACCGACGGCTTCCTGGCTCACCTGAACTCTAAGGGTGCGCTCCTCGATGCATCCTATCTGGGGGACAGCGCCGGAGGCGATATCATCTTCGTTGGGGCATTATTGCCGCTTCCCGGCGGTACAGTGCTGATAGGCTGGCGCGAGTCCCCTATTGGCGTCGTCTCCAAGGTCCAGTTCGGTAGCGGAGGTTGGACGGCACCGGCCTGCCTTTCCAACGACGTGCTCAACTCCGCGACGCTATCTGGTAGCGGCGGGATCGCGCCTGGGGAACTGATTACGCTCACCGGTTTTGGAATTGGCCCTGACACCGGTGTCGCCTACCAGCCCGACGCACAGGGCAATGTTCCCACGCAGTTGGCCGGTGTTCAGGTGCTATTCGATGGTGCGCCGGTGCCAATATTGTACGCGCAGTCGCAGCAGATCAATGCCATTGCGCCTGCTGGGTCTGCCGTCAACGGGACAACGCAGGTCACCGTGACTTACAACAATCAGCAGTTCGGACTAGCGGTCGCGGAGGCGATATTCGGCAGCCCTGGGATTTTCCGGCTTCAGTTCGGGCAGTCGGCACAGGCGGCGGCAATCAACCAGGACGGGACGCTCAACGGACCAACGAATCCTGCGGCACGGGGCTCGGTCGTAGCAGTGTGGGGAACGGGCTATGGGCAGACCAATCCCCCATGCCCAATTGGTGGACTCAACCTTCCTTATGCCGCGCCGCTGAGCCCGGGCCTAAGCGCGCTTATCGTTAGCGTCGGTCCGGACGGGGAGCCAAGCTTACCCACACCGGTGCAGTATGCAGGCAGTGCGCCAACCCTGCCGTGCGGAATGGTGCAGGTTAATTTTCAAGTGCCGATGGATATTGCTCCAGGAACATTCTCTTTCCTGCCATGGATCCAGCTTGTAGACGGAAACAGTACGAGCCAATACCAACCGCAGATCGGCGCCACAATCGCGGTGAAGTGAACCTGAGCTAAGAGACCATCGGTGTGCGCCGTTTGCGGGGCCGCTGGTTGGAAAGCTAGAAGGTCGAATCAATCATTTCCACCGGTAAAGACCGAGGTCACTTTGAAGTTTCGTCGCCATCCCACCGAAGTGGCTGTTCCGAAACTGCTGCTACGGGAGGATCACGGCCCACCGGAACTTATCCCGCGTTTCCTTTGCGAGCGGACTGGCCTTCTTTCCGTTCAAGGCGCAGGATCTGGCTCAATCGTTCGAAAACATTGCGAACGAGCTGCGGCATCAGTATAACGTCCTCTATCGCCCAGAGCCGCTCAGAACGGACGGC
>JBEKBK010000390.1:0-8363 GCA_050015435.1 Bryobacteraceae bacterium
GGCTCGCAGCACCACTGAGGCTTCGGTCTACTTCTGCCGCTGATACATGCAGAATGCCGCAGGATCGGCCTGAATGCCAAGTTCCTCCCCGGACGGGACCGCCACGCGGTTCCTTTGCTTTTTAGGAACTCGCGCAAAACGGAGCGCGGCGCGAAACTGTCCTGACCTGTTTAGAGGTGCGCGCCGCACCCTTTGCGCTTCTAAGAGCGTACAAGGCATTGCGGACAGTTTCGGTCCGCAATCCGTGGCAGACTGAAATAATGTTGGAGACCTCCGCCCGATTACTGCGGCTGCTGTCGTTATTTCAAGCGCAGCGGTATTGGTCCGGGACGGAACTCTCCGGCCGGTTGGAAGTCACGCCGCGCACTCTGCGGCGGGATGTCGACAGGCTGCGCAGCCTGGGTTATCCCGTGAATTCGACCTCGGGTGCGGCGGGTGGCTACCAGCTTGGCGCGGGCGCGACGCTGCCTCCATTACTTCTCGATGACGATGAGGCCGTGGCCGTCGCCGTTGGCTTGCGAACTGCGGCCAGCGGCTCGGTGGCCGGAATCGAGGAAGCCTCCATGCGGGCGCTCTCGAAGCTCGAACAAGTGTTGCCGTCGCGACTACGACGCCGTGTGACGGCCCTGCATGCATTCATCGTGCCTCTGACCAACACCGGTCCCACGGTCGACGCGAAAATCCTGTCCGTGATCGCGGGCGCTTGCCGCGACAACGAGAAGCTTCGTTTCCGGTACCACAGCCGGGATGGGGTGGCCAGCGCGCGCGAAGTAGAGCCGCATAGGCTGATTCATACCGGACGTCTCTGGTACCTGGTCGCTTGGGACCAGGGTCGCAAGGATTGGCGGACGTTTCGGGTTGACCGAATCGAGCCGAGGCTTTCGACCGGACTCCGGTTCACGCCACGCGACCCGCCCGAGGGCGATTTTGCAGCCTACGCGTCGCGGAGCATAACTTATTCCCCGTACCCGCATCGCGCCCAAGTCGTTCTGTATGCTTCCGCCGAAATGGCCGCGGAGCGGGTCCCGCCCGCTGTTGGCATATTGGAGTCGGTTGATGAACACACCTGCGTGCTCCATACCGGCGCCTGTTCGCTCGACTCGCTCTCCGTTTACCTCGCCCTGATCGGCTTCGACTTCGAGGTGCGTGAACCGCCGGAGCTGATCGAGCGCATCCGCTGGTTGGCCGACAGATTCAGTCGTGCGACAAGCGGCAAGAACCTTCAAAGCCCAAAAAACTAAGCATTTCCCCATTCCGGCCGGATAACGCCGGCCTGCGGGCGTGCAAGCATCGCAGCGAGAGGCTAGATGAAACACGCTCTTTTGCTTTGGCTTGCAATTCCGCTTTCCGCTGCGGTTACGGACATCTCGGTGGATGCGCTTTCCGCTCAGGCGATCCTTCGCTATACGGCGCCCGATTCCGGGCGCTGCACGGTGGCGGTGAGCGTCGCACCGAGTCTCACTCCCGTGATCAGCGACGTGGACCCAACCAAGTTCACCAACGCCAATTCAGACTCGATATTTTCGTTCCTGGATGCCGGGCTGAGCCGGACATTTGTCGCCGGACAGAAGGCCGCCGTGAGAGGGATTGACAATGTCGTTTACTCCCGGGCGCTTACCAACAACACCGTCTACTATTACCAGATCACGTGCGGGTCTTCGGTCTCTTCGATTCTAACGTTCGCGACGAAGCCTGCACGCTTAGGTTTGAGTTTTGTCGATCCCATTCAGGCTGATCCATCGAATCCTGGTGAGATGCTGAACCCGACCGTCGATTTCTCGACGCGTCAGTTTTATACGGATCCGCAAACCGCAGTCGTCTTTGAACCCCTGACCTTGCCGCACGACGTCAGCGGCTGCGGGCCCCCTTGCTCCGCGATCGCGCTCACAAGTGCCAATGTTTCGAAGATCGGAGCCGGATGGGGAGGAAGTAATTTTCCGTACACGATTACCAACGACAGGACTTCTACTCTGGTCTTCGCGGCCGAGGGGCTGCACTTTTGGGGAGGCTATCCCTACGACAATGTTTCGGCCAGTTACGCCAGCGACAACATGGCGAACCTGAATTGGGCGCAGTGGGTCGTGAGCGCGTCGTCGAGCGGCGCGGGAGACGTGCTCACAGCCTGTCTATCGGTGGACAAGGTATCCTGCCATCCCTGGTCGCAAGTCATCACCTGTAACGTGCCCACATCGAGCGGGACGTGTACCTTTGGGACTGGCGCCACGGCGAACCAGGGCGGTTGGATCAAACCGGGCAATCGGTTTTTGAACGGTCCGGAAACCACGCCTCGTTCGGGGAACGCGACTTGCAACGGAACTGCGGTAACGCTCGACCAGCCCGTGAATCACTTGTGGAATAGCGGGACTCCGATCCTCATTAACGGAACGCAGTACCTGATCGCAGCTTTGAGCGGAGATTTCAATCTCACGCTCCAATCCAGTTGCGGAAACGGCACATTCCTATACTCCATCAGCTCACTGTTTTGGCTGTTCAAGATGCAGGCGGCGACCGCCGACACGGTCAGCATCAATGGCGTCACGGGCGCTTGGGAGTTCGGCTTATCTCCGGCATGGCCCGTTGGCGGGTTTTGGAATGAACACTCCAAGCAAACGGTCCATGGCGTAGGCGGACAACCTGGCTATCTGATTCAAGTCCAATCCGGACTCGGTCTTTACTGGTTCGATGCCACTACTGGCGCAGCGAGTCTTATTGGAGCTGCGAATCTCGGCAGCGGAAATTTATGCAGCAGTAATTCGGCGGCCTGGGATACGAGGCCGAACACCACGATCTTGTATTGCGCAAACGCCGGGAACGCCGGAATCAGCTCGTTCACCTATACGCCAACCACGTGGGCGGGCCTTCCGAATCTCGACGACAATAGTCCCAACCAAGTCTGCGGCGTTATTTCTCCCCCGTGCTGGACGCTCACGAACCTGACGGCCGGCACCACCATGGACACGCTGGCGACCAGCTTCAATCCAGCCTACGGGACGATCGGAACGGCGAAGGGTATGTCCGCCAATTTCCTGATCGGAATCAATTCGCTGAATCATCTCATAATTCGCGCCTGGAGCACTGATAGCCGGCCCGGCTGGCTTGTGGTATTCGATCCAGTGGCCACCACGAACTCGCGCCCTGGCAACGCCGGCTGCATCGGCGCCGCTCTCGGCAACTCGAATCCGGGGTGCGTGATTGCCGAGGTCCCAACCTTCGCGGCGACGGGTGCGAACGATCAGTCCGGCCGCGGTGAACCATTGAAGGGAAGCGTCGTAGAAGACGCAGGGCCCGGAATCGTCGTATGGGGGCCCTATTTCTGGACTAACGATTCCAACGACGGCGGCGGTCCGTGGCAGATTGGAACCACCGGCGGCTTCGCGTTTACCACGGCGGCAGGCGGCACCGGTGGACTGACGGCCTGCCCGAGTAACCCTTATCACACTGGACTCGATTGTACGGCCGTGCCGATCGATGGACAACCATATGACCCGACGCCAGGTCCCAACGAAACCGGAGTGCGCGGAGAATACCTGACCCTTCAGGCAGGAGACTATCTGGGTGTTGGCGGCGACGACGTCGAATTCGACGGCATTGAGATGGTGCGCGTGCTGATCGCCAATGTCTCCAGCGGCACTTGCGGAACCATCCCATCTCCTTGCCTGTGGGTCCAACGCGGCGTCGTTCGCGATAACTTGTATTGTGTTCCGAATGGGACCTATGCCTGCGGGTTCGGAGCGCCGGCTAAATCGAGCGCGACCAACGTTCTGCTTCAATACACGGTCAGCACCTCCAGCATCTTTTGGAATTACATTGGCGATCCCAATGGAACCAGTCTCGTTCAGGAGTACGATTACGATTCGCGGGCGCACCGGGCCACGTTGAACGGGATGGACATCGATGCTTCCACCGCACAGGTCGCACTTCACAACAACGGATGCGTCGACGCCGGCGGACAGTGCTATGGCATGAAGATCGACCCCTCAGGATCCACATGGAACCTGCTGACGCGTTCCACGCCAACTTTCGACGGGGTGGCTCTCCAAGAGCTGCCGTTTAATGGACTGTCGGTAGACATCGCAGGCGACTGCAATCCCGGCGATGGCTGCGGCAACAGCACGCAAATCCACCCCAGCGCGCCCGGCGCGTTTGGTCTCGCTGACCGGCGCCGGTACACGCAGGACTCGCGTCCATTTAATGGCTTCTATAACGGAGGACAGCCTTGCGTAGCGACGTCCGTAACAGGAATGTTGTGGAAGATCGCACCGACCTGCGCAGCCGGCGGGAGCCTTCTTCACCGCAAAACTTTTCCGACGAAAGCGGCATGGGGATGGCATCCCCTGCTGGATGTCAGTCCCACTGTGATCGGCGCCACCAGCTCGGATAGGCTCAAGTACTGCGTTGTGGTAAATAGCGGGGACTGCTACGCGACTTCTCTGCCGGGCGAGATCTATTTCAATGTCCCCTGGCTGACTTACGCGTTCAGCTACTTCTCGGGTCAGGCGAGCCAAGCCCCGGATATCGGCGACATTACGATGGTCGATGCCAGTCCGAATCTGGACTCCGTGGTGCAGTTTCCGATGGACGATCCCTCAGACCGCGGACGCCGGTCGCGGATCGTGACTCGGGCGTTCGCCCCAGCCAAAGTGAACGCGCCGTTCTTTGAAGTCGACGCGATCCCCAATAACGAGTGGTTCATTTTAAAGACCAGAAGCTTCACGTCTTCACGGGCCGAAGTGCTGCTGGTGAAGCGTCCTCCCGAGGTTCCGGATTCCGTTGACCGAACCAGTTTCGCGACTCCCGGCATTGGCATTCCAGCGGCTCCAGGATCCGCGATGCTCGAGTGGGGCTATCTGGAATACGGAAGCGACGGCCTGACGAAGTTCAATTGCACGTCACGAACCGACAATTGCCGTTCGAGTACCAATTTCACATCAGCGCCCTTCTGGTACGCGTCGGAGACTCAAACTCCCACTTCCTGCTCGAGCGGCTGCTCGATCCAGCCGAGCCTGATCCCGGACCGGATCGCTTTCTGGCGGTGGGTCCGCACGGACGGCAGCGGCAATGTCACGGCGACGGGTCCTACGCAAGTCTGGGCGACACGTTGACGGAACTACTTAATCCGGGCGATGACCGGATGGTTGGGCGCCCACTGCCGAACCCGACCCAACCGGTACCCACTCCCTCACGGTCGGGGCTCGGAAACCCGTTACCGAGCCCCGACCGTAAGGGATGGGGCGGATTCGCGAAAGTTGGTGAGCCACGAGCGGTCAGACTAAGGTGGCGACACGGATTCACCCACATCAAAGTCACAGTTTGACAACTCTATATAGTTAGTGTAACTTCGTGGTTTCATGGCAACCGCGCAAGGTCTTTCCACCCAAGAAGTAGTTGACTGGACTCGCAAGCTCAATTACGGAACCTGGAGATTTCAGAAAACCTGGTCCCCGCTGAGAGTCGTCGACGCAGAAGGCTGTTACTTCATCGATGCCGAAGGCCGGCGCTATCTGGATTTTTCGTCCCAATTGATGTGCGTGAACTTGGGCCACAAGAACCGCGCGGTGATTGAAGCCATCGAGCAGCAGGCGAGGACGCTGCCTTACGTGGCTCCCGGCTTTGCTACTGACGCGCGCGTGGACCTGAGCCGGTTGCTGCTCGAGGTGCTGCCCGAGGGGATCAACAAGTTCTTCTTCGCGACCTCCGGAACGGAAGCGAATGAGGCGGCGATGAAGATCGCACGGCTCTACACCGGCCGGAGCAAGATCCTGTCGCGCTATCGCTCCTACCACGGATCGACCATGGCCTCGATCGCGGCCACCGGCGACCCGCGGCGCTGGAGCGCCGAGCCGTCCGCGAAGGGGCAAAATGTCATCTTCGGACCCGAGGTGAATTGCTACAAATGTCCGATCCACCACACCTATCCCGCCTGTAACGTGGCTTGTGCCGACTATCTGGAGCACATGATTGCCAACGAAAACGACGTTGCCGCGGTCCTGGTGGAACCGGTGGTGGGCACCAACGGCATTCTCATCCCGCCGCCCGAGTATTTTCCGCGTTTGAGAGAGATCTGCGACCGGCACGGCGTCCTGCTGATCGCCGACGAGGTAATGAGTGGCTGGGGTCGGACGGGCGAATGGTTTGCAGTCAACCATTGGAAGGTGAAGCCGGACATTCTGGTTACCGCGAAGGGGATCACATCCGCCTACGTTCCGCTCGGCTTATGCGCGACCACGGAGAAGATCGCCGCATATTTCGAAGATCACTTTTTCGCGCATGGCCACACCTACGAAGCTCATCCGATAACGCTCGCGCCGGCGGTCGCGACCATCCACGAAATGCAGCGGCTGAAGCTGGTGGAGCGCTCGCGGGAGATGGGGGCGTATCTCGGCCCCAAGCTGGCTGCCCTAAAAGATAAGCATCCGAGCATCGGAGAGGTTCGTGGGCTGGGGTTGTTCTGGGCAGTCGATCTGGTCAAGAACCGGGAGACCAGGCAACCATTCAACACGTTCGCGGATAAAATGTCCGGGGCTCCGATGCTGGTGGACAAGGTCGCCGGCGAGATGATGAAGAACGGCGTATACGTGCAGGCGTGGGTGAGTCATTTCGTGATCGCGCCCCCGCTGATCATCGAAAAGCACGAGATAGATCAGGGCGTGGCTGCCTTGGATGCGGCCTTACACCTGGCCGACGAGCGCGTCGAGGCCTGAGCCTTACCTCGGCCGAACTGACCAGAGCGGTATTCCGTGGTCTCGCAAAGTGAGCGTCTTTCCATCCTTGATCACTTCGCGCGCGACCAACAGGGGTGAGCCACCTTTCGTAATTCTCGATCCGGTGACCTCGATCGAATCATGCGGGGCAAATGAAAATCCTCGTTGCGCGATGAAATGAGAGGGTCCCAGGCAAACATCTACGGCGCCGTCTTTGGTCTCGATCCTGAGCTGGAGACCCATGCGGCTATGAGTCGGGGTCTCCACGACGGTTCCGTGCACGGTCGTCTCCGTGGCCGGTTCGTAGACCGGCGTACTGCTGTTGCCCGGATGCGCGCGCAGCCCGAATACGAGCACAAGGCTGATGCCTGCCGCCGCCACGAACACGCTCAGCGCGGAGACGAACCTCTTCATTTCAACTCCTGACTCTGTAATAGCAATTCCCTACCCATCGCGGAAATCGCGTCCTCAGTCCTACAAGAATAGTGTTTGGAGGTAGTTAGCGTAAGCGAGGCTCGCCAGCACGGAAGCCTCGCTGGGCTATTTCACCCAAGACTCACCTGCCTAGTGGGTGGCGTTCTGCTCCTCGAGGATCGCGTGGAACATGGCATCCTCCATGTCCGCCTCGGTGCTGCAACCTGCAGGGTCGATGAACGGATTCGGACCACCGCTCTTGATCTTCGCAAACTTCTCATGCATGAAGTACTCGCCAGGATGATCCCCGAGCGGAACGTCGCACGGTATTGAGCGTACGGTTGCGAATGAATGGTTAAACTCGTTAACCAGGTCCGGCGTCAGCTTCGGCGGTGAGCGCAAGCTGGAGTAGAAAACCACATCGTAGGATTTTCCTCCCTCCGCCGCCTTCATGCTCCACGTGGTCGCGCCATGCGTGTGCCCCGGCGTCAGATGCGCGACCAGCGTCACGCCGCCCAGCGCAACCGAATCTCCATCGTGAATGATCTTGTCAACCGGGTGCTCTTTGCCCCCGGGTTTCATTGCCTTGAGCGCGGGCACGTCCTCGGCGAGCGCGATCACCTGAGCTCCGGTCAACTCCTTGACCAACGCGTCGCCTTCCATATGATCGCCGTGGGCGTGGTTCCCAAGCAGGATCTTCGTGTCGGCGAACTTGAACCCCAGTTGCTCCACCGACTTCTGAATGGTCCGGACATTGCGCTCATAGGTGCTGTCCATCAGGATGTTCCCCTGCGGCGTAACGATGAGGAAGGAACTCAAGGTCTTGGTGCCGACGTAATAGATGTTGCCAATGACTTTGTGCGGTGTGAATGCCGTCGTTTGGTCCTCGGGACTGCCCATGTTGCGCGCCAATATAGAGCGCGGGGTAATGGGATGCCCCTGGAACGTGATGGTCGGGTGGTCAGGCCCGTTTTGCGCGTGCGCGGCCGCCCCAATGAGGCACGCGAGCATCGCGACCCCTATTTGACGGACACTCTCACCTCGCCGTTGGTCCAACAGCATTGGAATCCACCTCCTCCTTCGCCAGTATAATCATTGGCGGTGACATGCAATATATACTCGCCAGGCTGGCTGAAAGCAGCTTCCGTTGTCGCTCTCCCGTTAAACTTGGCGTTCGTATCCTTACGGTCAATTTTTTCAACTTCCGGTTTGCTTTTTGAAAACATGACAGTGCCTGGCCCGCGGTAC
>JBEKBK010000391.1:0-8354 GCA_050015435.1 Bryobacteraceae bacterium
GCGAAGCGCTATCTTCGCTACTCCAACCTGTTTTACCGCAGGATTCTCAGAGTCCCCAAACGGTTGACCGCTTTCACCTTGTAGTCAACCCATCAAGATCCTGTGCATAGGGCCGGTATCACGAAATCTGGAAACAATCAGTTCCACGGCGACGCCGTTTACATGTGGAACGGCCGGGCTTTGAATGCCAACCAGTTTTTCAGCAACGAGGTCGGCTTGCCGAGACCGTTCAACAATTTCAATCAGTGGCAGACCAATGTAAACGGGCCGATCAAGAAGGACCGCACTTTTTTTGACGTGGACTACGAGGGGCTCCGCAATCTCTTGCCCACCGCCGCCAACCTCATTCTGGTTCCGAGCCCGCAATTCCAAACCGCGACCATCACGAACCTGACCGCAGTAGGCAATGCCGACGAAATCCCGTTCTATAAGCAGATCTTCAATATTTACAACAACGCGCTCCGCGTTGCCTCGGCGACTCCGGTGGCAGGCGGCGGTTGCCAAGGATTTACAGGCTTGCCGTCGGGTGTTCCCTGTGCGCTTCAGTTCCGAACGACGCCGCCCAACACCAATCGGGAATATCAATGGTCCGCCCGAGTCGATCACGTGTTTAGCGACCCAGACCGTGGTTACATTCGCGTATTGCGCGACAACAGCTTCCAGCCCACGTATACCAGCCCATTCGGCCCGCAGTTCAACTTTCAGAGCAACCAGCCCCAAATGACCGGCCAATTCTCCGAAACGCATATCTTCGGGGCAAACGCAGTGAACGAACTCAAGGGATCCACGCTCTTTTACGCAGCCGTTTTCGTGCCGTCGGATGAAAGCAGCACTCTTTCGGATTTGCCGACGTTCATCGGCTTTTCTGGTAGTCCGTTCTCGCCGGTCGGGTTTGGTGAGCCGCCGTTCCCTCCTGGATTCTTCTTTCCGCAGGGCAGACGTGTGTTCCAGTATCAGATCCTGGACGACTTCTCCAAGATTGCGGGTAGACACACCTTCCGTGCGGGTTTTAGCGGGCTCCACGACAACGTTACGGATCTCGATTTCGAAGCCCTCGGGGACCCCATATATGGCGCGATCACAACAAATCTCACGGACTTCTTTAATGGGGGCGGTCCGGAGTCATCCCTGATCAAGCCTTTCCTTCCTCGCCGGAACAAGGGATTCGCTTCAACACCTATGGCGGCTATGTAGCGGACGACTGGAAGGTCACCGACCGGCTGACCGTTTCCTTAAACCTGCGCCTTGAGAGCTACGCGAATCCGACCTGCGCGACCAATTGCTTCTCCCATCTGGTCACGGCTTTCGCCGGCTCGCCAAATCCTAATGCGACGTCCACGCCGTATAACCAAATCATCATGTCTGGCCAGCACGATGCTTACCCCAACACGCAGGCGGTGGTGTGGGAGCCGAGGGTCGGCATCGCGTAGCGGCCGTTCCGGAACGGCGGGACCGTTATCCGTACGGGCGCCGGGGTCTTCGCGGACGAATTGCCGGGCGGCTTAGCGGAAGACGCGGCGTTCAATGCTCCGGATTTGAATGCCTTCACCATCCCGAATGGCACTCTGGCCCCAGGAGCAGCGGGAAGCCTCTTCACCAGCGCGGCACAAGCCAATCAGGCGCTGCTGTCGCAGTTTAAATCCGGGGGAAGCTTCAATTCAATTTCCCGAACTGTCCCGGCCTTTTCGGCGCCCAATGTTTTCTCTTTTCCGAACACTTTCTACCAGCCGACATATTACAAGTGGAATTTCGAGGTTCAGCGGGAACTCGGGGGAAAGACAGTTCTGAGGGTCAATTATTCCGGCATGCATGGCGAGCACATTCCGGTCGCGGATGAGGGTCTAAATGCCTATTGTCCGCCCAGCGTTTGCCCCAACGGTTTTGCGGGATTGCCCGCCGCACCGCCGAACCCGGCTTTGGCCGTGGTAACGCAGTATCTCTCCGCCGGAGACTCCAGCTACAATGGCGTAACCATCAGTCTTCAGCGGCGGGTTTCGCAGGGGTTCACATTCAACCTGAACTACACCTGGAGCCATGCGCTCGATGACGTTTCGAACGGCGGAGTTGCGAATGAACCGTTTGGCATTTTGGTGACTGACCCAAGCATAACGACTCCCCAGAACCCATTCAATATCCGGGCCAACTACGGAAATTCTGACCCGCGAAATTGCCGTCACACTAGCCACCGGGATGTACGCCAAAGAAGCGCTGAAAACCGAAGATTTTCGCCGCTGTTTGGCAGCACATGGTTGCCACCGCGGTGTTGGCGGAAGTGATTGCGGATGCTTGCGGCGTATTCCGCAGTGTCGGGTTTACGGCCGGCATGATTCACGACATTGGACGGCTTGGCCTTCTGATGGCTCATCCGCAGGAGTATGAGCGAGTGGTCTCGAATTCGGCTGAACACTGGCTGGGCGTTCGCGAATTTGAAACCGAGGAGTTTGGCATGCACCAGGCCGAAGCGGGCCGCATGTTAGCCGAACCTTGGAGGCTGCCGGAGGAATTCGCAATTGTTACGGGACGCCATCACGATCCATGCGAAGGTAACGAGGTTGACCTGCTCCGAATTGTGCATGTCGCTTGCGGACTCGCGGACGCTTTAGGTTACGACTTCGTGCGGCCGCTGACCCAGGTAGACGCACCTACGGCGCTGTCAAACCTTCCCGTGCCCGCCAAAGAACGTCTCCGGCTGACGCCGGTGGAATTGTGCGATCGCATCGAAGCGCGAATCGTCGAGTTCGGTTCCGGTACGACGGATCTTCCGCCAGACTTTTCGCTGGGTTTACTGGCGTCGTCACGGCGGCTACTACAACGGATTCGGCTGGTGAGCAGCCAAGGAGCCCTTCGCAGAGGAATAGACTGCCACAACTGATAATCGGCGGTGTGTTGCTCGCGTGCGCCGCAACGGCGCTCGCTTGGAAACTGGGATGGGGTTCTGAGGTCACATTCTTCCCGACAAGGCTTCGCTCCGGACCCCGTCTATTTTCACTTTGTGAGATAAACCGGACATTTCACTTGCTAATTAAAATCGCTATCCAACGTACTGGTTTCTTTTCTGTTTTCTTTTCAGGTTCGGAGAGAAGCGCCGTGATATACTGTCCTCCGAAAGCCGCTCCCAAATGACGGGGAACGAGGTTCCCAAATGCAGGCGCTTCAGGTCGCTGCCGCAGTTGGTCAAATCCTTACGGGTTTCGGTACACTCGTGCTGTTGTATATCGCGGCCGTGACGACTGTCCGTTCCAAACGCGCGGACATTCTCATGGAATGTCATCGCCGCTTCAGCGAGCTCCAAGTCAGGAAAGGCCAAACGACGCAGAAGGCGGACGCGGAGAAATTTTTCCAGAGCTTTTGGAGCAGCCAGTTTGATCAGTTTGGTTACTGGCAGCAGGGTTTTATTGACGACACAACTTTCAAATACTGGATGGACTCCCGCCAGCGGGAGTTCCTTCAGACGTCTCTCGAAGTGTGCGGAACTCCATATCTGACGGGTTGGCACGACGTCAGAGGGACATGGGCCGGCACCGATTTCATAGATTTTGTCAATCTAATTGAGACGAGAGATCCTCGAACGGCCATGGACCAATTTCGACCTCGCGGGTTTCAAAAATGGATTCTACGCAAGCTGGCTGGAAATTAACTGAGGCGACCGAAAGGACGGATGAAGTCAGCGGAATAAATCTCCGAGCTTTTTCCATTCGCGGTCAAAGGTGTCGATCACCTTCTCCTCCGAATACGGAAATCCGGGGAACTCCAGCGACAGCGGCTTCTGGGCCGCAGCCCGCGCGGAGAGAATCGACATCCCGAGATAGTTGACAAACGCGTCCGCCTTGTTCAGGACCAAACTCAGGCTCACCTTGCCCGGACCGGGATCTGACTGCGCAATCGCACGATCGGGTTCGTGATGGAAGCGTACTGCCGTTGGTATCGATTCCGCTAGCCCCCAACGCTTGAGTGCCAATCCAGATAATTCCGCATGGTCAACCTCTTGGACACTTCGTTCGCACTCGATAAGGGGCGCGTCCTTGACTGAGGCCATGGCAGCAATGGATTCAAATTCGTCGGGTAGGGTTACGGCGATCAAAAGCCTGCCGACATCGTGCAAGATTCCGGCAACGAAGGCGCCTTCCGGGAACTCGACCGGCAGCTCGTTCACCAACCCTTCGACGAACGTGGCCGTCGCTACTGAATGCAAGTTAAAACGCGTCATGGAAAAGCTCGGCGCGGAATGAAAGCTCCTAAACAGATTCGAGATGGAGGTTGCAATGGAGAATCTGCGCAGGGTGCCGAGGCCGATCATCGTTATCGCGCGGTCCACGGTGGTGACTTGCGTCTTCCGGCCGAACAGAGCGGAGTTGGACATGGACAGTACCTGCCCCGCCAGCAACGGGTCTTTTTCAATCAGTACAGTAAGTTCTTGAACCTGGACGTCACGGATGGGCCGCACCAGCTTGGCCACCAGTTGCATGATTAACGGCGAGAGGCGCGGCAGCCGGTCCAGGCATGCCAAACTTCGATCTCGAAGGGAACTGGTAACAGGGTGCATCTCTTACCGTTCCGCATATCGCAGGGAATGCAGGCGAATCGAGGAATTCTCCTGCAAAGCAGGGGCCGACGGAGGCGTCGGCCGCGGTCCAAGGGGACCGCCCTACGGTCCAAGCAGCTTAGTCGCCGAATGATCCGACCGCTTCTTCCTTTTCCGTAGCCGGTTTCGCGGCGGGAGCGATGGAAGTGAGCGGTACTACGTCCGTCTGAGGCTTTTCCCCTAGAACCTGCTCACGATACAGCTTCATCATCTGCTCGTTCTTGGCCTGCTCCTTGAGCTTCTCGGCGCGAGCGCGGAACTTCTCTTCACGAGCCGTCTTGGCGATGCCCTTGTCGTCCAGATCATGCTGCCGTTCGCGATTCACGTCGTCGGCGCGCAGAACCAGCGAGTGGTCGGCCGCAGGCAGGTTGACCTTCTTGCCGCCCGCGATGATCTCGTGGCGGCCATGCTCGTCGTACCACTTGGTCAAAGTGGCCGTCATGTGCATCTTTTCGACGATGTTGCGCCAGCCGACGCCGGTGTTGTAGGCGCAGAAGGAAATTTCGCCCTCTTGTGTCGCATAGGGGATGATGCACTGCTCGGTGCGGCGGAAGTCATAGTTGAAGAGATCCTGGAACCACATGCCGGCGATGAACAGGAAGTTCCAACGGTCCGCGCGGCGCTTCTGAATGTCGGCCATGGTGCGGTCGCCCGTCACCTTGCCGTAGGCGCCCGTCTGAGACTTCTTCGACATGCCAAAGCACTTGTCGAATTTGGCGATCAAGTCGCTCAAGCGGAAGTGTGTGGGGGCCTCGTAGGGATTGTAATTACGCAGTAGCGCGATCGAAACCCCGATGATCGAGGTCCGCTTGCTGCGGGCACCGTCATTGATTTTCGCGATGTCTTTGGCCAGGCGATCCGCGTTTAGGAAAGCCGTCACGGGTCGGTATTCCTTCGTTTCCTTGTCGCACATCACCGCCATGCCTACGCCGCAGTTCGGATGGCATCCGCAGGAGAGCTGGCCCCAATCCGCATTAGGCCCGTGGACCAGATCCGCGAAATCGGAGAAGGTGCTCATGAAGGAGATCGGGAACCAGTCGCGAACAGGTTCGCCGAGACCGGTCTGATTCTTTACGTCGTGAGCGAGATTGGCGAGCGTGTAGCGCTGCGCCTGCCGGCGCTCATCAGTGATGGCTTCGTCGCGGCCGGTGAACGAAACCGGCTGGAAGCTCAGGAATGGGATCTTCTTCGGATTGTCGAGCGCGAACCGCACCACGGCGCCCACCTGCTCATTATTCACGCCGTTGATCAGCGTGATCACCGGGACGATATCGACACCAGCGGAGTAAAGATTCTCGATGGCGCGCAGTTTCACATCGAACAGGTTGCCGACCGCGCGGTGCGAGTTGGCTTCATTGCCAATGCCGTCGAACTGAAGATACGCGTAGCGCAGACCGGCTTCCGCGGCCTGCTTGGCGAACTCGGGGCGCTTGGCGAACTCGATGCCGTTGGTGGCCGCTTGTACGCTCTGATAACCGATTTTGCGGCAGTAGCGAACCGCATCCAGGAAGTGCGGCGAAAGAGTCGGCTCGCCGCCGGAGAACTGTACTGAGAGCTGGCGGCGCGGCTTGATCGAGATGGCGTTATCGAGCAGTGTTTTGATCTCTTCCCAGCTCAGCTCATGCACGAAGCCGACCTGGTTGGCATCCATGAAGCACGGGTCGCACATCATGTTGCAGCGGTTGGTCAGATCGACGGTCAGCACAGAGCCGCGGCCGTGAGTGATGGTGCTGGTGCCATGGTCGTGCAACTTCTCGTCGTTGTGGGCGCGAATGTCGCGGCCCGGGAAAACTTCTTCCAGGTGCTTGAAAAACGCCGGGTCGGTGGACATGACGTCTTCGAAGTGGCCGTGAATCGGGCAATCCTTCACCATCACGATCTGGCCGTTGCGCTCGATAATGGTCGCTTTGATCTCGCCGACCTTCTCGTTACGCAGGATCTCGACCGGGACTTTTCCGTCCAGGATTTGCTGGCGGATTTCGGGGACGCATTTGGGACACAGCGAATCGGTCTCGCGCGGCCAGCCCAGTTTCGGCTTCTGCTTTTCCCAGCTCTTCAGCAAAGGCTTATCCGACCACTTGGGGGTGAAGGAAGGATTCGGGCGGATCGAATTTACCTTGTCAAAGACGAACCAGGCCGCATTGGCGGCCAGGGCGACGGCTTTTTCAACGTGCTTGATCGGCTTAGTCAAGAGCAATCTCCAGATTGGGGTGGACTTGAAGCATCAATGACTCAGTATAGGGTCGGGTCTCAAATCGATCCACACTTATGAAGTAAAGTGCCGCTGGTTGCATTGGACGGGTATTGCATCCATCGAATGGTCGCGTCCCGAACTCTTTAATAAACAATGAGTTAGGTGCTCCGCGGCTGGAATCCCCACGCTACATACCTGTTGGTGGACTCCGGTCTTCATCGCTTTAAAGGGGCCTTCCACTTTCGAATGAAGCCGAAGTAGAAGAAAATCATAAACAGAACGGCATGGATCATGGACCGCGTGCCGCTGACCTCGGGCGTCTCGGTCAGGCCCGTGCTGAAGACCGGAACCGAAACCCGGTACAAGTAGAGATAGAAAAGAATCCCCGCGCTCACGAAGAAGGCGCCTGCAAGAAACTTGCACACGTCTTGCCATGGAACTCTGCTGGACATGGTTTGGCTCCGCCCTAAGGATCGCAGAATTCGAGCTGGGGCAACGCCCCGCGAATGGCAATGTTGAAATGCGAGCCCTACAACGCTATCCTGAAACGCTGTACCCAAATATCCGTGTTGGAGTCCCTCCCGAATGTCCTCGATTGATGTCCCGCTCCGGAATGGCGGCTTTGGAAGCACCGCACGACGAGACGCCTGGTGGCGGGAACCACTGCTCGTGTTCCTGGGCTTTGCGGCCTTCATCGTGTATTCCACCTGGGCCGCCTTGCAGGGCGACCACTACACCTTCGGACCTTATCTCTCACCGTTTTACTCACCCCTATTGATGACCGAAAAGCCGGGTTGGTGGCCGGCATTTCTGCCTTTTTCCGCAGCCATGTTGATTCTCTGGGCGCCCGGCGGATTCCGTTTCACCTGTTACTACTATCGCGGCGCTTATTACAAGGCTTTCTGGGCCGACCCTCCTTCGTGCGCGGTCGGCGAGCCCCGCAAGAGCTATTGGGGCGAGAAGTCGTTCCCGTTGATCCTGCAAAATGTCCATCGTTATTTCCTGTACCTGGCTCTGGTGTTTATCGTTATTCTGGCGCTCGACGCCTTCAGGGCGATGTGGTTCGACGGGCATTTCGGGATCGGCGTCGGGACCCTGGTGATGGTCGTCAACCCGATTCTGCTGGGATGCTATACGCTGGGGTGCCACTCCTTGCGGCACCTGGTGGGCGGCCGTCTGGACGAGGTGTCGAAGGCTCCTGCGCGAAAAGCGGCGTACGACTGCGTTTCCTGCCTGAACCGCCGCCACATGATGTGGGCCTGGTTCAGCTTGTTCTGGGTGGGATTCACGGACTTATATATCCGGCTCTGCTCGATGGGGATACTGACCGATTGGAGGATCCTCTAGAGATGCCGGAGCACCAGACCTACCAGTTCGATGTTCTGGTGGTGGGCGCAGGCGGCGCCGGACTGCGGGCAGCGATCGAAGCTTCGGCCGCCGGAGTGAAGGTCGGCGTGGTCACGAAATCGCTCCTCGGAAAAGCGCACACTGTGATGGCCGAAGGCGGCATGGCCGCCGCGATGGGCAATGTGGACGATCGAGACAACTGGCGCGTCCATTTTGCGGACACGATGCGCG
>JBEKBK010000392.1:0-9042 GCA_050015435.1 Bryobacteraceae bacterium
CGCCGCTCAGGGATTTGTCGAGGAGGAATTGCTCGAAACCCGGTTCTATGGCAAACGCCGGTGGTGGCTCTTGTTCTACAAACTCAAATCGCTTCAGGCCGCCTGGCGCCAACCGGCGGTTCAGGACAATTTCCATGCCAAAGGTCTTCAGATCAATATCCCAGGAATCGATGATCGGATCGAGGAACGAGACGCAATTCTCAATCGAGACGTTGAAGACTTTGGTGTCGAGGAACTCCAGAATCGCGACTCGCATCTGCTCGTCACCGCAGCCGCGGCGTTGAGCCATCAGCTGGAGCCACTCCTCGCTGCACATTTCGTCTTCGGCGACGCCCTGGGCGACCGCGAGAAGTTTTTGAGTGACCAGCCGTTCGAGTTCGCCAAAGGGCTCCTTCTCGAAAATCCTGCGTACTTCTTTTTGCCTCCCTGGTTCGCATTTACGCAGAATCAACTCCCGGCATTCCTCAAAAAGAGGCCCCGGCGGCTCCGCCACTCGTTTTTTCAACTCTTCCTGGCGCTGAACGTTCGCTAGTTTTGAAAGTTCTCCGGCAGGGAGCCTTAAGAACTGGCCCATCCGTTCGTAGATGTCGGAGCGTTCCGGCGATGGAGGGGCTTTCTTTCGCGTCAGGAGCTGGGAGATGTAGGAATCGGTGACCTGAATCGCTGCGGCAAGATCTCTCTGGTCGAGGCCAAGCTCATTCAAACGCTGTTTGACGACTAGAGAAATGTCCATCAGGAGTCTAGGCCGTAAGAACTTAACCACATGAGGTGAATCATTGCCTCTATTGTGTCATGTTTGAACTAGGTCCGGCGATCTGATCCCCTCGCTTCTTAGGCCATCCACCAAATGAAGGAGTTGTTATGTTTGATGCTCACCAGAGGGCTACGGTTGAGGGTTCGATATGGCGGAGTTTTGGCGTTGCAGCGTTGGCGCTCGGCACTTTCCTCTCACTCTCCGGTCTTGCGGTTGCGGCGGATGCAACCACTCAGCCGGTAACGTTCGCGAAGGACATCGCCCCGATTTTTCAAGAGAAGTGTCAAGACTGTCACCGTAAGGGTGGCATGGCGCCGATGTCCCTTGTGACCTATGAAGAGGCGCGTCCCTGGGCCAGATCGGTCAAAGAGCGAGTGATCGCCCGGCAGATGCCGCCATGGCACCTCGACAAGACCGTCGGCGTCCAGCACTTTAACGGTGATATGTCCCTCTCCGACGCGCAGATCAGCATGATCGCGCGCTGGGTGGATTCGGGCGCTCCGATGGGCAACCCGCAAGACATGCCGACGGCCAAAACGTGGCCGAGTGACAC
This sequence comes from Bryobacteraceae bacterium, assembly GCA_050015435.1. GTDB lineage: Bacteria > Acidobacteriota > Terriglobia > Bryobacterales > Bryobacteraceae > Palsa-187. The sequence continues at coordinate 1,308 of JBEKBK010000392.1, forward strand.
AGAATGGCAACTGGCCAAAGAATTCGGACGTCCGCCGGACATGATCGTCAAGTCCGACGACTACACGATGCCGGCCGTGAACCAGGATCAATGGTGGAAACCGATTACCGACCTGCACGTGACCGAGCCAGTGTGGGTCCGCGCGGTTGAGATGCGTCCGGGAACGCCGGCGGGCCGCAAGATCACCCATCACGCTCTCGCTCACTTGATGCAGGACGATCCGGATGCCCGCAAATTCAGCGATTTCCCGGATAGTGCCGGCGCCGCTGGGGCCAATGAAGCGGGCACCTTGATGGAGTGGGCAGTCGGAAAGAACTATGACATCTATCGTCCGAACACCGGCAAACTGCTCCTGCCGGGTTCGAAGATATGGTGGGACATCCACTATCACGCTGTCGGCGAGAAGATCACCGATCACGTGGAGCTGGGCATCTGGCTCTACGCGAAGAACGAGACGCCGAAGTATCGGACCTATCTGACGGCATTCGGCTCCGTTTCGAACCAGGGCTCCAAGATCGACATTCCACCAAACAGCGTGATTTCGACCCAGGGCTTCCACGTGCTGAAGTCCGCCGCGAGGCTCGAGAATTTCCAGCCGCACATGCACCTGCGCGGCAAGGCCATGTCGATCGAGGCGATCCTGCCGGATGGCACCACGCAGATGATCAGTTACGTCGACCACTTCAACTTCAACTGGATGACGAACTATATCTACGCGGATGACGCGGCGCCCGTATTCCCGAAGGGCACGATCATTCACGTCACCTCCTGGTACGACAACACGACCGCCAATAAATTCAACCCAGACCCGAACCAGTGGGTTGGATATGGCGACCGCACGGTCGACGAGATGGGACACGCGTGGGTTTAACGTGACTTATATCAGCGACGAGGATTACAAGGCTTGGGCCGAAACGCACAAGCCGAAGACTGCCGCTCGCGGCGTGACCGGCGGACGATAGTGACCAGAGACGTACTGACCAACAGCCCCTGCCGATGATACACGGCGTCAATTTGTATGCAGGGGGATAAGCATGCGTTTGCCGCAATTGTCGGTTCAAGGGGAGAACAGAGTATGAATCTTGTTGTCACCGTCGTTACCTCCGTTGTGTTGACGTCGCCGTTCGCGGTCTTCGCAGCGGAGCTCGGTTCTTTGCAAACATTGGTCGAGATCGGCTCCGAGAAAAACACCCCAGTTGCGTTTCCGCTGCCCATTGACGTGTTCTCGAATCTGGGAAGGGTGCTCGAACGCTTGGCCGCTCCGCCCGCGTCTGCGTGAAAGCGCATTCGCGAAACCTACTCAACAAGTCCACTGAAAGATGGAGGTTACGATGACAATTCGCCCGCTCTATGACCGGATCGTGGTCAAAAGAATTGACGAGACACAACAGATGCAGGGTGGCCTGCACATTCCGGATTCCGCTAAAGAGAAGCCGCAGCAAAGCGAAGTGATCGCTGTCGGAAAGGGTAAACGCCTAGACGATGGCAAGCTTATGCCGCTGGATGTGAAAGTGGGGGACCGCGTCCTTCTCGGAAAATATTCCGGCAGTGAAATCAAGCTGGACGGCCAGGAATACCTGATCATTCGTGAGGACGAAGTGCTCGGCATTCTGGAAGGCGCCGCGAAGCTTGCTAAGGCTTCGTAGAGACTACTTAGCAGACAGGATTCAGGAAAATATTATGGCAGCTAAACAAATCGTATACAGTGAGAATTCCCGGCAAGCAATTTTGCGCGGTGTCAATCAATTGGCGGACACGGTGAAGATCACCTTGGGACCGAAGGGCCGCAATGTGGTACTGGAGAAGAAATACGGCGGCCCGACCATTACCAAGGATGGCGTGACGGTGGCCAAAGAGATCGAGCTGAAAGATCCGCTTGAGAACATGGGCGCCCAAATGGTGCGCGAGGTTGCGTCGAAGACCTCGGACATCGCCGGCGACGGCACCACCACGGCTACCATTCTGGCGCAGGCGATCTTTCGCGAGGGCGTGAAGAGCGTGGCTGCGGGCGCCAACCCGATGGCCCTGAAGCGTGGGATTGAGGCGGCGGTCGAGAAGGTGGTCGAGGAAGTGAAGAAGCTCTCGAAGCCCGTGACCGGCGATATGATCGCCCAAATCGGCACCATCTCGGCCAATGGCGACCCGACCATCGGAAACATCATTGCCGAAGCGATGAAGAAGGTGGGGAAGGACGGCGTCATCACGGTAGAAGAATCGAAAACCATGGTGACGGAGCTCGAAACCGTGGATGGGATGCAATTTGACCGCGGCTACCTGTCGCCATACTTCGTGAGCGACCCCGATCGCATGGAGTGCGTGCTTGAGGACCCCTACATTCTGATCCACGAGAAGAAGATCGGCAATATGAAGGATCTGCTTCCGTTGCTCGAGAAAGTCGTACGCGCTGGCAAGCCGTTGCTGGTCATTGCGGAAGAAGTCGACGGAGAAGCGCTGGCAACCATTGTAGTGAACAAGCTGCGTGGCACTCTGAACGCCTGCGCGGTAAAGGCTCCCGGCTTCGGCGACCGCCGCAAAGCGATGCTGGAGGACATTGGGATTCTGACCGGCGGAAAACCGGTGTTCGAAGATTTAGGCACCAAGCTGGAAGGGGTGAACCTGGAGGATTTGGGGCGTGCCAAGCGCGTAACCGTGAATAAGGACAACACGACGATCATTGATGGCGGCGGAGCGCAGAAGGATATTCAAAGCCGCATCAAGCAGCTCCGCGCCCAGATCGAGGAGACCACTTCCGACTACGACCGCGAGAAGTTACAGGAGCGGTTAGCGAAACTGGCGGGAGGGGTGGCGATCATCAAGGTCGGCGCAGCCACCGAAACCGAGATGAAGGAGAAAAAGGCCCGTGTGGAAGACGCGCTCCATGCAACGCGTGCAGCGGTCGAGGAAGGAATCGTGCCGGGAGGCGGCATCGCGCTATTACGTGCCGCTATTACGTTGGGCTCGCTCAAGCGCGAAGGTGACGAGCAGACCGGCGTAAAGATCATTAAGCGCGCCTGCGAGGAACCGATCCGCCAGATAACGGGCAATGCTGGCTACGAGGGAGCGATTCTCATCGAGAAAATCCTGGCGAACAAGGATCAGAACTACGGCTTCAATGCGGCGACCGGTCAGTACGAGGACCTGGTAAAGTCCGGTGTCATCGACCCGACGAAGGTGACCCGTTCGGCTCTCCAGAACGCGGCTTCCATCAGCGCTCTGATGCTGACGACCGAGGCGATGATCAGCGAGATTCGAGAGGAGAACACCACGGGAGCCGGACCCAATGGCCGCGGATCGGGAATGGAATATTAGAGCGATTCTGTAGTCCAGTCGGCAGCGAAACAAGATCCCAATGACGTGACCAACATGCCAAATGAGGAAGTCTATTTCTGGTCTTCAACCAGGATGGCTAGCTGATCGCTGAATACGGTGAGCGTACTGGGGCAATGAAATATCAACGACTGGTACCTGCCCTACAAGAAGATGTGATTGGACGGTGCCCCGGCCAACACTTTCCGGTCAAGAAAGTTGTGGCGGCGCCGGGGAGGTGATCCCGTGAACTTCACGAGCCCGATCCTGACGCTGTCTGTCCTGGATCAGTTTCTGATGCGCCGGGTGCACCGCTGGAAACCTCCGCGCTGGATTCGCTGGTGGATGATCGTGGCCACGCGCGGTGGCGACGGATGGCTGTGGGCGCTGTTCGGCGCGATCGTGCTGAGTTCGCGGGAACCGTCGCGGTATGTGGCGTTCGCGGCGGCGGCGCTGGCGGTCCTGGCGGGGATTCTGCTGTTCCGCGTGCTGAAGAAGTGCGTGGGACGGAAGCGGCCCTGCCAGATCGAGCCGCACTGCTGGTGTGAACTGCTGCCGCCGGATCAGTTTTCGTTTCCGTCGGGCCACACGATCACGGCGTTTGCGGTCGCGGTTCCGCTGGGTTTGTTCTATCCGGCATTGCTCATGGGGCTGCTGTTTTGCGCGGCCAGCGTCGCGATTTCGCGCGTGCTTTTGGGGATGCACTTCCTTACCGATGTCCTCGCAGGGTGCACGCTGGGCGTGGGCCTGGGTTATGCGTCATTCTGGCTCATGAGCTGATCCACCAACTTGCGACTTTCATCTGAGCTAGCTTTGCTGCACCAAGATCCGTCCAAATAAAGAGAGGGTGCCGACTCTCCGTCCACGATGTTTTCGCCGGCAGGCGCGCCGCAGTAACATAAGCAACGATGAAGATCATACGAATATCTACCAATTCGCAAGGTGACGGACACGAAATCACAGAAACGCTGGCTAAGCATCCGGGCTGGAAAATCGAGGCGGTCTTCCCCCTCTGGCAGATTCACCACACTGAACACCACCGGGATTTTTTTGTCTTGCTGAAACCTGAAGAATAATCACTGGCCGCAACAGACCGTACCTTGGAGTACGGTGAGGGCTTACGCCGCCTCTTTTGTGTGACTAACGAGGATCGCCTTCGCCGCTCGGGAGTTCGTCTCAGCCACCCCAAGTCCATCTGGCCAGCCGACGATTCGCAAATAAAAGCCAAAAATCAAGCTAATAGAGGCGCCGCCTCGCTATGCTAGTAATAGAGGTTCCAAGTGCAATACTTTGTTCGCACCATAGATGTTCGCAAGGAAAGCAAATGGCGTGGCTCCCTACCGCTTGTGAAGCGGATATATCCCGAGCTAGCTTGTGCTGCGCTCGGCCAAGCGATTGATCGAGCCAAGCGGCGGGTGCTGGAATCCGACAGAACCATGATGCTTCAGGCCGATGCGTGCTCCAGAAACAGGGATCAAGTGCGGACCAAGTATCGTTGCTGGATTGACGAGCGTGGCGCATTTAACGAACTAGCCCTCGTATAAGCCTAGCCGCCATGGTCACATGGGTATGATTCGCCGACCACCACGACAAACTTGACCGCCCGGCAACGCAGTATCGAGCCGAGGCGACGTTGCTGCGTTCTGCGACTGTTCGGCCATAGTACGACTGCCTCTGGCGAAGCTAAGTGACGTTACCGTTCCGTGACCTCACTTAAAGTGGTCAGTACTCGGAACGTGAGGCTGATCAAAGACCGCCCGCAGCGTCAGACAGGGAATCATTGCCCAATACGTCAGATCTCAGCTATGGGTCAAGTTGAGGTGACGCCGGCTTCACGGGGGTGATCTCCCAGAACCCCGTTTGTGGCCCCGTTTCCGGAGAGGGCGGCGATCCAGCGGCACATCCGTGGGTAGGGCGTTTGCCGGCCACTCGGATCGCTTTCCTCAAATGATAAGCTTCGACTTGATGGTTCCACCTGAGATCGCGCTTGAGCGGTTGTTGCATGAGAAGCGCTCCCGGCAAGAAGGCATATACAAGTGCATTAATGGCCGTGTTGCCGTTGAGAATCTGGCGCCCAATCATGTCTATCGGTGGCTCGTGGATTGGATGAATCAACAACTGTCTGACATCGGTGTCAATTCGACTGGCGGACGCCTGTTACCGCCGATCCATTTTGACTTGGTGCAAGTTCTTAGCGACATCGCGAGCGCCCATGTATTTGAAGCAGACGGGTTAGCGTTCATTGTCGTGACACAGCCAATGGTTGACGAAATGCTACGGCTCTCGCACACACTGGTCGAACGGAATCCGGTCCTCATGAGTATGCAGATTGCCCCCGCTGCTAGCTCTCACGAGATCGCGCAGCTTCTCCTGTTTATGCAGTTTTGCCTCGTAGCTGCGCACGAATATTCGCATTTGGTGCGCGGCCATTGGGATGACAATCAGCCGCTCGAAATCGGAGAATCACTCAGTCAGGCACAGGAGCTTGATGCCGACGGATACGGCATCTACCACGACCTCGCGTACTTTTTCCTTCAATTGGGGCGACATTTTTCATTTTGCTGTGCTGATTTTTTGCCCCCCCGCTGCTTGTCCGATAAGGTGTGTCAGACCGGGCACCACGACAGCTTTTATAACCTTGTTGTCCGGCTTCTGAGCAATTGCCAACTCATACGAGGGTTGATCCATCAACTGCCCAAGTAGATAAGCATAGAGCGCCAAAGCATTGCGAATTACTTCCGACTTGCTAGCGCCAAGTTTTTGTGTCATATTCTCCAGCATGCTGTCTGCCGCTGGACTGAATTCAATCGTCGTTTTTGCCATCGCCTTTTCTTCTTCCCTTTGTTTTGATGTAGTCTAGTCCAATAAAGTTACCATCCATCCCCCTCAAAAGTACAGCTTTTTTATGTACTAGTCTGGACTACGCCGAGTTAACATATTGATAACAAAGGCGTTTTATAATACTTGATCCGTTGGTGTCTGGACTTCAAAGCTCACGGTCTCGATGCAGCAATCTGCCTACCAAAGTGCCGTAGATCCTCCGTAGTTATCCTGCGGAATGTTGATTCCATGGTGGTTATGGTGGTTGATGCGAACCAAAACCAAAAGTAGGCCGGGCGTTGACAGGATCGGCTACTTCCCACGCTCGACGGCAGGAACTGAATGATCCTCTGATGGTAATCGCTAAATTTTATAGTACCATTCGCACCGTAGCATCTCAGGGTTGAGCACTAAGGTGATGACGGAGTCGGTTGCCCTCCGATTCGCCAGAAGACGAACCTCCGTCAGGACAATCTAAGCCGAGTCTTCCCTGAAAGGAGGGGTGGAGAAAAGGCCGAGCCACGGCTAGCGGGTCGGATCAACTTTCGATGGATTTAGCAGACTGCTTTCGCTCGAAGAGATTGCAGTTCGCATATTTCAGGCCGGGTCCACCGCTGAAGCCCTGGGAATGCCGTCCGGCAAGTCTATCACGCGCGGCGGTCGGTGGCGCCCATTTTCGCAATTGGAATGCATCGCGGGATGGCAACGGATTGACCCTCGTTAAGCATTTGAAGCACGCACCACGCCAACTCTGCCATTTCGGACACAACACCCCTCGGTCTATTAGCAGCGGGACGTTGACAGGCCCGGCTACCGGCCCACGCTCGACGGCAGGACCGCGCGATTCATTCGACCTCGCGAAGGTGTAGTGGAGTGAAGGCCCGAAACTTCTCGTCTGATCTTTGGAGTAGCGGGGTCTTCTGAGTCATAGTGACCACTCACGAAAGGCACCCGACAATTCCTTGTGCGCCGAACGTTCGGCAGGATAAATCGGGAAGCCAGAGCAACCTCCGCGAGGCGATATCGGAATGGAGTTTTCTTGATTTACCCCTTCGCCTGCTTCTTCCTTCGAGCTGCCCAATAAGCCCGCATCCGCTCCGAGTGGGCCTTTCGGGCAGCGGCAGACCGGCGCTTGCGTTTCCTTGCGGGGACTGGAGTGGCCATCGGTGACGGAGCGGCGGCAGCTTGGGCTGAATTCTTTGGAGGACGGCCCCGGCGCTTAACTGGTGATCCAAGCGCTTCGATTGCCCGATTCAGTTTTTCTCGCTCTGCGATGAGCAAGGAGAGGATGTGTTCGGTAGCCATGTCTTAAGGCAAATGGTAGCACTCGGTTTGCGAGTGCTAATCTTACCTCAAATGCCCTTCGTTGATCCGACGGCAAAACAGTCTACCTTTCAACGGTTTTATCACTACCAGCCTTTTAACAGGGACTTTCTCACGGTTACGTTACGGGACCAAAAGCTCTTCTGCTCTGACCCCCATGATGTAACCTGAATTATGCACGGACTGAATGCCGAGCGCCGGACTTGATGCGGTGCGATTGATCGGCTGCTGCGCTTCCCGCCACTGAGTTCCACCTCCATCTGGCGATCCCTGTTCGACCTTCCTT
>JBEKBK010000393.1:0-8316 GCA_050015435.1 Bryobacteraceae bacterium
TGCCCGCCAGCAGGTGGTGGTTGTATGACTTGTCAGGCGGGCGCCGGATGCTGTGGGAGGGCCACCAAACTTTGGAGGGAATCGCCGAGGGTACGCACGCCCACGTTTCTCTCCCACTCACACGGTTGGAACAACTCGCGTGGTCCCCGGATGGTAAGAAGGTTGCGGGCGTGGCGCATGTGGCTCGGGAAACCCAGCTCTGGACGCTCGATGCGGATGGCACACACGCACAGGCCGTCCTCTCTGACGCGTCGTTGAGCTTTCCGTCCTGGTCGCCGGACGGCAGCCTGGCCTACCTCGCGTCTCGAGGCAACCGTCAAACCATCAGCTTGCCTTGTGGCAAAGGTTCCACGCCGCCCTCCGCTCCAGAAGCTTAGGGACCAATCACGTTCTCGCCGGATGGAAAGTTGATTTACTACGGCGGCCCCAATTCGAGTGGCACGCTGGACCTTTGGTCGATGCCAGTGACATTGGCTCAAACGCCGCCGCGCGCCGTCCAACGCACGCACTTCACCCGCGATACTTACGCTCCCTCCGCGATGAGCGATGGGGGCGCGCTTTTCAAGCGCCAGGAATATCGAACCTTCGTTGCGGCGGTGGCCCCGAAGGCGGGCCCGTCACATCGCTAACCACTTTTCAATCCGAAACGCCATCCTGGGATCCAACCGGCAAACAGATCGCGTTCACTTTTGGACCCTGGCGCCGTGTCCTTGACGACCTGCACTATCCGGATATTGCACAGGACATCGGCTCGATTTCCGCCGCGAGATCAACTCCGGCGCAGGCGCCGGATCGAGTCATCGCTGCGTCCCCAGCCGAGGATCAAGGCCTCTGCTGGTCGCCGAATGGAAAATGGATGGTGTTTCATTCCCACCGGGACAACTCCGACGATCTCTGGATTCAGCCGTCGGATGGCTCCGTACAGCCCAAGCTGCTGACGCACTTCGGGCGAGGAGCCGAAACCGGCTGGCCGCGCTGGTCACCCGACGGGCGTTGGGTCGTGGTCGGATCTTACAAGCCGGGCGAAACGCCGTCCCGGCACGTTCTTTTTTTGACCGGTGTCGATCAACAAACCGGCGCCGTGACGGAGGCCACGCGAGAGATCGATGTGCGCGGCTATACGGACGCCATGCCGGACGCCGAGTGGCTGCCGGATTCGCAGGCAGTGGTCTTCATGGGGTTCCGTCCGCCGGACCGGAAAGAGCTTTGCAAGATGGCGCGATCGGGAGGCGCTCCGGAATGCTTCCACACCTTCCGCAGCGAACAACGAGTGTCAGGTTTCGGGATCTCCCCGGATGGAAAATGGGCTGCCTACACGGCTCCTGCGGCCGGTCCCTCCGGAACGTAAGATCAGTTGTTTCGAGTACCCGTCGGCGGAGGCAAGGCCGAACAGATTACAGCCGACCCATCCAATAAGACACAACCGGCGTATTCGCCCGTTGGCCGCCAAATCGCCTTTACCGTCTGGGCCTACGAAGCCCAATTCTGGATCATGAAGCCTTGACCAAGCGTTCACGCGTGCCTGAACGTCCAGCAAAATAACCGAAAGATAGGATTCAAATAACCAAAGGATATTACGTGAAGTCCAAACGATAGGTCCTGTCTGTTCATTTGTCGCAGGGCCACATTTGTAACCGATAGGGCCGGCTTTTCGTATGTTTACCTTACGGCCTTGCTCGCATAATCGTAATGAAGTGAAACCAAACTATCTATGGAAAATGGCGTGGTCTTTAAGTTTTCTTTAACCTCTATCAACTATACTCGTGTTAATCGGATCATGATCCCATGCCCCCTTAAGCACGCGGTTCGGCGTTGGAGTGTTGGCCTCTTGTTGGCGAGCTGTTGGATGCAAGCTGCGTTCGCACAACACGCTTTTACCTGGGAGCAAATTAAGGAAAAATTTGAGACGGGAAATCCTACTTTGAAGGCCGTTCAACTCAACATTGATGAATCGCGAGCCGCCGAGATTACAGCTTTCCTGCGTCCGAACCCGGATTTTACTCTATCGACGGATGGGACCCAGCTTACCCGCTATGGCGGAATCTACCGGCCGTTCTCGGGTACCCAGATTTCACCCGCCATCGCTTATTTGCACGAGCGCCAGCAGAAGCGTGAGTTGCGGCGTGACCAGGCGAAGGGATCCACGACCATTGCGGAATCGACTTATCTGGACCAGGAACGGAATCTGCTGTTCAACCTTCGCAACGCCTTCGTACAGACGTTGCAAGCGAAAGCGGTCGTACAGAACGCTAACGAGAACCTTGAATACTGGGACCACGAACTGGAGGTGAACCGCAACCGGTTCAAGGCCGGCGACCTAGCCCAAGTGGATCTGGACCGGCTGGAATTACAGCGTGTACAGTTCGAGTCTGATTTTGAAACGGCGACGGTGAATCTTCGGACTGCCAAGATCCAGTTGCTGCAATTGCTGGACGACCGCACCAGGGTGGATGAGTTCGATGTCACGGGGCCGTACGACTTCAACGAGCACCTTCTTCCGCTCGAGCAGTTCCGGAGTGTCGCTCTGGAAACGCGGCCGGATCTGAAGGCTGCCGTTCAGAACGTGGAATTGGCGAAAATCACGCATCAGCTAGCGGTTGCCAACGGCTCGACTGATCCGACGTTCAGCACCTGGTGGACACACAATCCGTCGTTCAATAACCCATACGACAACAATACCCTCGGCGCCAGCGTCAACATCCCTCTCCGCATCTTCGATCGCAACCAGGGCGAGAAGGCGCGGACCGAGCTCGATATCGGGCGCAACGAGAAGCTTCGCGACGCGGCCGAGGCGCAGGTCTTTAATGATGTGGATTCGGCTTATTTCACGCTGGTCAGTACGCTGAATCTGCTGAAGCCGTATCGCGATAAGTATCTCAAGCTGGCCACCGACGTCCGCGACAAGATGTCGTTTTCCTATCAGAACGGAGGCGCATCCTTGCTGGATTATCTGGACGCGGAGAAGTCTTATCGGGACACTCGACTAGCTTATTTGAATCTGGTCGGTTCGTATCTGACTGCGGCGGCACAAATGAGTCTGGCCGCAGGTCGCGAGGTGATCCAATGAATTGCAAAAAAGTGAGTCGCATAATTTTGATGAAAGTTGGCATCTGTCTTGGTCTGGCCCTCGGGCTCGCCGGGTGTGACTCCAAGGTGCATGCGGACGCAGTCAACCCGGCTACACCTTCGGCGGCGGTGGAGCATGAATCCGACGGCAACCTCTTCAAGGTCGATCATCCGGAGCAGTTTCCTCTAGCAACCGCGGCTGAGCACGATTCCGCGCCGGAGCTGAATACGACCGGAGCGGTCAATCCCGATGTTTCCCGCAATGTGCCCGTGATTTCGCTGGCATCCGGCCGGGTGGTCGAAATCGACGCGAGGCTGGGTGATGAGGTGAAGAAAGGGCAGCTGCTGTTCAAAGTCCGAAGCACCGACATTTCCGGCGCGTTCGCCGATTACCGGAAGGCCGTCGCCAATGAGCGTCTGGCGAAGATCCAACTCGATCGCACCAAGCTTCTGTATGAAGGCGGCGCGGTGGCCAAGAGCGCGCTCGAGATCGCGGAGACGGCCGAAGACTCCGCACAGGTCGATGTTCAAACCACAGAGGAGCATCTTCGCGTCCTCGGTTCCGATCCTTCGCACCCCGATGGGATCGTGGAGGTTTTCGCGCCGGTTTCGGGCGTAATCACGGATCAGCAGATCACCGCTTCGGCCGGCGTACAGGCGCTGTCTGCACCGAATCCTTTCACCATCTCCGATCTCTCCCACGTCTGGATCATCTGCGATGTGTACGAAAACGACCTGGCGCAGGTCCATCCGGGAGACTATGCAGACATTCATATAAACGCCTATCCCAACCGGGTGTTGAAAGGTAAGATCAGCACCATCGCGCCGATTCTGGATCCAACCATTCGCACGGCCAAGGTCCGGCTCGAAGTGGAAAATCCGGGCATCTTGCGGATCGGGATGTTCGTCACCGCCACGTTCCATGGCGACAAGAAGGAAAAGCGCGCCATGGTGCCATCCAAAGCGATTCTGCACTTGTATGACCGGGAGTGGGTATATACGCCCGTGGACGGCGGACAGTTCCGGCGCGTCGAGGTGGCCAGCGGGATCATGCTTCCGGGTGATATGCAGGAAGTGGTATCCGGCATCACGCCGGGAACTCAAGTGGTCGCGAACGCTCTCATTCTGCAAGACACAGTGGAGCAATAAATGATTCGCGGTCTGGTCGCGTTCGCTCTCAACAACCGGATTCTCATCCTTGCGCTGGCCGTTCTGCTGTTCATTTGGGGTGGGGTTTCATTCCACCAGCTTCCGGTGGAAGCCTACCCGGACGTGGCGAATAATTACGTTGAGATCATCACGCAGTGGCCGGGGATTTCAGCGGAACAAATCGAGCAGCAGGTCACGATTCCCATCGAGATCGTAATGAACGGCATCCCGCACCTGGTTTCTCTGCGGTCGTTTTCTTTGTTCGGCCTGTCCGATCTGAAGCTCACCTTCGATGACGAATCAGAAGATGACTGGAATAGGGAAAAGGCGCTCGAGCGGCTTTCGCAGGTGACGCTTCCGCCCGGTGTCCAGCCGCAGATCGGAACAGACTGGAGCCCGGTGGGCCAGATCTATTTCTTCACGCTTCACAGCACGAATCCGAAGTATGACGTCATGGAGCTGAAGTCGCTGGAAGACTGGGTCATCGAAAAGCAATTCAAGTCGGTGCCCAACGTCGTCGATGTGGCGAGCTTCGGCGGCCCCACCCGTGAATACCAGGTCCGCCTCGACCCGAACAAGCTGGTTTCCTACGGTCTGAATCTAGGCCAGTTGGAGCAACAGCTCACCAACAATAACGCGAACGCCGGCGGAAGTTTCATCACGGAAGGGTCGCAGCAGGTGAATATCCGCGCGGTGGGCTTGGTCAACAACGTTCACGATATTGAGGAAACGGTGGTCACGACCAAGGGCGGAACCGCGTTGCGGATCAGGGACATCGCGGTGGTCGCCCAGGGACCTAAGATCCGGCTGGGACAATTCGCCCGGGCGACGCATCTTCCCAGCGGAAAAATCATCGACAATGACGATGTAGTCTCCGGAATCGTGCTGCTTCGCAAAGGCGCCGATTCGGATTCAACCCTCGAAGGCATTCATGCCAAGGTGAAGGAGTTGAATGACCACATCCTGCCGCCCGGCGTCAAGGTGGTGCCGTTCCTCGATCGAAGCGACCTGGTGCACTACACCACGCACACCGTTCTGCACAACCTGACCGAGGGAATCATCCTGGTTGTCATCGTTTTGTTCGCGTTTCTAGGCAATGTTCGCGGCGCGCTGATCGTTGCCCTGACCATCCCGTTTTCCCTGTTGTTCGCGGCGACATGTCTCGATCTCAGGCACATACCCGCCAATCTGCTGTCCCTCGGCGCCCTGGATTTCGGAATGGTCGTCGACGGTGCGGTGGTGATGGTGGAGAACATCGTCCGTCACTTGAGCCACCAGGATGCCGCGGACAACAGGACGCCGATGGAGAAAATCCGCGCCGCGGCGCACGAAGTGCAGCGTCCCGTCTTCTACGCGATCGGCATCATTATTACGGCCTATATTCCGATCTTTACCTTGCAGCGCGTGGAGGGCCGTTTGTTCAAGCCCATGGCCTGGACGGTTGCGTTTGCGCTCCTGGGCGCGCTCATGTTCTCGATGCTGCTCGCGCCCGTGCTGGCCAGCCTTTTTTTCCCCAAGGGCACTCGAGAATGGCACAACCCGCTCATGAGTTTTATAACCAAGCACTATCGCAGTGCGTTGGGATGGGCCATTCGCTGGCGCTGGGCCACGGTTGGAATTGCCTTGGCTGGGTTCGGTTTTGCAATGTACTTGGCTTTTGATGTCCTCGGATCCGAGTTCCTGCCGCATTTGGATGAAGGCGCGATCTGGGTGCGAGGCACACTGGCGCCCAGCACCGGGCAGCAAGAAGGCATCGACTTGGCCAATAGGGCCCGCGTGGTTCTGTGCTCGTTTCCGGAGGTTCCTCAATGCACCAGCCAAGTGGGGCGGCCCGATGACGGAACCGATACCACGGGGTTCTTCAATACGGAGTACTTCGTCGACCTCAAGCCCAAGGAAGAATGGCGTCCCGTTTTTCATCAGAACAAAGACGCGCTGGTCGCCGCCATGAACCGGGAGCTCGAAAAGATCCCCGGAGTGATCTGGAATTTTTCCCAACCGATCTCGGACAATATGGAAGAGGCCGTCAGCGGCGTGAAAGGCGAATTGGCCATTAAGGTTTTCGGCGACGATCTGAAGCTACTCGAACAGAAAGGCGATGAGATCGTGGGCGTGATGCGCACAGTCCAAGGTGTGCAGGATCTAGGCTTATTTCGCGTGATTGGCCAGCCGAACCTGAATTTTGTGGTCGACCGCCGGCAAGCTGCCCGCTACCAGATGAATGTTGCCGACGTGCAGGACGCGATTCAGACCGCGGTGGGCGGCAACGCCCTGACGCAAGTGCTGCAAGGCGAACGGCGGTATGACCTGGTGATGCGCTATCTGCCCCAGTATCGGAGCACCAAAGAGGCCATCGAAAGCATCCGCCTGCTGTCGCCCAGCGGGGAGCGCGTGTCTCTTGCGCAGCTTTGCGAGATCCAGGCGGTAGATGGCGCTTCCGAAATCTATCGGGAAGCGAATCAGCGCTATGTCGCCATCAAATACAGCGTCCGCGGACGTGATCTCGGTGGCGCAGTCGAAGAAGCGATCAAGAAGGTCGACCAGCAAGTGAAGCTTCCGACGGGGTACCACATCGACTGGGCCGGCGAGTACGAATCACAGAAACGGGCCCAAGCGCGGCTGGCGCTCATCATTCCGCTGACTCTGCTGCTCATCTTCCTCATTCTGTATTCGATGTTCAGGTCCATGAAATGGGCGACGCTTATACTGATGAATGTGGCGATGGCGCCGGTTGGCGGACTCCTGGCGCTGTATCTCAGCGGCACGAACCTGAGCGTTTCCTCCGGCGTCGGATTCCTGGCTCTGTTCGGAGTCTCGGTGCAGGTGGGAGTGATCATGGTGGAGTACATTAATCAGCTCCGCGTGCGGGGGCACGCGATCATCGACGCCGCCAAGGAAGGAGCCATCCTCCGCTTGCGCCCAATCATGATGACCATGCTGGTCGCAACGCTGGGGTTGTTGCCAGCCGCGACCTCGCATGGAATTGGCTCGGATTCTCAGCGCCCGTTCGCGATCGTGATCGTCGGCGGATTACTGGCCGCGTTGTTTTTGAGCATATTTTTGCTGCCGACATTGTACGTCTGGGTGGCCGGCGATCATGACATCCTGCCTGAAGCCGATCCCTCCGAGGAATTTTAGAAGATGCTGCGAAGCGCCGTTATCATCGCCATGGGACTGAGTGGTTTGCTCAGCGCGGCGGACGATGAGCCGAAACAGAAGGCCATCGTCACCAATACCGAACACTTCGACCTTCCCTCGGGCGCGGCTCTCCGTGTGACCAACTCGATCGGCCAGCTCACCATCCAAGCCTGGGATCAGCCCGGGGTTGAGCTCGCTACCATTAAATCATCGAAACTCGAACTTGATCCCCAAGCACGTGGGCGCGCCATCCAGGAATTGGGCCGGGTAAAAATCACGGGCGAGCGCCACGGCGATGAGCTCGTCATCAACAGCCAATATCCGAAGCATCGGGTGCTGGCGCGGCCGTTCACCGGTATGACGGACTTCGACCTCGAATACGACATCAAGGCGCCGCCGAACACTCGGCTGGCGATCGATCACGACATCGGACAGGTGTTCATCGACGGCATTACCGGCGATATCCATGCCACCAATCATATGGGGGACGTCGAGCTTCATTTGCCCGAGAACACCCAGTACGATATCGACGCGAAGGTGAAGATCGGCGCCGTGAACTCTGATTTTCCGGGACATGAAATACGTAAATATTTCCTGGGCCACCAGTTTGTCCACGATGGTTCGCAGCCGCCCCACAAGCTCTATTTGCGGGTCGGCGTGGGCGACGTTGTCATTCTGAAAATCCGGAAGCCGCCTCCACCCGCCCCGCTCGCGCCCTGAGCGCTCCGCACGGTTATGCCGGCCGTCATATACGATCAGGTTAGGAGATCCAAGAGGCGCATGTATTGGACACTCAGCGCAAAGGGTGCGGCGCGCACCTCCAGATGGCTCAGGAACTGTCTCGCGCCGCACTCCGTTTTGCGCGAGTTCCTCAAAAGCAAAGGAACCGCGTGGCGGTCCCGTCCGGGGAGGAACTTGGCATTCAGGCCGATCCTGCGGCATTCTGCATGTATCAGCGGCAGA
>JBEKBK010000394.1:0-9024 GCA_050015435.1 Bryobacteraceae bacterium
GTCCGAGCCGTTATGAACGAGTGCACCTCCGTCCTGGTGGACCACGTTGCGGAGAAGTCGGTCAGCAGCCAGCTTTCTTAGAGAAGGTCGTAGTGGAGGTCGCGGAGATCTCTCCACCCAGCATCCAAAGGTTGTCCACGTGCCTACGGATGGTCTTCGGCGAAAGGCTGGAGGATGCCAGATGCTCGATGAAGGGCCGGAAACTAGCCAGCAGTTGTTCACCCGGTGGCAGGTCTTTTTCCAATCCCATCCACGAGCGCGGCCAGTGGTCCAGATCGCGGCAGTAGGCGGAAGTATCGGAGGCCGGCGCTGGCAAGGCGGCGCGGTTTACTGTGGAGGTCTTCGCCTTCCTAATCATCCGTGCCATGGAACTGATCACGATTCTAAACCACTGCCATCGCCATCGGGGATTGGTCTACCAACACGCTCGCTGCGGCTCCGACAAGCAAAGCATCGAAGTCGAGGTCCGACTGCGGGAGGTTCGGCGGCGGTCTGCTCGGGGTGCCACCAGCCCGCACCCGGGTACGATCAGCTCCCCCAGCGGTGCTTCGAGTTCATCCCTTTCTGGGGAATTCTGGTTTTCTTTCTCTACCGTATGAGACGCGTCCATTGCCGAAACTGCGGCATCGTGGTGGAGGAGGTTCCCTGGGGCGATGGCAAGCACCAGTTGACCAGAGCCTATATGCTGTTTCTGGCTCGCTGGGCCCGCAAACTCTCCTGGAAGGAAACCGCCGAGGCGTTCCACACTTCCTGGGATCTGGTGTGCGATGCCGTCGAGTATGTGGTCGGCTGGGGTCTGGAGCATCGCACGTTGGAGCCCTGGGGTCTGGAGCATCGCACGTTGGAGCCAAATCCTGGACCGCTTCCACGTCGTCGCCAAGATGAACAAAGCCTTGGACGAGGTCCGCGCCACCGAATCACGCAAGATGGCCCAGGAGGGCAGGTGTGAAGACCCTGAGGGGTTTCTGAACAACACTTCCTGTTGCTCTGCCATACGGCAATTGCAGCACTAACTTGCCCAAATAAGGCTTCCACTTGGGAAACACCGGCAGATAGTTGTTTACCTCTCGGATCGGCCCTGTGCGGGTCTCTATCTCACCACCCCCGCCATCGGACTACTGGCCGTAGCGTAGAGCTTCTTCGACATTCTTCCGGCCAGATAGGCGTAACGGCCAGCTTGAACCGCGAGTTTCATCGCGTTCGCCATTGAAACGGAATCCTCGGCTTCGGCGATGGCCGTGTTCATCAGTACTCCGTCATAGCCGAGTTCCATGGCGATGGCCGCGTCGGAAGCCGTGCCGACCCCGGCATCGACGATCAGCGGAACTTCGGTGATCATTTCCCGCAGGATTCGCAAGTTGGTCAGATTCTGGATGCCAAGTCCGCTGCCGATGGGCGCGCCCATGGGCATCACGGCGGCCGCGCCGGCGTCAATCAGGCGGCGGGCGTTTACCAGGTCGTCATTGGTATAGGGAAGCACGACGAAACCTTCCTTCACCAACACCCGCGTCGCTTCCAGCAGACCTGCGTTGTCCGGAAACAAGGTGCGCTGATCGCCGATCACTTCGAGCTTGACCCAGTTTGACAGCCCTACCTCGCGCCCGAGGCGCGCGGTGCGAATCGCTTCGTCGGCGGTGTAACAGGCGGCGGTATTGGGCAGCAGAAAGAACTTGGCGCGATCGATGTAATCGAGCATCGATTCCTTGGAGCGATCCGTGAGGTTGACGCGGCGCACCGCCACCGTCACCACCTCCGCGCCGGACGCCTCATGACAGCGCGCCATTTCGGCAAAACCCCGGTATTTCCCGGTACCGACGAACAGCCGGGACTGGAACTGCCGACCGGCGATGCTCAAGGTTTCCATAGCTATATTGTAAGGCGTATCCCTAGTCCTTCAAGCCGGTTCGGCCTCTGTTGGATTCGCTAAGTTGGCCGATTTATGTTTAGAGCGGCACAAGTCCGCGCGGGAGGGATCTGCCGGTCATGAAGAAAAACAACTTGCTCAAGCTGCTGGGGATCGCGTTCGTGGTCGCCATCATCTCGACAGGCATTTTTTACGGCCTGTTCGTGAACAAGCTGAGCAGCAATACGGGCGGCAAATCCCTTGTGATCGCGGCCCGGCCGCTGAAACCGGGCACGGTGCTTCAGGCCGCGGACCTGAAAACGCTGATCTGGCCCGATGAAAAGCTCCCCAGCGGAGGTTATGACACCGTCGATCCGCTGGTCGGAAACACGGTTTACGATACGATCGGCGAAGGCGAGCCGGTGCTGGCCGCGAGACTGGCCAACAGCCAATCGGGAGGCGGGGCGGGAGTGCCTGCCGGCATGCGCGCGGTTTCGGTGCATGTAACGGATTCAAGCGGAGTACTGGCCCTGTTGCGCGCCGGACAGAAGGTCGACGTGCAGGTGGTGGCGGGCCGAAGTCCCAGCGATACGGCCGTGCGCACGGTCCTGGAGGACTTGAAGGTCCTGTCGGTGACGCCACAGCCCGAACAGAATTCGCAAGGCCAGAACCTTCCCGTGGTAACCCTGCTGGCCAAGCCCGTGGATGCCGACGTCCTGGCAGTAACGGATTCGTCCGCGCGGGTGCGACTCACTCTGCGCAATCCGCTCGATGACGATACGCGGACGCGCACGCCTTTGTCCTTGGATAGCGTCATGCGGTCAGGCAAGCCGTAGGCGAGCCCTCGAACCACAGCCATGGTTATCATCCTAAGCCTCGCGTTCTTCGTGGTCATCTTTCTTTTGACCGCAATCTCCGTCTCCGTTGCGTGGATGGCGTTTCTGAAGACGAAAGCCGAGGAATCCTACGCGGCCCGCGGGGACCTGCTGCACCTTTCGGATCCGCCCGGGCCTGCGTCGGCGCCGGCTCCCTATCTTGACCAGGAATCTCCCCTGTTCCGCAATGAGCGTTTCAGCACGCTCAATTTTTGGAATGCGCTCCTCGCGCACTTCGATTTCATCGATATCATGGAAGCGCGCATCGCGCAGGCGGAACTGGAGTGGTCGGTCGGGCGCATAACCTTGCTTATGCTGCTGTCCGGCACCGTGGGGCTAGCCACCCTGCTCAACTTCGTCCCGTTGTGGGCCGCGTTGGCGGCGGCCGCGCTGTGCGCGTTTGCGCCTTACGGATACGTGCTCCATCGCCGCGAGAAGCGCTTCCGTAAATTCCGCGAAAACTTTCCGGACGTCCTGGATTCGTTAGCGCGAGCCTTGCGGGCCGGCTATCCTCTCCCGGCTGCCATGGAGATGATTTCCAGCGAGACCCTCCCGCCGGTCTCCACCGAAATGCGAAGAACCGCCGCCGAGGCGAATCTGGGTATGGGCTGGGCTCGCGCGCTAGAGAACCTGGGCCGCCGAATTCCGCTCTTGGAGGTGAATCTGTTTAGCGCCGCCGTGCAGTTGCACGCGCGGACCGGGGGGAAGTTGAGCGAAGTTCTATTGGGCTTGGCCGAGAGCATGCGGGAGGGGATCTCGCTGCAGGGCGAAGTGCGTTCGCTCGCCGCGCACGGCAAGCTGACGGGAGTGATTCTCACGATCCTGCCGGTTGGAATCACGATCATGATGATGATCGTGAGCCCGGATTATATGATGGTGCTGTTCAATCACCCCTGGGGCAAGGGCCTGATCAGCGCCGCCGTCGTGTGCCTGATCCTGGCCCAAGTTGTGATTCGCAGGATCGTGGACATCAAAGTATGACGCCCGCGCAACTCCTCACCGGGTTCTTTTTCTTCATGCTGGCGGCCGTCAGCGCCGCCGGGTACGTATTCGTCTTGCGGCCGTCCCGCGCGCCGGGCGCGCCTGGAGTCATTCCGCCGGAGATTGCCCTGGAACAGCCGGAGATGCCCTCCGCACAGGCAGCGGTCTTTGACATGTTCCGGCTCATTGGCGAAGCCATGCCAGGCTCGGAGGCGCAATCGGCGCGCGCATGGAAGAAGCTGGTGTTCGCGGGATACCGCTGGCCATCCGCCGTCTCGATCTTTTTGGGGATTAAGTGTGCGGCCGCGGCCATGCTGGCCATAGCGGCAGCCGCGCTCGCCATGGCGTCTCATTCCGATCCATCCGCCGCCTTGATCCCGGTGGTGTGCGGCATCGGGTTCGGTTATCTGCTACCAGATCGCGTTCTGGATCGCATGATCAGGCACCGCGTCCAACGCCTGCGTCGCGGCCTTCCCGCCGCTTTGGATCTCATGGTGCTGGCCATCGAGGCTGGTCAAGGGTTGGATAGCGCGATTCTCGACGCCAGCCGGGGGCTGCGCAGCACGCATCCGGATCTGGCAGCCGAGTTTGCTCAACTGCAACTGGAGCTCAAAGCCAATACCACGCGCTCGGAGGCGCTCAAAAATTTTTCGGTTCGCAGCCATGACCTCGAAATACGCAAATTCGCCAACCTGCTGATCGATACCGATCGCTTCGGCACCAGCCTGGGACCGGCGCTGCGTACCCACGCGCGCTACCTGCGGATCCGCTTCCGCCAGATTTCGCAGGAGAAAGCTCGCAAAGTGGGCGCCAAGCTGATCTTCCCTGTATTCTTCCTGATTTTCCCTTCGGTGATCCTGGTGACGCTGGGTCCCGCGGTGATTCTGATTTTCAATCAAATGAGAAATCTGCTCGCACAGTGAAACCAGATCGGCTCTCAGGAAATCAACATATATAGGGATGGTGTGAAAAGGCTCCAACAGATCGCGGGTCTGGCACTGTTGGTCGCGGCTATATCCCTGCATGCCCAGGGTGGCGCTAACCCGCAGGAAGAGCAGGAGTTCAAGCTTTCCACTCAAGCCGAACTGGTACTGTTAGACGTCGGCGTCAAGGATCCTAGCGGCGGCAATATCTCGAACCTCACCAAGGACAATTTTAGAGTTTTCGAGAATGGAAAACTGCAAACTATTTCCTCCTTCGCGCACGACGATCTTCCGGTGACAGTCGGCCTGGTGATTGATCACAGCGGCAGCATGCAGCGAAAGATCCAGGACGTGGTAACGGCGGGTCTCGCCTTTATTCATGAGAGCAATCGAGGCGACGAAATCTTTGTCTCGGAATTTAACGACAACGTGCGCGTCAGTCTACCGGTCGGCGTCCCGTTTACCAGCGACATTCCGATGCTGCAAACGGCGCTAACGAACGGCCCGGTTCGCGGGCGCACCGCTCTGTATGACGGCATTGTGTTTTCGCTCAAGCACCTGGCATCCGGCAAGCAGGACAAAAAGACCCTGGTGCTGGTGAGCGACGGCGGAGATAACGCCAGCACACACCAGTTCAACGACGTGATGGCGGCCGTGCGAGACTCGCCCGCGACGATTTACACAGTCGGAATCTTTGACGAGGACGATCCCGACCGAAACCCCGCGCTGCTCCAGCGCCTGGCCAAGGCCACGGGAGGCGAAGCCTTCTTTCCCCATGAGACATCCGGCGTGATCGGCATCTGCCGGCAGATTGCGAAGGATATTCGCAGCCGCTACAGCATCGGATACGTGCCGGTTCGCAGCGATGACAAGGCGTCCCTTCGCAGCATTAAAGTGGAGGTGACGGGCGCGGGGCGCAGGCTGATCGTCCACGCCCGAACCAGTTATTTTCTGCCGGCGCGTTGATTCAAGCCGGCGAATTTGCAGGTTCGCGCCATCCGGTGCCGCCCGCGAACTCCAAACCTATTTCGTATTTTCCCTTCGCAAAGTTGCAATAACGGACCGAGCCGGTTCCGCGAATGCCCAGCATCTCGTCATTGCACGATACGTAGGCCCGAAGCGGGATCTTCTCATCCACGCGCAATTGCATTCCGTTTAACGAAATGTTGACCAACTGCGCATTGCAGACGCGTTCGCGGCCGGTGCCGTCCTGCCAAATGATGCGTATCATCCCTTTGATCGGGTAGCGCACTTGACGTCTGAAATCGGTCTTGCGGGCTAAATTGGAGCATGACGGCATATCCCTACATCGGCCCCCAAACGGGCTGACTTCAGTCGTTTCGCCATAGGTCGTTCTGCCTATGACTGGCTAAGGTCCTCTCAAGATTTCCACGCGGCTGACGATATTGTCGGCAGGACGATGTTCGTCTATGGAAGATTCAAGAAATGGCTAAACAATGCCCCCAATGCCGTACAGCCTGCGCCGACCAGGTCGCAAACTGCCCCGCTTGTGGTTACGGTTTCTCCGGCGAACGTGCCAGCGTCAGTTGGGAACGCCGAATCGCGCCGATTGTCTTGATTGCCGTCATACTGGGGACCGCTATGTTCCTCTTAGGCTCTCTTCGAAGCTGCTGAATCCAAGGGTCCATCCGAATTTGTCAACCGGTTCTTTTGTACTGTGCCAACTAGCGGATTGAAGCATGCAGACTGCGGTGATACTTTGGCTTACGAAGGCAATGCAGGGTCGGCGGCCTCGCCTCACAGGGCCCCGGTTCTGTCGTGCGCGACGTAAATTAGGAGACCGTAGTGTTCATGCCCGTCCGCATTCCGTTGGTCATCGGCGCGCTGGCGTTTGCCGCCGCCGGCTGGAGTCAGGCGATTCCCAACTCGCCCGCCGACGCGATGCAGATTACCTACGCCGCAAATCTGTCCGTAGGCGATTCGGTCTTCAACATCACCAACGCCGGCACCATGGGCGGATTCGCCAGCGGAACTGGAAATCTGTGTGTCAATGTCTACGCGTTTGATCCGCGTGAAGCGATGATCTCATGCTGCTCCTGCATGGTGACGCCCGACGGACTGTACTCGCTCTCAGCACGTAATGACCTGATCAGCAACACGCTGACCCCGGCGGTGCCGTCGTCGATCATCGTCAAGCTGGTAGCCTCGACTCCGCCTACCAATGGGCTGTGCAATGCCGGGTCCGCGTCGGCTGTGTCGGCGACCAGCCTGGCATCCGGTCTGCGCGCGTGGGCGACGACGCTAGAGCCGGGCCCGCAAGCGAGCTACGTGACGGTCTCGCAGGGCTTCCAGAGCGCCTACCTCAGCGCTTCCGAGCTTTCCCAGCTCACCACCTTCTGCGGCTTCGTGCAGTGGGTCGGCAGTGGCTACGGGATCTGCAATTCCTGCCGGACGGGCGCGCTGTCCGGTGCGAAGCAGTAAAGCCACTAAACATAGTGGGCCCTGTTGGATTTGAACCAACGACCAACGGATTATGAGTCTGACGGAGCGCCGTCCATGCCGTGCGATACCGTGATTTCACGGCCACCTGACAGCCTGCATTGTCCACCACGGACACCGGAAGACTCCAGAGGTTTTGCTGTTGGCTGTCACCGTGGCTGTCAACTTAATTGGCGGATACGGGCTCGGCGTACCGTGACAAACCGTTATGGACAGTTGCCGGGGTTCAAAGCTAAAGCGCGATTTTACTGGCCCGGAACTATGGTTGCTGTCCTGAGCTCTAAAAAAAATCGCTTCGTCTTCGCAAAGAGGGTCGGCCCACAGCGTATCATTCGGAAACCTCTAGAGTGGTGTTCTCGGAGGGACATGGGCTGATCAACCGGCTTCATTGTCTAATGATGTGCCAACTTAGCGTATGCCGCTATCCATCATCCCGCGCAACGCTTGGATAGCCAAATCGCACTTCCAGCCCAACTTCGTGGCCCAATCTAGGCTACGCTTGAAGCCATGAGCCCTGCAGAACAGGAGGAACTTCATCGACGGAGGCACTGGAAATGTTGAAAAAGTGGCAGATGGCGCGTACTCCGTTAGTGTCCCACGCCATCGGTATCGTCCCAGATTTGCACTGGGCTTCGATCACAATCTTGGTGCAAAATGTGGACCAATCTAAATTAGTGGTTTCATCACTGGATGGAAGGGTCAAAGGAACGTTAGATCTGACATCCGCCGAGTTTGACGGAGTCGTATCCGAAGATCCATCGGTTTCGGTGTTGATAATAAAACCATCCCGTGGTGGAGAAGTTACCTTCTCTGAAGATATCTGACGCGTGAACATTCTGCTACCTCCGGTTCATTCCTCAGTCGGTGAATATATTTCTTGCTGACGCAAGAGCCGCCTTATTTCGCGCTTTCACCTATGCTGGGCTCTAGGAAGCTGGGGCTAATAGGCGGCGGAGTGCCTGTTACGGCAGACGTGACGGACTCCCACATCGGCGGGGTGTACTCACTCAATTTGCGTTCTAAAATGCGTGGAGCAAGAAAAATTGGAAACGCGCCAGTTGCCATAGCTGCGGTCTGGAGGACGTCCCATCCCCCGGCGGTGCCGGGCTTGGTGAAGTCCAAGGTGTGTGCGTTGGAGGCCAACGGTACAGTCTTGGCGGGACCTACAGTCTCGAATCGGATTCGGTCACCGAAGAAGAAAGTGGTTTCTTCGATCGAACCGGGTGCCTCGCCATTGAGCGAGTAAGGTGTCCCTCGCAGGTTAGTGAGTGAGAGGAAGAGCGTCAGATTCGGCGATACATATGCCCGTGGCGGGGACAACGGAGGCCCAGGAGTCAGTGCATAGATGGCGATCTTATCGATGATCGTGGAATCCAGGAGTGATGTCACCGTTGGGGCGCTTCTTAGGTCATCCGTCTTGAGCAGGTCCCTAATATCGATCTGATTCACCCAGCTTTCGTAAAAACGGTTAGTCGTGCTGTCTTGTTCGTATCGCGAATGTGATCGAAGTCTTCATGAAGCAGCACGGAAGAAATGGCAGCGCACATGCCACCGGCAGAAGCTCCAGAAATGACTTCTATCGGGATATCGTGCGAAGGAACAAGTTCTCCGCGTGCTTTGGCTTTGTACCACTCATCCAGTGCTTCGGTGAGGAAATCTAAGACTCCTGCGGAGTAGGCCCCCGCAGAGATCGCGCCGGCCATGTTAATGCCGATTTTGAAAGGTGCCACTTGGCAAGTCCTCCAGGATGAGAGTGGAAACTCCATCATCTGTTCTAACCAACGCGGACCTCACAGACAAGCCGATACGTTAACAAGCGGCCCACGCTGGAGTTTACCGCTTCCCATGCGCTCTCGGGCGACCTGCGACGCCCATTACTTCAGGCGTGAGCGAGGGCACAGTCAAGGCGACGAGGAGATCTGAGGACTTTGCTTAACCACAC
>JBEKBK010000395.1:0-14625 GCA_050015435.1 Bryobacteraceae bacterium
GTAGACGAACGCCACCGTCACGACCACGAGCAGTACGCCGGGTAAAGCAGTGAGCAGGGCTATGAGCGGCGTAAGCCAGAACGGCATACGGGGGTGTGGCGTCGAGAGTTCGCGGGAGCCGCACTGGCTGCAGATCTCCGCGTTCCGCGGATTTGGATGGCGGTGCGGGCAAAGCTTCACGTCATAGGAACGGCCGCAGAAATTGCAGAACAGTGGCTCCCCGATGGTGATGCGATGGCAATGATTGCAGTAGCGCATAGAGATTCTCACAAGAGCGAAAGCCGTTGATCTCCTGTTGGCCTTAGCCAGAGGGGCGACCACAAGCCATCGCGCTGAATGTTTTCGAACGTGGTGAACCAGAAGATCTTGTCGGTAGATTTGGCAACACTCGCACGGATGTTGTTCAAGCGCCGATCCGAGTGCGCCACGACGAGTACCCGAAACTGGGGATGGCGAAATCGCTTCTGAAATTCACCGGAGACTGCGAGCTGAAGGTACGATGCGGTTTTTTGCTGCCAGACCGACAGCGCTTCCGTTCCCAGATCGACCTCAAGGAACATGGCGCGGAGGGTATCGCCGGAGGCAATCTCGCAATAGCCGTCAGGCGTCAGTTTGATTGCTTCCGAGATGGGCTGGCGGAATGCATGCCAGCGCAGGAGACGGGCAGCGGGAGGTGAAACAGAGCCGTACTTGAGCTTGACGTAAATGTCGTTAATGCCGCTCTGGTGTTCAACGAATGCATCACCGACAACCAGCCGCCCCGACGGCCTTTGGATTCCTCCAAGCTTGGCGCGGACCATTTGGGCGCCTTTGGTCGAGAGCGTGTAGATTGCTTTGCGGCCCGATCCGATCGTTCCGACGAAGAACTTGCGTAGCAGCCCTGCGCGTGTCAGTTCGAGCAAGCGTTGATTGACCTGCGTTCTTGAGCCGAACCCCGCGATGAGCTTCGCCGTCTCGCGGTCGACAATCCGCATGACATCCAGCTCAGAAAGCAGATGGAGATCGCGAGGCTGCAAAACAATGCCCCGCCGCTTATTCCCATTCATTGAGCACCTCCTCACTAAGGCGGTTGGCGTTCCGATGTCGCGCCCGAATTTCGGCTTCAACATTGGCGCGGCGGCGTGCCCAGCGCGCCCGGCAGCGGTTGTACAGGTCTGTATAGTCGGCCTCGGATTCCGCCACGTTAGGGACGAGCACTTCCTGCGTGCGGCGTGAGCCGCTTTTCACCACCATGTGGCGCTTGGGGAGATTCTTCAGGACCTCCGCCAGACGTTTTCCGCCGTCCAGCGCCGAGGCGATCTTGTCGGCATCGGTGCTTGAAAGCTGGAAGAAAACATGGGTTCCCACCGCCATAATTGCCGCCCGCATCTGGGCGGGATACTGGTCCAGGAACTGATTTGCGGAAACGACCGAAATGCCGAACTTGCGCGCTTCTGAAAGCAGGGTGTCGAGCCCCGCATCGTACGCGACCAGATTCTGAATTTCGTCGCAATAGAGGGTAAAGATCTGCCGTCCGCGGCGGGAGAACAACGCGTTCTTAACTTTGGTGAGTAGCAGGCTGCCCAGCGTCGAAGCCTGTTCGCCGAGACGGCCTTTGTCGAGATTCAGGATCACCCACCGGCCGCGGTCCATGGCATCAAGCAGCGAGAATGTCGATCGCTGCTGGCCCAAGATGTGGCGGAACCGCGGGTCGGTGGTAAATCCCGAGACTTTGTTCAGGATGGCGTCACGGTAGACGCCCTGCAGAGCTTCGCTGCGCGTATCGAACCGGGTACGGAAATAGCTCGCGACTTCGGTGTTCTCAACACGATCTAGACAGGCAGTCCGGAATGCGGCGCTCGACAGCAGGGGCGCGAGCTCTAAAAGCGTGAGATTGTTATCCGCCAAAACATGCATCCCGTTTCTGAGCAGTTCTTCGGTGCGCGCCCCGAAGGAGTCGAGATGCCAACGGGCCTTCAGAATTTGCGCGAACTCGGCAAGCTGAACGTAGCCTTGTTGGCCCGCCTGCGCTTCGATCACGTTCAGGCCTATGGAAAACTCTGGATCGCCCGGCTCGATGACGATCAGGCGGTCGCTCAAGTCTTGCCGGGTACGCCGCTCTTCCGCCGCGATGAGCCGCAGCAGGAACGGCATCGTGTCGCCGTGCAAATCAAAGAAAACGAACCCTCGGCGATTGCGAACATCCTGGGTGGCAAGGTGACGCAGGAAGAAGGATTTGCCCTGGCCGGTTTTTCCAAGAATTGCCATGTGCTCGCATCTCTTTGAATCCGGCAGGTACGCACGGGATTGTTGCACCTGTTCGTCAACGACCTGAAACCCAAGATCGAGCCGCGGGCCGGTTTCCTGGGTGCTGTTCCGGGGTGCTACGAAGCCGTTCCAGACGGAGGCAAAAAATTTGTCGAACATAGGATTTCGCGTTAAATGGTGATCAGGACTGAGTTCCCACGACCCCGGCGCCGCAATCGAACCATCCATGTGCGGCGGAAAAAAGACAGCGGCTTTTCCATTGCGCCGTCCGCTGTTAATGTTGATTGGGTTGCCGTGGAGATCCGAGCAGCGCCGGAATCGTAGGAGCTCATTCATTGCAGCCCCAGGATGCGGTCGATGGGGCATGCTCCGAAAGGGTCACCCCCTCGGAATTGTGTAACGGGCGGAAGCTTTTATTTACCGGTGGCTGAAGGCGTTTTCGTAAAGTGCGCGCCGCACCCAGGCGGGACGGAGCCGGACGTCTAGCCCCAGCGCCGGCGTGATGGCAAGCAGCTTTCGAATGGTGAACTGATGGCCGAACTGCGGTGCCGGTTGAGCCGCGGCTTCCATGAGATCGAGCGCCTGCCGCATGGCGGATTCACTGTCGGTTGACAGTCCACAGCCAGCGGCCCAGTGCAAAGCCATTGCGGCTTCAAGACTTTGCTCGCCGAAACTCCGTCGCGCGGTGCAAACCAGCTGTTGTGCGGAATCGAAGTTGGGTGTGCCCAGGAGGTTGGTATGCCGCACGCCGGTCATGAGCAGTTGTTCCGGTCGTTGCGCTTCGTCGAACTTTTCCATCGCTTCGGACGCGCGCTCGAAGTATGGCCCTGCCCGCCCGTCCTCTCGCAGCTGGAACAATGCAACCCCGCGCTGGCGAAACGGTTCCGAGCCGAGCCGCGCGCCTATTGCTTCGGCAGCATCTTTGGCGACATCAAGGATGGCGAGAGCATCGTGCGGTCGACGCTGCAAGAGAGAAGCGTTTGATCCGATTAGCGCCGACTGAATGAACCCGGCAGCGTATTCCTTTGATTCAGATTCGTGATAGGCGCACCGCCATAACTCCCGCGCGATCGCCGCCTGTTCGGTCGCTGAAGCGCATTGCCCGGTATGAACCAGGAACCAAGCAGTTTGCTGGTGCAAAAGGGCGGAAAGCGCGATGCGTCGCGCATCCCCGGCACGTCCGATATAAGGAAGGAGCCCACGGAGAGTTTCAATGCCGCTCAGAAACTGGTAGTCCGTTGTGCCACGCCGGGTGATTTCTTCAAACTGGTTGCGCAACCACTCTAGGCTTCGCTGCCGTGCCGGCGTACGGATGACATAATCATGGTCGCGAATCCCGAGTCGGTTCGCCAGATCCTCCGACGGTTTCGCATCCAGCGTGGGTGTCTTGGGACTGTCGAACGGGTGTGCCTGCCGTGCCCGAAACGCGATCACACGGATATTTTCAGCAGTGGTCCCGAAGATCCCGGCGAGACGACTTGCGGGAACCTCTTTGCCCAGCAGCCAGGCAAGGGGCTCGCCGAAGTTTGACAGCTTCGGCACAAGCGAGGTAGATTTGCCACTCACGGTTCGAAGTTCGTGATCAGTAATTCATTGTGTCTCACCTTGGTATCGCGTTTGGCGGTGTAGGCCAGATCAACGGGCTGCATTCGGAATTTCGCGAACAGCTCCCGTATTTCGGGGCGGTCATCGATCGAGAAAATGAACTTCCCTTGTAGACGCCCAAGTCGTTCTTCGAGGCCGCGGAAGTCGTCATCGCTGAAGTTATATTTATACAGCTGCCGCCGCCAATAGGGCGGGTCTAAATAGAACAGGGTTGTCGGACGGTCGTATTTTTCAAGGACCCGGTCGTAGGGCAGAGATTCGATCTGCACCCGCGCGAGCCGCCTGTGGGTATGCTCAATGATCTCGGGAATACGTTCAGGGTTGTAGTTCGAGGGCTGGGTGATGCCATAGTGGAACTTCTGCTTGAGAATCAGCCCACCGAACGAGTTCTTCTGCAGATAGAAGAAGCGGCCCGCGCGCTGAATGTCAGTGAGGACCGACGGATCGGTCTTCACGTGAAGCTCGTGCAGCTTGCGGCTCGCCAGACAAAACCGCAAGTAGCGGACCAGTTCCTCGTAGTGCCACTGACAGACCCGGAAGAAATTCACGATGTCGAAATCCAGATCGTTCAGCACCTCCACGTTCGAGGGCGTCTTATGGAAAAGCACCTGCGCGCCGCCCGCGAACGGTTCGACATAAGTGATGTGCTCGGGCAGCATGGCTATAATCTTCTTGGCAAGGCGATTCTTGCCGCCGATGTACGATATCGGTCCTACCATTGGAGTGATCAATTAATGATGAACAGGCGTTCCGTTTGGACGTGTAAGCCCAGCACCGCTGCGTCCTGGATAAAAACCTTTGCGTGCGTCCCGGACAGAATCGGCCAGATGCTCGTCGCCACCTGACGAAGTTCCGCGCGTGACCTCAGCGGCGGATGTCCGTAGCCTTCCAGCAAAACAGCTTTCGGAATTTCCCAGATCGGAAGCATCCGTTCCCGCAACGTGGCACAGATTGTGTCGTGAAGAACGCGACGATGAATCCCCTGGCCTGTGAGAATCGATTCAAGAACGGCCGATTCGACCGCAAAGCGGCTCAAGATCCAGGAGATGAACCCGACAGCGCTGGCAATTGCCTTGTCACGATCGGAGGAAAGCTGCCGCGCATCCGTGTATTCAAGATGGTCGCCCTGGAAGATCGCGACCGCGACAGCACGGCGTTCAATCCTAATGGAGACCAGGCCTTCAGGAGGGTCGTGATGACCATTGCCGTGAATGCGCTTGAGCTCCACATGAAAGCGCCATCCGGCATCTCCGTGTCCGTTCGCCCGGATTGTACGGCGATATGCGCAGAGGAGCTGTCCTTCGGAGTAATCCTCCGCCAAATTCACGAAGTGTCGCACTGCGGCTACATCGTTCAGTTTCTGTGCCAATCGCAGGGCAAACAGCTCCCTCGCCGTGCTCGGACGAAAGGCCGTCGTGTTCGGTCTGAACTGGTCGAGTAGAGAGTTCATTTGGGCGATGCGTTAATAGTTCAGAACAGCGGACGCTGAACGGGAGCAGCGAGCGTTTCCTCATGTTTGCGAATCTCACGTCTGAGCTCGTCGTACATCATGGGAAACAGAAACGCGACCGGCACGCGGTAGACAATTTCAAGCCCGAGCGCAGTGGGTAGCGGCGGCAGGGCGCGGCCATGTTCGTAGTGCGACACCATCGAGGTGTTAGCATGTCCGAGTAGCCGGGCCACTTGCCTCTGCGTGAAGCCCATCCTCCTTCTGTACAGGACCAGATTGTTTTGTTTTGGTTTGTTGAAGTCCATGTGCGTCTTCCTAAGGGCACTGTAGCAATTCCACGAAAACGGTAAAGGCGGGAAAAGTTGTGGGAAACTACAGGTCTTCCTCCAACTCTGTGAACAATCTGTGGAGGAGGCGCTCCCGGTTCCGCCGCTGGACGAAGCGGATCATATCTCTGGAACAGGTGAATCTTTCGGATAGAGCCCGCTTGACGCCCCGACGGACATGCCGTGACACCTCATCCACAAGGAGACTTCGGATCAACTCCAGCATGAATTCTGCGATGATGTCGAGCATGGCCAGGGTATTCTGGCGCTGACCAGGCAACATCAAAAGACGGGAAAAGCTGGACGCTATTGGGGTGGCTGGTAGCGTTTCCTGTTTCCTGCCGAATCGGTTGGGGATATTCGATGTGATCAACGTACGCCGAGAACAGATGAAGTGCACGGCTGAAGAAATGACGCTGCTCGAGCTGGATTACGGAGATCTACTCCGTCCCGAGTTCCGGATTCTTCCATCGCGTGGTTGGGGCCAGTGCACGAATCTCACCAAGGAATGCCTGATGGTCTTCGGCCCCAAACATAAGAATGACTGTTCCATTTTCGACACTTCGCCCTACGTGCTACCGCCCGGTCTGACTACGCCCGACCGTTGGGATTGCGACGGCTTCTTCCTGCCTGCTGATCGGCACCTTCGGTGGTGGCGTGCGTCCCGCCACGGCCCTCTAGCGCTGAAGTTCTGGAATTTCCGCCGGTTCTCGGTCTGGGATGCAGGCGAGGCGATCTATCGGTGCTCCTGGCCTAACGGAGTGTTTGAACCGAGTCAGATCAACTGGGCTATCCCGAATTTTGCGTACCGAGACATTTTGATTCGCATCCGCCACTAACCCGGTTCACGGGCGTTTTAAGTGAACCTCGGCTGTTCCCGACGGTACACCGGATAGCCCCTCTGTCATTCCGCCACAATGGCGGAATGACAGAGGTCCGGTCTACGCTGGGCTTGCCGCGGGGACCGTGCCCTCGGCGGCGTTTGGTTCCGGCTCGTACACGAGGTACCGCTGGTGAGCAAGCTTCGCCGCGCGGCGGTCCAGTCCGAGGTAATAGCGGCAGGTGGTCTCCAGCCGCTCATGGCCTAGGATTTCCTTGATGTGGCCTACCGGGCAACCGTTGAACAGCAACTGGGTCGCCGCGGTATGCCTGAGGAGATGGGGTCTCACCGGCTTGTTCAGTCCCGCCAGGCGGCGGTAGCGATGAAACGGCCGCCAGATATCGGTCCGGGATAGCCGGGTCTCGCCGCCCTGAGAGGCGAATAGCGCCGGCAAGCTGTCGCCCCGGATCTCAAGGTACCGGCTGATCCAGTGAAGCGCCCGATCGGTGAAAAATACCGTGCGCTCCTTATTACCCTTGCCGATGACGCGGGCTTCCTTTCGCTCGAAATCGATGTCAGCGCGGTTGAGGGACAAGACCTCGCCTATGCGCATGGCGCTACCGAGCAGTGCCTCAACCAGGGCCCTGAACCGCAGACCGGGACGGTGGGGTTGGTTTTTGGAAGTCGTCAGCGGAATCGCGCGGACGAATCTCTCGACCTCATCCGGCGTGAGATACACGACTTCGCGCCGGGGCCGCTTGGGAATCACCACCGCGGCGGGATCGAGAACATTAAGCCCGAGGCGGTCGCGGCAAAACATCAGCAGGCGTTTGGGAGCCGCCAGCATGACGACCTGCCAGCACACACCGTTGCCCCGGGCGAGCATTTGGGACTTTAAGCCGGTGATGTCGTCGGCCGTGATTTCGGTTACCGGCCGGTCGCCCAGGGCGCGCTGGAGCCGCGACAGGCAGTATTGGTACTTCTCAAGCGTTTGCGCTCCGAACTGGAGCTCGACCCTGGCGTGTTCCAGAAACTTCCGGGCTGCCTCGCTGATGCGCGGCGGCGGATTGGGTTGATTGGACATACAAAAAGCCTTCCGTGGAGAGCAGGGAATGCTCCTACCGGAAGGCCTTTGGTGTCTTTCACAGCTAGGGTAGTGATTAGAAAGTACAAAACCGTTTACGTCAAATCCCTTGTTCGTTGTCCCTCTAGAAAAATAGAGGTTCGACCAACAGAGATGGCTTGACAGATCCTTCGAAAAGTGACCTAATCAAGCAATTTCTCCTTAGAAAGGAGGTGACTGTGTTCCGGTGTTCCGCAGGAAGCAGTAGAAAGCCTAAAGGCAGAGCAATGTCTCTGATCTCATAAATTGTAATGCCCTCCGAGTGGATATTAGCTTCAAGCCAACACTTAGTCAAATCGGTAAGGAGATTTTGGATACGGAACAGGAGATTCTACGCAGCGGCTGCAACAGCCGTCATTTGGGTCGAATCCCCGTTGTCTGCGGCCTTGTGCTCGGACAGCGCCGGGGCCTTATAGTCGAGATACTTGTGCACCACCCCTTTGAGGGTCTGCTTGTCCACTCCCAGGTAGTACCTGGCAGTGGTGGCAATGTCGGCGTGTCCAGCCAGCTCCTTTATAAATGTGATGTCGGCTCCATTGTGGAGCAGGTTGGTGCAGTAGGTGTGTCTCCTATGCTTCATGAAGCATAGGAGACACTATGCATCATCCCGGACTATGCTTCCTCGGCGCACGAGGAGTGGCTTCGGACCTAGCCAGGCGAGCTTTTGCAGCGATGGCTTGGTCTTTGTCATGGGGCATAGTCCGGGAGGTTTCTGCCAGCAGATCATCGTCCGGTCGATAGCGACCAGCCTTGCTCTTGATAGGTTTGGTCTTGGCCAGAACCTGCTCTTTCAATGCGAGGTCTGCATCCAGGTAGATTTGGGTAGTTTCGACCGACTCGTGTCCGAGCCAGAGGGCAATCACCGCGCGATCCACACCGGCCAGCAACAGTTCCATGGCTGCGGCGTGGCGAAGGACGTGGGGCGAAACGCGCTTCTTCCCCAACGTAGTACAGGTCGCGCTGGCCACGGCCACATGCCGGGCGACCATATGTTGAACACCAACGGCGCTCAACCGCCCGCCACGCGTGCTGGGAAACAGAGTCTTGGAATCTGCTCTGCCTTGTTCGCGTATCCAAGCCTTGAGTACCGTCACTGTTGGCTTAGCCAGCGGAGTACACCGTTCCTTTCGCCCTTTCCCGTGACAATGAACATGTGCCCCGGCGCCCAGCGAGACATCCTCATGCCGCAGGCCCGTCATCTCAGACAGTCGCAACCCGGTCTGAACGGCGGTTAGCAGAAAGGCGTGATCGCGACGTCCCAACCATGTTTCCCGGTCGGGCACCGCCAGCAGCGCATCGATTTCCGGTCGGGTCAGAAAATCCACCAAGGTGCGAGTCTGTCGCTGATTTGGAATCGCAAGCACACGTTGGATGAGTCCGGCGTGCCCCGGTGCTTCCAGTGCGGCGTAGCGGAAGAAAGAGCGCACCGCTGTCAGCCGCAGGTTCCGGCTGCGAGCACCGTTTCCACGCCGGGTCTCCAAATCGTCCAGAAACGCTCCGATCAAGGACGCGTTGAGGTCTTCCAGGCTCAACTGGGACGGCGCTTTGCGCACCCGCTTTTGTGCGAACTGCAACAGCAAGCGAAACGTGTCCCGATACGAGGCGATCGTGTGCGGGCTGACCCTCCGCTGGCTCATGAGACGAGTGGTAAAGAAAGACTGCAACAGAGCTGGAAAATCAGCTACGTTCCGCATTTAGACCCTCCCACCTCTTTTCCAGTCGCCTGCCGGCTGCCCCCAGCAGTTCAGGCGTGCCAGTCAGATACCAGTACGTGTCGCTGACGTGGGCGTGGCCGAGATACGTGGACAAGATCGGCAAGCGACGCTCGGGATCGTCGCCAGTTCGGTACCAACGCAGCAGCGTCTGAACCGCGAAACGGTGGCGAAAATCATGCAGGCGCGGTCCACGACTGGCGTCTACCGCTCGCAATCCGATCTGTCGAGACAGCGCATAGAACGTGCGGTGGACCTCGCCTTTGTCCAACCGGTTGCCGTTCTTATTCACCAAAAAGTGGCCTTCCTTTCGGCCACGGAACACGTGGTCCCGCCGCTTTGCGTAATCTGCCAGAACCTTACAGGTGGAGGCATGCAGAGGTACCAGACGCGACTTGCCGAACTTGGCTCCACGGATGGTGAGCATCCCTTCGGACCAGCCCAGATCCTCAGTCCGGAGGTTCAACGCCTCTCCCAGTCGCAGGCCCGTAACGGCCAGCAATCCGAACAAACAGTAGTAGGTCCAGCAACGCAGCGGATCAACGGACGGTCGAGCCTTGGCGGCTCCCAGCAACTGCCGGATTTCGTCATCGGAATAGAAATACGGTTGTGCGCGTGCCGGACGATAAGGCAGCAGACCCAGCGGTGGAACTTCGGTCGACGGATCCGTGGCGCTCCAGTGACGGGTGAAGCCGCGCACAATGCTGAGTCGCGCCGCCCATTCAGCCGGTTTTTGGTGGGCATGCCGGGTCGCCCACTCTAACGCCAGGGCGACCGTGATGTGAGCAGTGCGTTTTCGCACCAGAAAGGACGCAAACTCCTGCAGCCCAGCCTCATGCCGGACTAGTTTGAATCCAAGGCCACGGCGCAACGCCAGGTAGTCGCGGACCGCTTTGGCCAGTGGATTCATCGGCCATCTCCCGGCCACGGTAATGCCAAGGTGCGCAGGGCAACCACGTCCACTTTGGCGTAGATAGCGGTCGTGTCCGGACTTTGGTGCCGCAGCAGTTCGCCAATTTCATCCAGAGAGCATCCTTGCCGCAGAAGATTTGTGGCTAGGGAGTGGCGAAAGACATGCGCCCCCGTGTGCACCGACTCCACGCCAGCTTGTTTCAGAGCACGCATCACAAGTGAGCAAATCGCGAGGGAGTTTTGAAATCCAACCAGAGGCGCGCGATGGCGAATGAACACGCTACGCACCAAACAGCGGGCGCGGTCCCGGCGCAAATAGGTGGCAATGGCTTCTCCCACATCGACTGGCAAGGGCATGAGGACGGACTTACCGCCCTTGCCGCGAATGGCCATCTGGCCCTCCTTCCAATCGATGTCCTCCAAGTTCAGGCCGACGACCTCGCCGGCCCGGAGTCCAAGCCTGGCAAGCAACAGCAGGATCGCGTAGTTCCGTCTGCCGATGGACGTCTGTCGATCACAACCATCGAGTACCCGCTGCACAGAGTCTGCGGAGAGAAACCTGGGGAGGACCGAGAACTTCCATTTTGGGACGGTAGGCACGCAGGCCGCCAGGTCGGTCGCCACCTCCCCGCAGTGCAGCAGATAACGGAAGAACGAGCGAAGCGCTGTGACCATCAGGGCGGCCCGCCCGGGGCTAAGTTGATGAGCGTGGCGGCGCACGAAATCGGTCACATCGGCGGCACGAATCGCGGACAGGTTGAGAACCTTGCGAGGAAATCGCTCGGATAGAAACTGGTCGATGACGGGCAAGTAGTTGTGCGGCGTCGCGGAGGACAGTCGACGTTCCTGCAACAAGTAGTGCTGGAATCCATTGATGACGTGCTGGCGCGGGCTCTCTACGGTCTGTTCTCGGTCCGGCTTGACGATCCCTGTCTGGCGAAGCAAGGCGAGGAGCCGGTTCAATGTGCGCCCATCACCACGTCGGGTCCCGCCTTGCCGGCCGGGTCTCTTCAGAAAGCGGTCCAGCACCTTGCTGTCCAGGCTTGGCACCGCAATGCGTTTCTGCTCAAGCCACTGGCTGAGGTCGGCGATCACCACAATCTGGCTTCGGATCGAGTTTGGCGCGTAACCCTGCTCGGCGACCACACCGGCGTAGGCGTCAAGGTGTTTATCTAACGGCCCCTGCCGGAGCCGTTCAATCGTACTGGGGAGAGTAAAAAGTTTATGGATCACCCTCCCAGGATGCCGATCCAGCCCGAGGACTATGCCACATCAGTTTGCCCCGAAAGCCCGCAGAACGCGCCTGGCCTGCGCCGAGGAAGCATAGTCCGGGATGATGCATAGTGCCTCAGGATATGAGGCGTCACCGGCTTGTCGATGCGGGCTTGCTTCTTCAGTTCCTTAAAGTACTTGGACAGGTCATTTCTGTCCCAGCGCCTGGGATTACCTGTGGTAATAAACAAAGCCGGGCAATCATCGCTCCTATAGTAGAGAAACTGCTTGATCCAGTAGATGGCCGTTTCGGGGAAGAACGCGACGCGGGGTTTCTTACCCTTCCCTATTACCTCTACCTGGCTGTGGCCCATTTCAAAGGGCGTACGGTCCAAGGATAGAGCTTCGGAAATCCGCAACCCCGTCCCCAGCAGCACCTCTACCAGGGTCCGCATACGCAACCCACTAAAGCTGTTGGTGCGGATGGCCATTCTGAGGCGTTCGACCTCCTCGTTATTGAGGTAGACCACGTGAGGCTTTGGCCGTTGGGGCAGTCGGATCTCGGTATTGGGATCCATCGTGTGGATCTTAAGCACCTGACGGGCGAACTTGAGTAACGATTTCAGCGTCATCAGGATGCTGTACTGGCGGTTTATTCCCAACTTGTTATCGACCAGCTCGGAGCGGAACGTGATCAAATCTGTTCGGGACAGTCTCTCCAATTCCTTGTCGCCCAGGCATGGGAGAATCCAGGCGTTGAAGCAATCTCGAAGCTTGACCATCGTTTCCTTCGCGTACTGACGCTCTGCACGGCCGTGGGCCAGGAACAGAGGACATGCGTCTTGTATTGTCATAGTGAGGGCAGCCTAGCAAACCACCGAAATCCGACAAGGAGGGAAAAGTTGGCCAATCCAACGAGCCTGGGTAGCGACGAGTGGATAAGCTGTGCTTTCGTTTGACAAGTTGCCCCTGAGCCGGTATGCTTCGTTCAGAAGTCCGACTTTCCGACTTCCTTACTATTAACTTGAAACCTACAATGACCACCCTCGTTAAGGTCCACCGCAAGGGCCAGATGACCCTTCCCAGCCGCCTCCGCGCCGCCATCGGCGTAGCCGAAGGCGATTTGGTAGAGGCCTCGGTCCAACACGGCAAGATTGTGCTCACGCCTAAGCTCGTCATCGACCGGTCCAAATTTCCTAATGCCGACGACGACTACACGCCGGCCCAACGCCGCATCATTGATGCGCGACTAGCCAATTCCGACCAAGACATCCAACGTGGCCGCACCTACGGCCCTTTTAGTGCCGCTGACGAGATGATAGCCTCGCTTGAGGCCAACATCAAAAAGCTCAAGGCAGGCAAAAGAAAAACTAAACTTGTTCGATGAAGCTGCGCTACACCCAGAATGCTCTAAGCGCGTTGAGCAAGCTTCCCGTTCCCATCCGCAAAGCCTTTTACAAACAGGTGGGGTTTCTTGTGGGCAATCTCCACCACCCCTCCCTACACGCCAAGAAATACGATGAGACCCAGGACAAGTGGCAGGCCCGCGTTAACCGCA
Organism: Bryobacteraceae bacterium; assembly: GCA_050015435.1. Taxonomy (GTDB): domain Bacteria; phylum Acidobacteriota; class Terriglobia; order Bryobacterales; family Bryobacteraceae; genus Palsa-187. The sequence continues at coordinate 12,966 of JBEKBK010000395.1, forward strand.
GTTGGCGCTTTTATTTCACGATTACCGGGGACACCTACATCATTACCGATGTGATACCTCACCCGAAGTAACACGATGTTGCTCAGCTATCTCGCCGGTCACCTGTCGGGCACATGTGGATAAGTCTGTTTGACAGATATGCTGTTCGCACTGTATGCTAACGCTAGGGTATATGCAAACACTTAGCCAGCGGATTCATGAGCTGCGTGAGGAGAAGGACCTTTCGCTCCGCGAGTTCGCAAGACAACTTGGGGACATCTCGCCTGCCCATATTTCGGACATCGAAAACGGTCGGCGGAACCCGTCAGATGACTTGCTCCAAAAGATGGCGCGTGTCTTAGGCGCGAAATTTGACGAACTCAAGGGACTGGACAATCGTCTCCCAGTCGAGGAGCTCAGGCGCGCGATGCGGGCGGATCCGGCCTACGGCTTCGCTCTCAGGAAAGTGACCGAAGGCAAGGTAACCGCGAACGAACTTTTGGAGTTAGCAGCGAAGAAACGGGGGGAGAAGAAGGAGGGGAAGCCATGAAATCGTTCCGGTCCAAGCGCGGCCCATTTAAGGAACAGCCGTTCTTTACGGACGACGAACTTGAATCGATCTGCGTCGATGAGTTGGCGAAGTGTAGCCTATTTCCCAGCGCACCTCAACCCATCCGCATCGAACGTTTCGTCGAGAAGCGCTTCAAGGTCACTGTTGAACCTATGGATCTGGGGGACGGAATTCTCGGGCTGACCAAATTCGGTCCGGGCGGCGTTGTAGGAATTTACGTGTCGGAAGCATTGGACGCAGAACGGACCCAAATTGCCCAGCGCCGCGTCCGAAGTACCATCGCTCACGAGGCCGGCCACGGGTTGCTGCATGCACATTTATTTCTTCTGGACAACAATGCACCATTGTTTGGCGACTTCTCTGATCCTGGCGCACCGAAGGTGCTCTGCAGAGGGGAAGGTCCGGATGAATCCCGCAGGCAATATGACGGGGAATGGTGGGAATTTCAAGCCAACGCGGCGATGGGCCATCTATTGATGCCGCGGATGCTAATAGAAGCTGCGGTGCGGCCGTTCCTCGTCAGCGCAGGTAATCTCGGGGGAAAGGAGATTGATCCGCTTCGTTATGACTCCGCGGTCAGAACTCTGGCGGAAACCTTTGACGTTAGTCGGGCGGTAGTCAGTATCCGCCTCGAAGCCTACTATCCCGTCAAAGCAAGTCGTCAGCTAATGCTGTAAATTTTTTTGCCTCATGCGTTCGCACTGTCTGCTTACGCTGCCAGGCGCATATCAATTAATACTGCTGCCCACCGGCAGCAAGAGGAGTAAAACAAATGTCCGGTTTCAACGTGAGGGTAGAGTTGCATAGCGCAACTTATCAGGATTATGAAAACTTGCACGGGGCGATGGCACGTGCCGGGTTCTCGCGACAGATCCTTTCGGATGGAGGTAAAACCTACCAGCTTCCCACGGCGGAATACATCAAGAGCGCCGATCTGACTCGGATTCAGGTCCTGAACCAAGCGAAAGCGGCTGCCAATTCCACTGGTAAATCTAGCCAAACATATTTGAAATTTTCCGATCAGGCCACCTGAGCGAGCCTGCGGGTGGGATAGCCGAGGATAGTGGTGATGCGTGCGGTTTCCCGGTCGATGAAGACGAAGGCGTCGCC
>JBEKBK010000396.1:0-8275 GCA_050015435.1 Bryobacteraceae bacterium
ATTCCCTCAGCGATATGGACCTTGCGAAGATCGTCAAGTGGGTGGACAGCGGCGCGCCGGAAGGGAATCCGGCCGACATGCCGCCGCCACGAGAACTCGGGGAGAACAGCCGATGGACGGCCGGGGAACCGGATCTCATCGTGCCCTCACCTTGGGTGACCGTCAAGGCAGGGTCCCCCGACTGGTGGGGCGAACTTGATTCGGTGCCGACTGGCCTTACGGAAGATCGCTGGGTGAAGTCCGTGGAGATTAGAGAAGAGAATGACGTGCAGGGCGACGGCGGCAGAAAAACGGTGGGTTCGCGCTACGTTTTTCATCACATGATCTGGACCGCGGGCGTTCCGAACAAGGCGCCTTCGCTCGAAGATTTCAGTGAAGGCAGCAGCGGGATTTGGCCGATCCACGAAGTGGGCCGCAACGCGGATATTATGCCCGACAACGCCGGCAAACTCCTGCGGGCGGGTTCGTACTTGAATCTCTTTTCGACCCACCTCCACTCGAACGGCCGGGATACGAAGGCACGCCTCCTGTACGGCTTCAGGTTCTTTCCGAAAGGCTACCAGCCTGAGTTCAGATATGCGATCCGGGCTTTGGGCAACGGCGTCGACATCGATATCCGGGGCGGAGAAGCCAATCAGCGTCTCGATGCGTACCAGGTTCTGGAACAGCCCACCAAAATTACGTCGTATGAGCCCCATATGCATGCTCCGGGGGTTCGGATGTGCCTGGAAGCGATCTGGGGATTCAACATCCAGACGCTCACCTGCACCGGCTACGACCATAACTGGGTTCGCGTCTACGAATACGACGACGACTACGCCCCCCTGCTGCCGAAGGGCACCATCCTGCATATCATCGGTTATTTCGACCAGACGGCAGCGAACAAGAATGTGCCTGATCCCAGGAACTGGTCGGGATCCGGGAACCGCTCGATCACCAATATGTTTATCGACCTGGGACAAGGCGTCCTGCTCAGCGATGAGCAGTTTCACGCGGAAATGGCCAAACGCCGCGAAAAACTCAAGCTGGGACCGAATGACGTCTTGATCGGGTGCCCGCTCTGTAACGGTGATCCTATCTATCTGAAAAAGAAGCCGGCCGAGTCGTCGACTGGCGGGGGAGATCAGTAGTCATCTTGTTGAACGAACGTATTTTTGGTTGGACGCTTGCTGTGGCAGCGCTCCTTTTGACTTGTCAGGTGGCTAGCGCGCAGTTGTCGTATTCGTCTGGGCAGATTGTATCGCCCGCCTATGAGGGGTGGGAACAGAATCCTGACGGTTCCTACAACATGATTTTCGGGTATATGAACTCGAATTGGGAAGAAGAGATCGATGTGCCGATCGGTGCGCTTAACAATATCGAGCCTGGTGGGCCCGATCAAGGGCAGCCGACGCATCTTTTTCCGCGCCGCAACCGGTTCGTGTTCAGGGTCCGTGTTCCTAAGGATTTCGGCGACAAGGAACTGATCTGGACGCTGACCACCCACGGCAAGACCGTGAAAGCCTGGGGGACGCTCAAACAGGATTTCTTTGTCGATAACATGGTCTTCGCTTCCGAATCGGGTGCGCTCGGCGCAGGAGTGAGTAGCCCCGCGATTCGCGCGAACAAGCCCCCCGTGCTCGAGGCCGCTGGGGATACTGTCCGCACAGTGAAGGTCGGTGAACCGCTCACTCTATCGGCGCACGTGACCGACGATGGAGTGCCTGCGCCGCGTCCCCGGAACGAACTCTCGGATTTCAAGACGACGGGAGACCTGCGGGAGAATCCGCCCCGGCAGATTACGGTTGGTAGTGCGACAGGACTGTGGGTGTCCTGCATTCTATACCGGGGCCCTGCAAAGGTGGCTTTCGATCCTCCGCAAATCAAAGTCTGGGAGGATACGCGCGCGGGTGCTAATTCGCAGTGGGCACCCCGCTGGATGGCTCCGCCGGCCCCCAAAGACGGAAACTGGCAGGTTCGGGCGACCTTCGACGAGCCAGGAACATACCTGCTGCGGTGGCACGCCTCGGACGGCGCACTATGGGCGGATCAAGACATCAAGGTCGTCGTCACCCGCTAGTCAAAACATTAAGCCGTGCATGAACGTGCATAAACGTAAATAAAACAAGACTTTTTATTCACGTTCATGCACGTTCATACACGGCCAAGGGCTTACGCCGCGACGGATCCAGTGCAACCGCCACGTTGCGTCTGCCGCGCAAGGCAGCCAGGCGCAGCCGGAATCGATTGAGATACAGATAGACCACCGGCGTCGTATACAAGGTCAGAAGCTGGCTGAAGATCAGGCCTCCGACAATTGCCATGCCCAGCGGCCGGCGCAGTTCAGATCCTTCGCCGTGCCCCAACGCGACCGGCAAACCACCCAGCAACGCGGACATCGTGGTCATGGTGATCGGCCGGAAACGCAGCAGACATGCCCTGAGGATCGCGGCTTCGGGTGTCAAACCTTCTTTGCGCTCGGCCGAAATTGCAAAATCGATCATCATGATGGCGTTCTTTTCGACGATGCCGATCAGCAGGATGATTCCTATAAGCGAGATGACGTTCAACTCGTAATGTGTAACCAGCAGCGCCAGAAGAGCGCCCACACCGGCCGACGGAAGCGTGGAAAGAATCGTGACCGGATGGATCAGATCTTCATACAGCATCCCGAGCACAATGTAGACGGTGATGATCGCGGCCAGGATCAAAAGCGGCTCGCTGGCCAGCGATTCCTGAAAAGCCTGCGCCGTGCCCTGGAAACTGCTGGTGATATTCGACGGCAGGCCGATCTCCCGTTCCGCGTCCTCGATCACCGGCACCGCCTGGCTCAAAGACACGCCCACCGGGAGATTGAAGGCAATCGTAACCGATGGAAACTGCCCGTTGTGATTCACCGCCAGCGGCGTGTTATCGGAAACGTAGTGAGTGAAAGCGCTCAACGGAACTTGTGCGTTGGTGTTGCCCTTCACATACAGATACTTCAGGCTGTCCGGATCTTGCCAGAATCTGGGCTCTACCTCCAGCACCACAAAATATTGGTTGAGCTGAGTGTACATCACGGACACTTCACGCTGGCCGAACGCGTCATACAGGGTGTCGTCAATCAGTTGGGGCGAAATCCCCATTCGCGATGCCGTGACACGATCGATGGCGAGCGAAGCCTCGAGGCCTTTGTCCTGCTGGTCTGTGTTCACGTCGACTAACTGGGGCAACGTGCGTAGTTTGTTGTAGACCAGCGGAGCCCACCGGTTGAGGTCCCGCACACTGTCGCTCTGCAAAGTGTATTGGTATTGAGCGGGGCTGTTTCGCCCGCCGATCCGTAAATCCTGGGCGGACTGCAGGAATAGAGTCGCTCCAGGAACGCCTGCCAGTTTGGGACGCAGGCGGGCGATCACCTCGTCTGAACTGATCCCGCGTTCCTTCAGCGGCTTCAGCGTAATTTGCATTTGCGCCCGGCTGTAACCGTTGCCGCCGCCGACGAAGGCATTCGACGCAGCCACGGCTGGATCTTTCATGACAATGTCCACGATCTGGATCACGCGATCCCGCATCGCTTGATAAGAGCTGGCTTGATCGGAAACGATCTGGCCGCCCATGCGGCCGGTATCCTGCTGGGGAAAGAACCCCTTCGGCACGATCACATATAGGTACACGGTCAGGACCACGGTGGAGAGCGTCACGAAAAGCATCACGGGTTGATGGCGCAGGACCCAGGAGAGCGACTTCTTATAACCGCCCGCAACAAAGTCGAAACCACGCTCGTTCAGTTTAGACAGGAATCCAGGTTTTTCTTCGCTCTTCGGACGCAGAAGCCGGGCGCACATCATGGGCGTCATGGTGAGCGAGATGGTCAACGACATGAAAATCGCCACGGACAGCGTCACGGCGAATTCCCGGAACAGCCGTCCCACGATGCCGCCCATCATGAGAATCGGAATGAATACGGCAACGAGTGAGATGCTGATGGAAAGCACCGTAAAGCCGATTTCAGCGGCTCCGTGCAGCGCGGCCTGCATCGGCCGCATGCCGCTCTCCAGATGGCGCGTGATGTTCTCGATTACGACAATGGCATCGTCCACCACGAATCCTGTGGCGATGGTCAGCGCCATCAGGGACAAGTTATCCACGCTATACCCGAAAATGTACAGCGCGCCGAAGGTGGCGAGCAGCGAAGTAGGCACCACCACGGCCGGAATCATCGTCGTTCGCACGCTGCGCAAAAAGAAAAAGACCACCAAGATGACGAGTACGATCGAGATGGACATCGTACGCTGGACGTCGTGAACCGACGCGCGAATCGTGGTCGTCCGGTCACTAAGCACAGTCACACTGATGGAGGCTGGAATGGACGCCTGCAATTGGGGCAGAACCGCGAGGACCCGATCCACGGTATCGATGATATTGGCCGCAGGCTGCCGGAAAACGAACATCAGCACCGCCGGCTTGTCGTTTGCGAATCCAATATTGCGAATATCGGAGACCGAGTCGGTTACCGTCGCGACATCCGACAGCTTCACCGCGTTCCCATTCTTGTACGAGATAATCAACGGCGCGTATTCTCGCGCCATCCTGAGCTGGTCGGTGGTCGCCAGATTCCAAGTGCGGCTGCCGTCCGCGAGGCTTCCTTTCGGACGATTCGCGTTCGCGTTGCCGAGCACGGTGCGGACGTCTTCGAGACTGAGGCCGAAGTTGTTTAGAAGCGTGGGATTCACGTCCACCCGGACTGCCGGGGATGAGCCGCCGCCCACGAAGACCTGTCCCACCCCTTTGATCTGGGATACTTTCTGCTGGAGAATGGTCGAAGCCGCGTCGTACATCTCGCCCGGTGTCATGGTGGGGGAGGTGAGTCCCAACTGCAGGATCGGGGGGTCCGCCGGATTATTCTTGCGCCACGTCGGATTCTGGGGTAAGTTCGCTGGTAATTGCCCTCGCGCCGCGTTGATGGCGGCCTGTACGTCGCGTGCAGCCGCGTCGATATTCCGGTTAAGCTCGAATTGCAGCGTGATGCTCGTCGAGCCCAGACTGCTCGACGAAGTCATCTCATTCAGCCCGGCAATTCGGCCGAACTGGCGCTCGAGCGGAGTCGCCACCGAGGATGCCATCGTCTCCGGACTTGCCCCAGGCAGGTTCGAATTGACCTGAAGAGCGGGAAAATCAACTTGCGGCAAAGGCGCGACTGGAAGAAAATTATAAGCGATCGCACCGGATAGACCCAGCGCCACGGTCAGCAGGGTGGTGGCAACGGGCCGGTGAATAAAGGGTGCGGAAATGCTCATGGTCTTTTCGATCGTAGCGCAAAGGGTGCGGCGCCCACCTCCAAATCCGGGCCAGGAACTGATCGCGCCGCACTCCGTTTTGCGCGAGTCCTCAAAAGAAAAGCGCGCACATAGCCGGAGTAATCCAGATCCAGCCGTCCCACGCCAAATCATTGCGACGACCCTATTTTACCCTGCTACCGGGTTGGACTCGGCCATCCTGAAAATGTGCTGTCTTTCCCGTAACGAAAATCATGACTGGTTGCATCCAACGTATGGTACTTTCATATCCATATCGCCATGAAATCTTTTAACTGCGTGATCGCGCTCGCCGCGCTGGTTATTTCTGCGGCGTTGGGCCAGAGTCTTGATTCGAGCGGGAACGGATTGCTCAAAGGGGCTTACCATTTCCGCATGCTGGAAGGCGCCAACTTCGATAGCAACAGCGGAGACATTACCGAAGCCGTCGCCGTCTCGGGCACCATTACCTTCAGTGGCGCGGGCACCTACACCATCACTGGGTCGTCGGCTGTGGATTCCGCCGGCTCGTCGGCGACGGTGGGCACGACCGTGAGCACCACCGGCACTTATGTGATCGGCGCGAACGGATTCGGCTACATTGTCAATCCTATCTCTTCGGGCGATTTGGTCTATGGAGCAGTGGGGCAAGGCGTATTCGTCGGCAGCAGCACGGAAGGCAGCTTCGCGAATACCTTCATTGCCATTCCGGCGGGAACGAATCCCACGAATGCGAGCTTTACCGGATCTTACTGGGCCGGCCTGATCGATTTTCCCAGCGGGAGCAGCACCGATCTCAAGAACGCTCTGTTTGAGCTGATTCCCAACGGGTCGGGGACGTTCGGGACCATCACGCTGAACGGCCAGGCCGAAAACCAGGGCGCCGGGAACGGCTCAACCGTCGCCCAGACGGTGGCCGGAGCGACTTATACGTTTCCTGGGGACGGAAGCATTTCGGTGACCCTGCCGCTACCGTCCGGCGTCACCTCGACCAATGCACTGTTTACCGGATCGAGAACGATGTTCGTGTCGGCTGACGGAAATTTCGTTCTGGGATACACGCCGGGTGGATACGACGTCGTTTTCGGCGTGAAGGCTCTGACGTCGAACGCCACCAACAGCATCTTTTCGGGCCTTTATTATTTCTCGGCGCTCGAGGACGGCCCCAGCCTCGGAAACGGGTGCGGCACCATCGATGCGTATTATGGCTCGATCGTTTCCGATGGAAACGGCGACCAAGTCCTCCATGAACGGCTTTGGTCTCCGTTCTGCAACACCATCGATTATGAGTCCGACGATGAGACGCTCAGCTTCAGCTCCAACGGCAACCTGACCGACATCAACGGGTACGACTATCAGTTCGGGGATGGCGGCCAGGCCTTTGTGGGGATCGGAACCGGCGGGTTCTTTTCGCTGTTAGTCGGCGTGCATGCCAACACCTTCACTGGATCGGGGGTCTTCCTGAATCCGATCGGCGTGGCGAACGCGGCCAGCTATGCGCCTATCACGGCGAGTGTTGCGCCCGGAGAATTAGTTACGCTGGTCGGCACGGGCCTTGCCACCAGTGAACAGGTCACGCAGGGAGGACAACCATTCCCGTTAACGCTGGGCGGCGTGCAGGTGCTGGTGAACAACACGCCCGCACCAATTTATTACATCAGCCCGACGCAGATAAGCGCGATCCTGCCGTACGAAATCAGCACTGCAACGTTCGTTTCGATCCAGGTGAGCAATAACAACTCGAAATCCGCCGCGGTGACGCTATTCCAGACCGACGCCATGCCCGGCGTGTTTTCAACTACGTCGAATGGCCTTGGCTACGCCATCGCCAATCACGCCGCCACGGGTCAGCCAGTGACGCAAGCCAATCCCGCTGTGGCCGGCGAATACCTGGCGGTGGTCCTGACCGGGCTCGGAACGGTAACGCCGTCCATCACTGATGGAGCGGTCGGGCCGAGCAGCCCGCCCAGCACTTCGGATGTGAACACCCAGGGTAATCTAGCGGTGTATTTTGACGACTTCAACTCAGGCAATTTTCCGCAGGCCAATGTGGTCTTCGCGGGGCTGGCGCCGACGCTCGCCGGACTGTATCAGATGAACGTACAAGTTCCGGCAATGGTCGGCCCCGGCAATGTGTATCTCGAGGTGGTTACCGATGCGGCCGATGTGCTCCAGATCCAGGTTCCGGTGGGCGGGTCGGCGGCCACGGCGGCCACGGCGGTCAAGGCTGAGGATCGGACGACTCCGCACAGGCCCCACATCAGGCCGATGAACGCGCGGAAGCGTTCGGCAAGAGATAAATCTCGCACCGAAGCGATCCAACGCAGTCAGGAAGACGCGCACTAGTTGGCTTGAGCACAACCGCTTCCTTACGGTCGCGGCTCGATGACTCAACTGAGCCGCACGCGTGAGCAAGCGGTTGTTGGATCAATTGCCGGGGATTTCTTTTCCAAAGGTGATCGTGGAGTCTACTTTATAGGCCTTCACGTTCGCCGCCACCGGCCGCAGCATTTGTAGAACAACCATGTCACCGCGGGTAGTCAGCGAGAAATGGGAGTTCCCGCCTCGGGATACGGGAAACCGGCTCGATCCGAACGGTGGGACCAGCTCCTCGACGGTGCCCGAACACACTGGCGTCAGCCCGGGTACCGCGCGATCGTTGCCTGGAACCGAGTAGAGGACGCCGGCAGAATAGCATCCCCAGACTTGCACCGGGTGCTCCGAGGTGTTGATGAGCGCGATGATCCCATCGTCGCGTGGGCCTACGTCGGCGGAGAACCAGGGATTACGAAAAGGCCACGCCACGTCGCGAAAAGTAGTGTGCAATTCATCGGCGGCCACGCACTCGGTAGAGCCGCTCACGGCTAGAACAGGCGAGAGCTGCGGCAATGGAATCTTCTCGCGCACCAGCACCCACGCGCCCGTGGTCTCCTCCGCCGGTTCCAGCTTGTACTGGGCATGCTCACCCGCACTGAGATGCACCTGGATTCCGGTGGATCCCACCAGCGGAGTCAATGCGC